>JAJQIG010000046.1:0-140452 GCA_021199335.1 Oscillospiraceae bacterium | reverse complement strand
GAAAGTTTTGGTTAACAAAAAAATTATCTAACGAAATGAGGGTGAATCCAACAGGACAGGTAAGACGGCTTTAACAGTCGGTTTTCGATAAATACTATACCTCCCCAAAAGGTGTGATTCATTATGATGAAAGTTTTGGTTAACAAAAAAATTATCTAACGAAATGAGGGTGAATCCAACAGGTCGGGTAAGGCGATAACCGTTAAACGGTTTGGTTTCAGGTTAAACTATGACTTATATGTCTTAATTTTGATAAATCGGAGGAAGGTTCAATGAACCGAATCAGTTAAATTGATTTCCATAAAAAATTGAAAAGGAGCTGTCTGCATATGTGGAGAAAGGTCAGCCTTTGAATGGAAACACGGTTCAATTTAACAGCTTGAACATCATCTGTTCCTTTATATATGAGAGGAAGATGTCAATATGAAAGTGCTTTTGAGAAATTTAAAAATCTGAATGATTGGAGTGATTCCCCCTAAGCATTTGAGCTGTGGTGTACAACCATAAGATGAATTAAAATAATATAGATTGGGAGCTGTCCGGTTTGGCAGCTCCCTTTTCTGCGGCTACAGTCCGAAAAGGTCAAAATCGGGAGTATATTCCTCCTTTGCGGAGGACTTTTCCTGCATATATCCGTTAAACCCAAGCTTCACCGCCCTATCCGCAACAAAGTTATACTCAAAAGAGGAAATTCTGCGTGAAATTTCTTTAAATTCATAGCTCCTGTATGCGGGTGTATACTGACTCATAAGGCTCAGCAGGACATTTTCCGTACCGAAACGCTCCGCAATGGTTTCAAGAACCTTTATCGAATCCATACGATGGCTCGGAAGGGTTAAATGCCTTACTATAACCCCTTTTTTCATTATACCGTCCTCCCCTATTAACGGTTTTCCAACCTGCCGCAGCATTTCCCGAACGGATTCACAGACACGCTCGAAATAATCGGGCGCAGATGAATATTTCCCTGCAATTTCATTACTGTAATACTTAAAATCGGGGAGATAAATATCGACATACCCTTCAAGCATTCTAAGCGTTTCGCTAAGCTCATATCCACTGCTGTTATAAACTATAGGAATTTTAAGGTGAGGCTTAACTTTATCCAGGACATCGATTATCTGAGGAACAAAATGTGTCGGGCTGACAAGGTTTATATTATGCGCTCCGCTCTCGTTTAGTCGAAGAAAAACTTCTGCAAGACGCTCGCCGCTGATTTCTATGCCAAAATTTTCTGCGGAAATCTTATAATTCTGACAAAAGACACATTTCATACTGCAGCCCGAAAAGAAAACCGTTCCCGAACCGTTTTTACCGGAAAGGCATGGTTCTTCCCACATATGAAGATACGCCTTTGCGGCTCTTATTTTTATTCCCCCGCCGCAAAAGCCCTCGCCAATCGTGCGGTCCGCCCCACATTTTCTCGGGCAAAGGCGGCAGCTTGTAAAATCATAGTTCATATTATCACTTCCTACAAAGAATTGTATCATAAAAAATATCTCTTGTAAATACCGCCGCATAATGGTATAATAGCTTTGTAGCCGTCGATTTTTGTACGGCATATACTATGGGAGGTGCATTTTTATGTCTGAAACGGTCATTGTAACAGGCGGCTCGAGGGGAATAGGCAGGGCGGCCGCGATTCTTTTCGGGAAAAACGGATTTAACGTTGTCGTAAATTTTTCTTCTTCAAGGAATAAAGCCGAGGAGGTCTGCGGAATAATAAATTCAGCGGGCGGAAAGGCTCTCCCCTTTTGTGCTGATGTTTCGGACAGAAGGGCTGTTGACGACATGGCTGCATTTGCCCTTGAAAGCTTCGGTGGGACGGATATACTCGTCAACAACGCAGGCATAGCCGAGCAGATTATGTTCTGCGACATTACCGAGGAAAAATGGGATCGCCTTTTTGACGTTGATGTCAAAGGGGTTTACAACTGCACTCAGGCGGTTCTTCCGCATATGGTTCACGAAAAGTACGGCAGGATCATAAACGTTTCTTCAATGTGGGGAATAACGGGCGCATCATGTGAGGTTCATTATTCAGCTGCGAAGGCTGCGGTAATTGGCTTCACAAAGGCACTTGCGAAAGAGCTTGCGCCGTCGGGGATAACCGTTAACGCAGTTGCTCCCGGAGTTATAGAAACAGAGATGAACGGCAAGCTTTCCCCCGAAACAATTTCCACCCTTAAAGAAGAAACTCCCCTTGGGCGAATCGGAACTTCCGAGGATGTTGCGGAGACGATTTTTTTCCTATCCTCCCCCAAGGCATCATTTATTACCGGAGAAATTATTTCCGTGAACGGAGGATTTGTTATCTGATATGACTTCAAATGAGCTGCTTACCGTTACATCAAAAATAGGGTCAATGCTCATCAGTTACGGTGCGGAAATTTACCGCGCCGAGGAGAGCGTTAACCGCATTGCCGCCGCATACGGCTTTGAGAAAATCGAGGTTTTCGCTATCCCTGCCTGCCTTATCATCACAATTGACGGCGAGAACGGTTTGCCTATCACAAGACAGGTTCGCATAACGAAGCGTGAAACCAACCTTGACCGCGTTGATAAAATTAACAATCTTTCACGCTTTATTTGCAGTGAAAAGCCGAGCTTTTCCACGATTACAGCCCACATAAACAAGATACAAAACCGCAAAACATACGGTTTTCCAACCATTCTTGCAAGCTACATTATTGTCGGGGCGACATTTGCGCTTTTCTTTGGTGGGGGTTGGAGGGAATCGGTTGCGGCGGGAGCTATTGCAGCTGTAATAAAGCCGATTGAAATGGCTGTTGCCAAGGTAAAGCCGAGTGTTTTTTTTAGCGGGCTGATTTGTTCGATGTCGGCTGCGGCAATAGCTGTTCTTATCGCCGAGGCAGGATTAACGGACGGTTTTGACAAGGTTATAATAGGTTCTCTTATGACGCTTGTTCCCGGGGTAACGCTCACAAACTGTATGCGTGATTTTATTGCGGGAGATTTTATTGCGGGGCTTTACACAATGATTGAAGCCCTGCTGACTGCTGTTGGAATGGCGGTTGGCGCAGCATCTGCGATTGCGCTTTTGACAAACATTTTCGGAGGTTGAGGCTAAAATGGATTATCTGAACGAATTGGTTCTCCCTGCGCTTTACAGCTTTATTGCATCAATCGCTTTCGGCATACAGTTCAACATCCGCTTTCGCCACATTATAGCTGCGGCGGTTGGCGGTATTATCAGCCAAGTTATTTTTAATGCAGCCGAATTTAGCGGCAGCAGCGAAATGCTTTGTTATTTTCTCGCCGCCTGTTCAATTTCAATATATGCCGAAATTCTTGCAAGACGGCTTCATGTTCCCGTGAATATGTATCTCGTTGTTGCGATAATTCCCCTTGTTCCGGGAAGTATGATTTACAATGCGATGATAACCCTTCTAAGCGGTGATAATTCGGGATTTGCAGAGCAATGCGCCTTAACGTTCGGCGTTGCGGGTTCGATTGCGATGGGAGTTTTTGCGGTTTCCTCTGCAGCAAGAATTTTAACCGCTGCACTATCGGGAATAAAAAAAGCAGTGAAGTAAAGACTCGCATCTTTACAGAAAAAATCCTCTTGCATTTTAATGCATTATATGGTATAATCATTGGGAGCAAAGCTAAAATTTGTTTTGCGGGATTTGTGCGATATTTTTATTGCGTATAAAGCAAAATGCCATTACAATGCGGTAATTCCGCTATCGGGAGGAAATTATATGGACGAATTTAACAACAATGAGCACGGTGCATTTGAAGAGGAAAGCTTCTCTGATAATAATAATCAGGCTCAGGGCCCTTACAATATGCCCCTTAATGACGGCAACCCATACAGACAGGATCCGTACAATATGCAGGGTGACAGCTCCAACGGGAACAATATTCCTCAAAGCAGCGTTCCGAACACAAGCGGAACCTACACTCCCCCGCCGCAGCAGCAATCCACATACGATCAGCCGGATTTCGACCCATACAAGCAGCAATATTCGGGACAGTATGAAAACTTCGGTGGCTACAGCGTCCCGATGAATCAAATGTACAAGACAGGTATGGCAACGGCATCGATGGTTTTGGGAATTATCTCCCTTATTGCAGCGGTAACGTTCATGATGTATGTGTTTCCCCCACTGTTCGTTCTTCCAATAGTCGGAATTATACTCGGCGCTGTGTATAAATCAAAGCATTACCCTGTCGGAAAGGGTGCTTCAACGGCAGGAATTGTCTGCTCGTCGATTGCGCTTGCGGTTTCTCTGATTTTTCTGATTGTGGCTGTTGTGCTTGTACTTACAAAAATGCCCGAAATGCTCCAGCTTATTAAGGATTATTATCCTGAAATGTATGAGCAGTATTATGATATGTACTACGAGGATTTTCCGCAGTGGTTTGAAAATATTTCCGTACTGTTCGGTTTATTGCGGTAAATGAAATTTAACCCGCTTGAAAATGGGGCATATCACAAATAAAACGGGAACTGCCCAACGAGGGTTCAGTTCCCGCATAATCGAAATCTATAGAAATAATCGTTTGGTTTAATGCCAAACGGTTATTTTTTTGCTCTGCTTTAAGGGAATAACCATAACCACTATATTACAAGCTAATGCGAGTGTCTAATAATCATAGATATTGCTTTCATAAAACTCTACCCCTTTTATTGCTGCTCCTTACATATATAGGGGCAAGGAGTGAGAAACAGTGCCTACCATTATGCTTTTAAGGCTCTATTCCATCACAAAATATTATATTGGTTAAGACAAAGGACTTATCTCGGTTGATGAAATTACAGAATCATATTTATCGCCGATAGTTCGTGGTGAGAAAGTATAACTTATTTAAAGGATGGAATCATAAGTTTAACCTTAAATGTATCCATATCGTTTTCGAAATTAATAAAACCATCGTATTTTTTCACAGCTGCTGTTATTATGGACACTCCAACTCCTTCATGTCTCTTTTTGGTGGACAATATTATATCGCCTTTTTTGCTTATTTTACCATTAAAGCTGTTCTCAAAACATATAACAATATAATCATTCATATTTCCTACAATAATGTTTATAAAACGTTTATCACTTTGTACCTTCTTGCATGCCTCTATTGCATTATCCCACAGATTTGCAAATATTGCTGTAATATCAATATCATCCATGAAGTCGAACAAAATATCTTCAATTTGAGTGTTGAGTTTTATATTATTCTTTTCTGCAATTGTCATCTTTTGATTCATTATTATGCTTAAAATCTGATTTGAACATTGGAAACCACTAAGCAATAGGTCAACCTTATCGCTGAGAATATTGCTATATTCTTGTGCTCTTTTCTCATCCATTCCTTTTAATTCACTTAGTGTAGCCAGATGTTTTTTATATCATGAATGACCTTTCTTGATTCTTCATATTTTTGGCTGATTTCCTTAAAGTTTTCCAGTTGAATTTTGCTCTGCTGATCCATAAGCTCATATTCAATTTCTTTTCTATACGCCTTCGTGATAGCATCTATAAAATACACTATATATATATTTAAAAATATAAAACCTATCAACATTATAATCGCATATATACCGTCTTTGCTATCCTCAATTTTAAATGAATAACTGTTGACAACAAATGCTTCAAAAGCAGTAAATATGATAAACAATATAATCTGTTTAATCCTAATAGAAGCAGTACCTCTCCTGGATAAAGTCAGCACCAGAATTCTCCATATCACTACCATAAGCAATATATTTATTAAATAACTTACTGTCATGTACAAATCATTGCTTAAAACCTCCGCTAATGAGTCATTATCAATCACTGTGCAGAATACCGCTGTCAGTATTTCAGCAACAAACAGTAATATTATAAATAAAAAATTGTAAACAAAGCTCTGTCTGTAATTACTTTTAAATAAGACTAAGCAATAAACATTAACGTACACTATAGTATATAAAAGATTTAATATTGGGATACCTATGTAATCAACTAACAAATTTACTACTATATACAGTACCTTGTTTTTGTATTTGGGCAGATACACCTTTGAGAAAAATAATAATACAAGTAGATTCATGACTGCAGTGTTAACACATTTAGCCATAAATGCAATCATGCTATCATTCATATATTTCTTCCTCTCAATTTGTGTGCAAAATAATCAGACAATTTATTAGTAAAATCACTCTTCTTTTTCTGCGCCAAGGGCAGCATATCACCGTTTCTAATTACTATGACAAATTCGTTCTGAATCCTGCTTACACACCTTAAATTCAAAACGCCATCTCGTCTTGATTTATAAAATTGTGTTTTATCAAGTTTTTCAAAAATATTTGTTAAGTGTTCTCAAACCAAAATTCGTCTGTCAGTGGTATGTACATATACCTTCTTCTTGGCTTCAAATATAAAATAATATATCTCATTCGTCCTAAGATATTCTACTCCTTTATCAGTGGGGAGAATAAGAATATCATCATTATCATCAATAACGGAGATTAGATAATCGTTCATAACATTGCTAATTTCATTTTCATGTATAGGTTTAGTCATATAATAAAATACATGAACTGTAAATGCCCTTCGCCAATAATCCGTATGGTTTGTCATGTAAACAATTGGAATTTTCATATCTCGTTCCCTGATGTATTCGGCTGTTGAAATACCGTCTAACCCGTTCATTTCTATATCGAGGAAAACTATATTAAACGATTCTTTGGATTTAATCAAATCTTCTCCGTCATAATAAGAGAATATTTTACACTCCAAAGTCCTGCTCTTGCAATATCTTAATATCATTGCCTTTACCTCATCAACAATGCTTAAGTCATCATCGCAAACAGCAATATTCAGCATAACTTATCGCTCTCCAAAATATTTTCTTATTTGACATTTTATGAATAAATTATACCACATAATTTTTTGAAAGTAAATATATAAAATTATTTACTTTCAAAAAGTTCAACCATCTCAATCCTCAGAATTAAGCAGAGAAATCTGTTCATCAAAAACAAGTAACTAAAAAACGAAAAACAACCAATTTAACAATCTGATTTCAATAACAAAACATATACATTTTTAGATTTAAAATGCGGTTTCTTGAATTTTTAAGCGTCCTACTTATATCACATTGGGTAAAAAAAAGCCAGCCTTTCGGCTGACTTCTTTACATATAGAATGCCAATATTTACTCATACTCTTTTACCACTATTTGATAGATGTCTATGATTGTACAGCGTTGGTTCAATACATAATACAATCAGTATATACATATACCGATACCAACAAAGAAACCACACTTACACAGTCAATTAGAGAAATCCTACTTTATATATTTTATCGCAAGAGTGTATCTGTTTGACCGTACAGACGTGTTAGCTGAAACAAAACAACAATTATCAACAAGCAGCAAATATCGGTACAACTCAATTGCAATTTCTATTAATCATCGTTTTTCTTTAACACCTTAGGTTGCTTAGGCTGATAAAGTACATAAACACAAGCCTGATTAACATCAACCTTAGCCGAGCTCACACCCACCTTCGTTATTACCTTTGAAACCATTTTCTTAACACTATTCTTCTTCATAATAAAAACCACCTTTCAATAAATTTCGATTTAATATATCAAATTCAATGCCACCTTAACTGTATCACATTACGCCAAAAAATCAATAAATTTGCCCCAATTGCCAAAATATCGTCCTGAATGCCGAAAAAAATACTAAAAAACCAAAATTAAACCTTTTTTTTACAACCAGCCGAAATTACTATAAATATTGTTAGTATGCGTGACAGCGCAGCATTTGACAAACTTCGTGACTATATCGCAAAAACTTCCAAAATAAATATCATGGTAATGAATGCAGTTAACAGAACACCTTATATATGTAAAATTGTTTCCGAATGCGAAGGTCAAATGGAAGACACACAATGCGTTACAGGTTTATAAAACCTATACCATGTCATAAATAGGATTATGCTTAAATAAATAAAAAAATTAACATATAAGTTAGAACGCTCCGTCTATTTTCCTGCAGGCAATTTAGAGGTGTTCTACGGACTGGGGAAGAAGCTATTTCACTTCCTATTTAAATTAACTTTTTATCCAAATCGGTAAATTCCACAGGAATTCCTTTGCTCAGCCAATATCGTATGATAAAAATATCTATATTTCCTGCGGGTATACAAGACCAATATCATTCTTAATCCTGTCAATAATCCCCATCACCGCAACGGTGTCGCTATGCGGTACAAGAGGACTATCCTTCAGCCCCTCATCAATGCATCTGTTAACCTCACGAATTTCGTACTCATAGCCTGTTCGTGGGTGGGGAAAATATTTATCCTCAACAAGATTGTTATTGTTATCGAAAAGCTTAACGTTTTCGGAGCAGAAAAACCATCTGTCAAATACTATAAGTCCCTTTTCGCCGACGATTGTTGCGCCGTTTTCCGACCTACAATCAAAGCCAAAATTCATTGTTGCAAAGGCATTCGGATAACTGAGGATAACGGAATCATCAAAATCGATACCATTCTTCATATTTGCGCGAGCGTAAATTTGCTGCGGATTATTTCCGAGAAAAGCCATAACAAGGTTTAGCGTATAAACGCCAAGATCAAGCAATGCCCCTCCGCCCAATTCGGGCTTGAAAAGCCTATCATTCGGGTCAAAAGGCACAATATTCAAAAAATCCGCCTTAATCATTTTAATCTCGCCGATCATGCCACTGTCAAACCACTCTTTTGCCTGTAAAAAGTGCGGAAGCGTCTTTGTCCACATTGCCTCCATAAAAAACAGATTCTTTTTCTTTGCGAGGGCGAGCAGCTCTGTGAGTTCTGAGGAATTGAGCGTAACCGATTTCTCGCAAAGCACGTTTTTGCCCGCATTCAAGCACATTTTCGCATCACTGTAATGACACGCCATAGGACTTGCGATATATACTGCATCCAATTCCGGATCATTAAGCATATCCTCACTGCTGCCGAAGGATTTTTCAAAGCCGTACTCTGCTGCAAAATCAGCCGCCTTTTCGGCGCTTCTCGAAGAAACAGCATAAAGCTCTGCTTGCGGAACAGCACGGAGCGCCTCAGCAAAGGTATGCGCAATTTTTCCGGTTGATAAAACTCCCCATTTAATTTTTTTCATATTATTCAATCCTTTTCGACGAAGAATGTTTCATATATTATAACATTTCCGCAGTAGGAATGCTGTGACTAAACTAATATTAAATTGTAAAAATCCGTTTTTTTGCATGGAAATATGACTCGCAAGCGATTATGACGCTTCTTCATTGCCAATATCCTCCGGGGTTTTCCCGACCGCATGGTGTACTCTTATCGTCCTTACGCCAAAAACAAAATAAACAATATGGCAAATCCAAACGACCGCAAGGATAATGCAAGGTATATAAATACCCTTCCTCATCATCATAAAAAATCCGAATCCCATCAGTATTGTTACGCTTGCAATAATTGCAGCTTTTGTCCCTATCGTCATACCTTTTTTCTGCATAAAGGATTCCAGATGGTTTTTATACATCTTTGTCCCAACAAACCATGTATGCAGCTTCTCCGAGGATTTCGCAAAGCAAAACAGAGTTACAAGGAAGAACGGAACTGTTGGCAGTATCGGCAGGATGATTCCTACGCAGCCTATTCCAAGGCAGATAAATCCCAAAATTAAATATATCAGTTTCTCAAGTTTCATATTTCCTCCGATTTCTTTTTTCTCTTTTTGTTTCAACAAGGTGACGTATCGCTGCCATTGGATGATAAAACAACATTCTTGGACCGGAAAAACGCATAACCGCTCGAATTTTCTCTCGCATCTCAGGCTTGTAGCAATGCACCCTGCAGTTAGAACAAAATGTTTTCGTTTCCATAAAGGGGCATCTGTCGCTTTGCTGTCTTGCATAGCAGTCAAGCTCGGCGCATTCCGAGCATAAACGTTTTTTTGTTTTATGGTTTTTGCTGCAATAAAGAGCTATCATCTGCGATACCATAGCCTTTTCACGTTCCCGCTTTGTCTGTACTGCGTTTCCGTTCATCAGCTCGTTCTCCCGCTTGTTTTTGAAATGTTCTCCATAGAATAAACTTTATCCGCAACACGCATGGTCGATTGGCGGTGTGATACCATTACAACAGTTTTATTATCTCTCTCCTCGCGCAAGGATTTAAGTATCACTGCTTCGTTTAAGCTGTCGAGATTGCTGGTTGGTTCATCAAGGAGCATAAAGGGAGCATTATGTAAAAATGCCCTTGCAAGTCCAAGCCGCTGTCTTTCTCCGCCGGACAGCTTATCACCAAGCTCGCCAACGGGCGTGTCATACCCTTGCGGAAGGCTCATAATAAAATCATGCACCGATGCTTTTTTGCAGGCTTCTTCAATTTCTTCATCTGTCGCACTCAAATTGGCAATCCGCAGATTGTTGTTTATGCTGTCATGAAACAGGTGAGTTTCCTGAGTGACAAGACTTTCCATATCACGAAGATTCCCCGTACTTATTTCGGTAATATTTGTATCCGAAATCCTTACAGCGCCTCTCTGCGTGTCCCAAAAACGCATCATCAATTTAAGCAGGGTGGATTTTCCGCAGCCGCTTCTTCCAACAATGCCTACAATAGAGCCCTGCAGTATTTCAAGCGACACATCATCAAGAATTGTTTCCACGCCATAGGAAAATACAGCATTTTCAACCGACGCACCGTTAAAACTAATTTCAGGTTTACCCGATATTTCACAAACCGCAGGCGTTTCCTCAAGAATATCAAGCACACGATTTCCCGCGGCAAATGTGTTTTGCAGGGTACTGCCCAAATTTGCCAATGCAACGCATGGTCCAAACGAACTCATCAGCGCAATTGTCGGAATCAGCACACCGCAAAAATTTACATTGCCATTTTGATAGAAAAATGCCGAAACAAACAGCATGGCAATGTCAAAGATAAGTATTATCGTGTTTGTCAGCGCCGCATTTCTTCCCGATGTGCGTTTCAACCGTGATTCATCATCCGAAAGATTTTCTGTTTTCTCATTCATTTGTGAAAGTCGTTTTTCGCCCGAACCATATTGGATAATCTCGGGAAGGCCCCGCAGGCTGTCGAGAACAAAACTGCTTAGATCGCCCGATTTTGTGCGGAATTTCATACCATCATCGCCGCTGATTTTTGATGTAATAATCGGAACAGCCACTCCAACGGTCAAATAGGCAATGAGCGCCAAAATACTGAGGGCAGGATGGTAGCTTCCTATAAACAAGCACATAACAATAGTAAACAAAAATGCAATTGCCGCAGGAGAAATTGTATGCGCATAGAATACTTCCAGAAGCTCAATATCCGATGTTATAACTGAAATTAAATCGCCCTTATCCTTTCCCTCAAGCTTTGCGGGGCATAGCTTTCTCAATGCACGAAAAACCTTATCCCTTATAAGGGCAAGAAGCTTAAAGGCAATAAAGTGATTGCAAGCCTGCTCCGCATAACGAAGTATTCCACGCAAAAGCGCAAACACAATTAAGGAAACAAAAATCCCTGTCAGCTCCAACGGCGTATCAAATCCCAGTAGGTTTAGAACGGCATATCCGCCGAATATTGTAATAAATGCAGCGCAGATATGTCCAACAAGGCCCATGAGAATTGCAAGAATCATAAAGCCTGAAAGGGGTTTCACAAGTCCGATTAAATGCGCCATTACGATAAATCCGCTTCTTTTTTTCATGCCGTTTCGCCGTCCCTTCCGTAATTCTCAAGGCTTTGCTGTACATTCCAAAGCTTTGCATATACTCCGTTTTGATTCAAAAGCTCGTTATGATTTCCACTCTCTGCGATTCTGCCGTTTTCCATAACATAAATGTTGTCGGACTCGGTTACATTTGCAAGACGGTGAGAAATAAGTATAACTGTCTTTTTTCCCGCAAGGGCATGAATTTCCCGCATGATATCATTCTCACTCTCCACATCAATGTTTGAGGTTGCCTCATCAAAAATGTAGATTGGACTGTCATGCAAGAGCGCCCTTGCAAGAGCAAGCCGTTGGCACTGACCGCCCGAGAGGTTTTCTCCCCTTTCGGAAATAGAGGTATCAAGGCCATTTTCCGACTGCAAAAAAGCGGATAAATTAACACGATTGAGCACAGCCCAAAGCTCATTGTCATCAGCTGTCGGCTTGCCCATAAGCAAATTATCACGGACAGTTCCTTTAAACAAATAGCTTTGGTGACTGATGTAGGTAATATTCTCCGTAAGGCTTGCTTGGCTGATTTCGGAAAGCTCCGTGCCGCCGATTTTTACAGTACCCGTATAGTTTTTGCCGCAACCTGTTAAAACAGATGCAACAGTGGATTTTCCGCATCCCGATTTACCCACAACTGAAACAAATGCGCCTTTTGGAAGGTTTATATTTATGCCATGCAAAATTTCTCTGTCCTCGTTGTAAGAAAAATGTAAATCCGAGCATACTACAGAACAGTCAAGGGGAACCTTCTCTGTTTTTTCTCCCGCTTCGGGCAAATCCAACAGACGGAAAATTTTATCGCTTGCCGCCATTCCATTCATTGCTATATGAAAATAAGAGCCAAGCTGCCGCATGGGGATAAAGAAATCTGCCGCAAGCAGGATAATCAGCAGGCAACCTGCAAGCGTAACGCACCCGCTCTTGTACTGTATTGCCGCCATAATTATGCCGAGCGCTGCGCCGCCGTAAGCGATGAGATCCATGATTGTAATGGAGTTAAGCTGCATGGTCAGCACCTTCATCGTAATCCTGCGGAACTTTTCCGATTCACGGTTCATTTCATTGTTTTTGTAGTCGTCCGCACGGTATATTTTCAGCGTTGTTAAACCCTGTAAATTCTCCAAAAAGGTGTCGCCGAGCGCCGTATACTGCCCCCAATATTTCGACAGCAGCTTTTTTGCCCATGTCTGCACAACCGCAATAGCAACGGGGATAAGCGGCACACAAACAAGCAGCAAAATTGCCGACAGCACATTCACAGAGCACATATACACAAACAGTGTCAGCGGAGCAAGCATTGCATAAAAAAACTGCGGCAAATATGCTCCGAAATAGGTTTCAAGCTGATCGACTCCCTCCACCGCAACCTGTACTACCTCAGAGGTTTTAACCTGCTCATTATAGGATGAGCCAAGCTTTAACAGCTTACGGTATATTTTTTCACGTATCGTCTTTTTGACCGCTTTTGAAGAAAGATAACTCATTCGGGAAGCGCCTATTGTGCATATAAATCGGATAACCACAGCGACAGCCGCAGTAATCACTGCTGCGGCAACGGTATTAATATCAGCCGTTTTCTCAAATAATCCCTGCAGGAAATATGTAATGCCTGTCATCATGGCAATGTTCGCCACAAGGGAAAACCACTGCAAAATCACATTCCCGACTATATACTTTCGGCTTTCGCTTACCATCCCTATCAGACGTTTGTTTATCATCATATAAATTTGCCTCCGATTTTTCGCATAATAATGCCTTTTTTGAACACAAATGAGTATTAAATTTTGCCATAACCGTTAATTTTACCTTTTTTATCCCAACGACACATCCAGCGCCATCATAACCGTAAAACCAACAGCAAACAAAACAGTCCCCACATTGGAATGATTTCCTTCCGACATCTCCGGTATCAATTCTTCCACTACAACGTAAATCATAGCTCCTGCCGCAAAGCTTAAAAGATACGGCAAAAGCGGGGTCACAAGACCTGCCGCAGCTATGGTAAGCACTGCGCCTAACGGCTCAACAACTCCGGAAACTGCACCGTAAAGAAAAGCCTTTTTTCTGCTTGCCCCCTCTGTCTGGAGCAGCATGGAAACAATCGCACCTTCCGGAAAGTTCTGTATGGCAATTCCCAGAGAAAGAACCAACGCACCGGTGAGCGTAATCCCATCATTCTCGGAAAGCCACCCCGCATAAACCACGCCCACCGCCATACCTTCCGGCAGATTATGCATTGTCACCGCAAGCACGAGCATAGTGGTTTTTTGCAGACTGCTTTTCATACCTTCTGCGCTGCTGCTATTCAAATGCAAATGCGGCACTGTCCGATCCAAAATCAGCAAGAACATAACACCAAGCCAGAATCCGACTGCCGCAGGCACAAACGCCAGCTTCCCCATATGCTCCGACTGCTCCATAGCAGGTATAATTAAGCTCCAAATAGAAGCCGCCACCATAACGCCCGCGGCGAATCCAATCAGCGCCCTCTGCACTATCGGATTCAGTTTTTTCTTCATAAACAGGACACAGGCGGAGCCAAGCACTGTCCCCAAAAAAGGTATTAAAACGCCCTGAAAGACTTCTATATGCGTAATAAGTCACCTCCTTGAATCCTGCTTTTTCCCATAATGCCCGCCGTTTATATACAACGCAATGCATCTCGGCCATCTAACTAAAGTTAGTTTACACTAACTTGCCTTTCCAATAAAAGCGGCTTTTTTGTGTTAGTTGCCGCTAACTCAGTATTATAGCTCTTTTTCATTAATTTGTCAATAGGACATTATAACCGTTTGCAGAACTTTTATATTTTTTTAGCAATTTTATGCGATGATGTATAACAGCACACAGGCTTTGTATCAAATTCTCAAAAAATAAAATGTCTTTCCACTTTCAAAGGTTAAATAACCTACACAGATGAGTAAAAAGAGAATTAAAAGAAAAAAAGTGCAGTAAATGTATTGTTTTTGTTAACTTGGTGTGGTATAATCGGCATAAATCAGAATTGCAGAAATGAGGGATAGATATGGAAATTCGCAGGATGGTAATTAATGATTATTCGGATGTATATGAACTTTGGATGTCATGCAAGGACATGGGATTAAACAATATTGTTGATTCCCAAAAAGGCGTTGAAAAATTTTTAGAGAGAAACCCTGAAACCTCTTTTGTAGCATTAATTCAAGGGAAAATTGTTGGCGTTATTATGGCAGGCAACGACGGCAGACGCGGTTACATATATCATACGGCGGTTTCGCCATTGCATAGGCATCAAGGTATCGGAAAACAATTGGTAGATAAGGCACTGGAGGCGCTGTATAAATTGGATATTATCAAGGTTGCGCTTGTTGTCTTTGATAAAAACGATGTAGGGAACGCTTTTTGGGAAAAGCAGGGGTTCACCACACGGGAAGATTTGGTGTACAGAAATAAGTCATTGACCCGAATTGAGAGGATTGATACATAAGTTAATTATACCAAATTTAACATACTGAATGATTAAGAGCAACCTTTTACAGATGCCACTTGTCAGCGCTGCAGTAACCGAAAAATACGGTTCAAAATCTAAGTAAATCATAATTGGAGGAAATATCGGAATGGAGTTTGGTTGGATAAATGTTTGGGGTACGATACTTGTAATCATTATGCTCATTCCAAATATTATTTTTGCAATTCGCAATCCGCATTCGGGAAATAAATGCAGGAATTTTCTTGTGAATATGACAGAACAGATCGGACGATATGCAAGCATGGCATTGATGATTTTACCGATTGGAATATGGGAATTTGGCTTTCGCAGTGTTTTTGAAATGCTCCTATATTTTATCGCAACTGCGGCTTTGCTGACAGCTTATTTGGTTGTATGGGTGTTTTATTTCAGGGCAGAGTCAGCTTGCAAGGCAATAGCATTGGCGTTGCTGCCTACATCTCTGTTCCTTGTGAGCGGAATATTGCTAAGGCATTGGCTGCTTGTAATTGCCGCAATCCTTTTTGGGGCGGCACATACTTACATTACAACGCAAAATCAAAATGATTAGCCTTAATTCCTATTTATCAACCTAAACTTAACATACCAATGTTCCCGAAATAATCTTCTAGGTCAGCATCCGGCAAATAAAGTTAGGGTAAAGAGTGCGGAAAATTATATGCTGATTCTATCCGCAATTTAACGGTTTATTAAAGGCAAAATGATACTCATAATCGCACACCGCATGAAAAAAGCTGCGAATGCGGATAAAATTGTCATTTAAAATACAGAGATTACCGAGCAGGATACTCCCTCTGAATTCTAAGATGTCCCTCATCGCCAAATTCAAGTTGAGTTTGGAGATGAGGGACATCGGCGTTGTATATTTTATTGAAATAACCGTGGAGCGTGTCATAGCAGTCTGCGCAGTAAACAATTTACGCATCAACCTCGCCTACAGGTTAACGGTGTTGCTAATCGTCATTTAATGTCCCACACGATTACAAACCTCATTCCTTGACAAAAGCTGTTCCTCCGCTGTTTTTAATGTGGTTTCCGTAATATTATCCCCACCGAGGATTCGTGCTATTTCGGCTATGCGCTCTTTTTCCCCCAAACGGGCAACCGTTGTAAACGTGCGTTGCTCCTTCGTCTGCTTTTCAATGAGCAGGTGGCTATCCGCCATAACCGCTATCTGAGATAAATGAGTAACGCAAAGAACCTGTCGGTTACGTGATATTTCCCTAAGCTTTATGCCGATTTTTTGCGCTGCTCTGCCGCTTACGCCTGTATCTATTTCATCAAAAATCATTGTTGGGACATCATCCTTTTCGGCAATAACGCTTTTTATCGCAAGCATAATCCTAGAAAGCTCGCCACCCGAGGCTATCTTTGCAATGGGCTTCGGGGGTTCTCCCGAATTGACGGAAATAAGTATCTCCATATTATCCATACCCATACTTGTAAGCTTGCCGTCAGTTTGCTCAATCACAAGTTTGACATTTGGCATGTCGAGAAATCGCAGCTCATCCTCTATTTTAGCGGAAAGCTCCTTTGCTGCGGATTTTCTCTTTTCCGAAATTGCCTTGGCTTTATTGCTTACCTCTATAAGCAGGCGATTTTTTTCCTCTGAGAGCCTTTGTATCTCGCTTGAATTATCTATAAGCAGCTGTGCCTCATCTATGGCAGACTTATATTTTTCCGCAACATCCTTAAGCTCAGGACCGTATTTCTTTTTCAGCGAAATAAGCTTATCACGTCTGTTTTCAAGGAACGCAAGCCTTTCTTCATCAACATCTATACTCTCATTAATGGATTTCATTTCATCCCCGATGTCCTCGGCATCTATTTTAAGGCTTTCCAGACGTGACAAAAGCTCCTCAAATTTCGGCATAACATCGGTATATTTCTTAATCTCATTTATAACGGACTCTATCATTTCGGTAATTCCAACATTTTCATCGTCACCATTAATTACTGTGGCGGATGCCGACAAAATACGGGATATACTGCTGCTGTTATTGATTACCGCAAATTCATTTTCAATCTTCACATCTTCGTTTTCATCCGACAAGCCCGCTTCACCAATCTCGTCTGTAAGCATTTTCAAAGCGTCAAGACGTACACTTTTGTACTGCTCGTCGGCGGAGAGTCTTTTTATTGTTCTCGAAACCTCCTGAAGCTTATGAAAACTTGTCCTATAGTCGGAAATATCGTCATGCAGGTTGGCAAAGTTATCTACAACATCAATGTGTTTCTCAGGATACATGAGCAATTTATTATCATGCTGACCGTGGACATCGACAAGCGTTGTTCCTATTTCACGAAGAACCGACACCGATGATGTTCTCGAATTGATTCTTGCCGTACTTCCGCCATCCGCCATAATAACCCTTGTAATAAGCAGCTCATCATCGGGGCAATCGATTCCAAGCTCGTCAAGCTTTTGCTTTGTTTCATCCGAAAGCTTACGAAAAAGCGCAGTAACGACCGCCTTATCACAGCCCGAACGCACAATATCCTTATTAACTCTTTTCCCGAGAACAGCATTAATTCCGTTAATTAATATAGATTTTCCCGCGCCTGTTTCGCCCGTAAAAACATTAAAATCATCCGAAAAGGGTATAACCGCTTGCTGAATAACCGCAAGATTTTCAATACAAAGCTCACTAAGCATATCCTGTTTACCTCGATTACAATATCATATCCCTGAGATTGCCGCAAAGCGCTGCGGCGGACTTTTCATCCGGCATTAAAACAAAAATAGTATCATCCCCTGCAATCGTACCGACAATATCTGTATACTCCATTTTGTCAATCGTTGCGCAAGCCGCCTGAGCCATACCTGTATGACATTTTATTACAACCGTATTCATTGCATACAGAACATCAATCACCGAATCCTTAAGAATTGCGGGGCATTCAATTAAATTTTTAAGCGGAACGGTATATTTATAAACGCCGTTTGACTCTTTTTTAAGATTAAGCTCGTTAATATCCCGTGATAAGGTAGCCTGTGTAACGTCTATACCTATATCCTCCAAATATTTTTTGAGCATTTCCTGAGTTGTGATCTCATTGCTGCTTATTATTTCAATTATTTTATCCTGTCTTTGCTTTTTTACCATATAAACCTCCGCTGAAAGCCTTATTTTATTGGGTTCATAAGCTTGTTATTTACAGCATCAAAAAATGAATGACCCTTTATATCAATAAGACGAAGTTTTTTAAGGGAACGTGAAACAAGTAATATATCCCCGTCCTCAACCTTTACTTCCGATCTGCCATCGACGGAAAAATATACATCGTCTTTTTTATTGGAAGAAATTCTTAACTCAATTTTTCTGTCCGCAGCAAACAGCATAGTTCTTGACGAAAGAGAATGCGGACATATAGGCGTGAGCTGTATGCATTCCATAAGCGGTTCAACAATGGGTCCGCCTGCCGAAAGAGCATAGGCAGTAGATCCTGTCGGGGTGGAAAAGACCACTCCGTCCGAATGTATTGAGCTTACAACAAAATCATCCGTAACAATTTCGAAGTCAGTAATTTTGGAATATGGCTTTGCAATAACTATATCATTCAAAGCAGTGTATTTTGAAATAAGAGTATTTTTGCGAACCTGCTCAATATCAAGCATCATTCTTGTTTCAATTTTATAATCTGAGGTTTTCAGCTTTGAGATGTTGTCAAGCTCGTCAATTTCCATTGATGCCATAAACCCAAGGTGACCTGTATTTATTCCGAGCAGCGGCTTATCATATTCCGATGCATAATGGGATGCTTTAAGGATTGTGCCGTCCCCGCCTATTGCGGTTATAACATCGCACACAGAAGTGATTTCATCGATTTCGCCATACTTAACGAATGCTTTTTGGGAGAAATCCGCTTTATATTCCCTGTCCGTAAACACCTCTATGTCAAGCTCATTCAGCTTATCGCAAAGCTTAATCGCTGTAGGCAGAGCATTCGGCTTATTAAAATTAGGATACAAAACAATTTTCATACTCATTTCTCCTTTCTCTTTAAATCGGAAAATGCGGCATCAACTATGTGTTTTACATCAAAAGCCGCCTGATTTTCGGTATTCGGCGTTATGTACGCAAAGTACTCTATGTTCCCGTCCCCTCCCGATATGGGAGAATAGTCAAGCCCCTTTACGGCAAGCCCATTAACACTGCAAAATACTATTATTTCATTTATAACTCTGATATGCGCCTTTCTGTCCTTCACTATTCCGCGCTTGCCAATATCGGATTTCCCGACTTCAAACTGCGGTTTTATAAGGAAAACCGCCTCCCCATTCTGCGGAATAAGCTCAGCTATCTTGGGAATTATATTCTTCAGCGAAACGAACGAAACATCTACCGAAAAAAAGCTCGGTGCAGGGTCAAAATCACTCGGCGAGGTACTGTTTATATTTGTATCCTCCATATTAACTACACAAGGATTCTCCGCAAGAATAGGGTCAAGCTGGTCATGGCCAACATCAACCGCATAGACAAGCTTTGCGCCGTTTTTCAGCATACAATCGGTAAATCCGCCCGTTGAAGCCCCAATATCCATGCACACTCTTCCTTCAAGCCGAGGCTTAAACACCCTTATCGCCTTTTCAAGCTTCAGTCCTCCCCTGCCGACATAGCCGAGTGGGTTTCCCGTAAACAAAACATCATCGCCATCGGAGATATTATAGGAGGGTTTAACAACAACCTCACCATTAACCCTTACATCGCCGTTTTTTATATGTTCCTTTGCACGTTCACGGCTCTTAACTATTCCGTTTTCAACAAGGTATAAATCAATCCTCAAGTCTAAATCTCCATATTTCTTATTGTATCAATCATAGATTTTTTTTCAAGACCGTATTTTGCAAGAATTTGATGGGTGCTTGCCTGCGGAATAAATCCGTCAAGGGCGCAGATTTTTATTTTTCCGCCAAAGCCATTCTCAATAAGTCTTACAAGAAATTTCTCTCCGAATCCGCTTGCCTTTGAGCTTTCCTCAAAAACAACAATACTTTTATATTTTGCGGCTATTTCTACAATCTCGTCCTCTATCGGAAAAATTTTTACAAGCTTGAGCATATCAAAGCTGCGGAAATCCGTTTCTTTTCCCGCTTCATAAAGCCGATTAAATATTCTTCCGAAGCTTACTGCAAGGCAGTCATTGCCGCTGTAAAAGTGATAATAGCCGTCCGTGTCATAGTTATAACCGCAATAGCCGAAGTCCTCTCCGCCTTTGGGGTATCTTATCACCGCAAGTCCGTCCGTTTCATAAAGAGCCTTTCTCAGGCAAAGCTTTTGTTCGTTAAAATTTGAGGGAGAAAAAATTGTCACATTCGGTATTCCCATAAGCATCGGTATATCGAACACGCCCTGATGAGTTTCTCCGTCCTCGCCGACAATCCCCGCCCTGTCAACGGCAAGAACCATATGTAGCTTATCTATTGAAATATCGTGGATAATCTGGTCATAGGAACGCTGCAGGAAGCTCGAATATACCGCAAAAACAGGCAGCTTTCCGCATTTTGCAAGGCCGCCCGAAAAGGTTACTGCGTGCTGCTCGGCAATTCCAACGTCATAAAAGCGCTCGGGAAATTGTGCGGCAAAATATTGCAGTCCCGTTCCGTACTTCATTGCAGCGGTTACTGCGCATATATTTTCATCCGCAGCTGCAAATTCGGCAAGGAGCTTTCCGAAATTATCGGAAAAGGTATTCTCAGAACTGTTTTCAGGGTTATTGAGGTTATATCCGCAGCTTGGGATACTGTGGAACGCACCCGGATTCTCCTCCGCAGGCTTAAATCCTTTCCCCTTAACAGTGTTCACATGGATAAACACGGGATTATTAATTCGTTTCGCCATTCTCATTGCTTCTTCAAGTTCGGCAATGTTATGCCCATCCACGGGTCCCAAATAAACAAAGCCAAGGTCTTCAAACATAGTTGAATGATACAAAAACATTTTTAATGCGGACTTTGAGGACATTATAACATTCTTCAAAGGCTCGCCAATAACGGGTGTATTGTCAAGCACCTTTTCAACAGCTTTCTTTGTATCAAGATAATTTTGGCTTCCTCGTATTGAAGTAAGATACTTTGCAAAAGCACCGACATTTTTTGATATGGACATATCATTATGATTAAGGATAACAATAATTTTAGCTTTACTTTTTCCCGCATTGTTAAGTCCCTCATATGCAAGGCCGCCCGTGAATGCTCCGTCGCCTATAACTGCAATAGCATGATGCGTTGTGTCGCCGTTTTGACGCATAGCCTCCGCCATACCGAGGGCAGCGGAAATGGATGTGCTGCTGTGACCGCTTACAAAGGTATCATGCCTTGATTCGGATGGCCTTATAAAGCCCGAAATTCCGTCATTGCTCCTCAATGTAGAAAAGCGGCTGTATCTTCCCGTAAGGAGCTTGTGGGTATAAGCCTGATGACCCACATCCCACACGAATTTATCGTTTGGCGAATTAAAGACACGGTGCATTGCAACCGTAAGTTCGACCGTTCCGAGGTTTGAAGCAAGGTGTCCGCCGCTTTTCATAACAGTTTTAAGAATAGTTTTTCTTATATCCTTGCAAAGCATATTGCACTGTCCGATAGTGAGCTTTTTTAAGTCATGCGGAAGATTCAATTCGCTCAGTTTTACATTTGAATTATCCAAAGCAGCCTCCTGTTAAACGCCTGTCGGCACAATAAATGCAACAGCGAATCCGAGGATTGCTCCTCCGAGGACCTCAAACGGCGTATGGCCAAGGTATTCCTTCAGCTCTTTTTGCTTTTTTTTCTTATCCTCGCTCTTGCTCTCATCACGGTTGTTTATTCCCTTTATATCGAAAATTTTATTCATACGGTTAAGCTCATGCGCATGAAGTCCTGCGGCACGTCTTACGCCCATAGCGTCATACATTACAATCATTGCGACAATAAACATAAGTGCAAATTCGGGGGACCCGCCACCGCAGGTTCTGAACATTGCGACACCTGCAGAGCATACAAGAGATGAATGCGAGCTTGGCATTCCCCCCGAACCGATAAGCCTTTCAGCGTTGAATTTCTTCGTTTTCAGCAGATTTATTATAGTCTTTATGACCTGCGCCGAGAACCATGATACAACGGCCGCAGTCAAAACATAATTATACTCAAATTTAGCCATTATTAGAACGTCCTTTCTCATAAAATCTCAATCAGTAATCACGCCTGAGAAGAAACATTGTGAGTTCCTTCAAGAAATCAACATCGCTAAACGCTTCAAGTGCAGAAAGAGCCCTTTCGCTGAACTCAAACGCATATTTTTTCGCATTTTCAATGCCGCAAAGCGAAGCAAAGGTCGTCTTGCCGTTTTCCGCATCGCTTCCTATAGGTTTACCGAACCTCTCGGCGGAACCTTCAACATCGAGTATATCATCCACAATCTGAAATGCAAGGCCGAGATTTTTTCCGTAATCATCGGCAAATTTGAGCTGCTGCTCTGTCCCACTGCCGCATATACATCCCATTTTGCACGCCGCACTCAACAGCGCTCCCGTTTTCATCCCATACATTTCGAGGAGAAGCTCCTCTGTAACAGGATCATTTTCACATTCCGTATCGATAACCTGACCGCCTATCATTCCGAGCACTCCGGTTGAATCCGAAAGTGTTTTTATAAGCCTTACCTTTTGGGAATCCGTCAAGCTGCCGCATTCCGCAATTATTCCGAAAGCACGGTTCTCCAACGCATCCCCTGCGAGCAGTGCGTTAACCTCGCCATACGCCTTGTGGCAGGATGGTTTTCCCCGCCTGAAATCATCGTTATCAACGCAAGGCAGGTCATCATGGATAAGCGAAAATGTGTGCATCATCTCAATGGCGCAGGCAGCCGAAAGTGCAGAGCTGTAATCCCCTCCGCATATTCGGCAAAACTCCAGCACAAGGACGGGGCGAATTCTTTTTCCGCCCGCCGAAAGGGAGTACCACATTGCGTCAACGACATTTTTCTGTCCGCTTACATTAGTATACTCAATTTTTTTGAATTTTTCCAGCTCATCGTTGACAAGCTGCGCAAGGTAATTCAGCTTCTCTGTCACATCGCCTATTGCGGTCACAATCAACACTCCTTAAAAATCACTGTCTGCAACAGTAACAAGCATTTCGGCGTTGTCAAGCTCTTTTCTGCATGAAGAAATAAGCTCTGCGCCGTCCTTATAAAGCTTAATTGAGTCCTCAAGCGTTATATCCGAGTTTTCAAGCGCTGCAATAATTTCGTCTATCTTTTTTACGGATTCTTCAAATTTCATATAATTTATCCTTTCAAACAATCTGAGCCTTAACCGAACCATCGGAAAGCCTTATTGTTACATTATCTCCACTTTTCAACAACCCCGCTGAGCCAACTATTTTTTCGTCCTTATAAACCAGAGAATATCCCCTATTCATAATTTTAAGCGGACTTAAATTGTCGAGAGCCGCAGTTTTTTCATTTATCAAAGCTCTTTTGGAAACAATACTGTTTTTCATCATCAAATCAAGCCGCTGCTTCTTTTCATCAAGCAATGATTTCGAAGAAGATATTTTCTGCACAGGAAGCATGGCGTTAAGCCGCTGTTCCATTATATCAAGGAGGTTCCTTTTCTCGCTGAGCCTTCCATTAAGTATTTCAGCAAGCCTTTTTTCGGCGGAGTCAACAAATCCCCTGAGTACGCCTATTTCGGGGACAGCAAGCTCCGCTGCGGCTGACGGCGTAGGCGCTCTTAAATCGGCGGCATAATCGGCAATCGTAGTATCCGTTTCATGTCCGATAGCGGATATAACGGGGGTTTGGCATTTGAAGATACACCGTGCAACGTTCTCTGAATTGAAAGCCATAAGGTCCTCAAGCGAACCTCCTCCCCTGCCGACTATGATAATATCATTATCGCTGTTATCGGCATTTGCAAGGGAGGAGCATATCGAATCCGCAGCGTATTTACCCTGCACAAGGCACGGATAAATCGTAATCTCAACAACGGAATAGCGCCTTGAAATTATATTGAGCATATCCTGAAGCGCAGCGGCATCGGGCGATGTGACTATCCCTATTTTCTGCGGAAATGTTGGGAGCGGCTTCTTGAACTGTTCATCAAAAATGCCCTCCTCCGAAAGCTTTTTTTTGAGCTGTTCAAATGCAAAATACAATGCCCCGACCCCGTCCGGCTGCATATCGTTCACATAAAGCTGATAAACGCCGTCACGCTCAAACACTTGAACATTTGCGGAAACAATCACCTTCATACCCGATTCGGGCATAAAGCCGAGCCTTGACGCCATATTGTTAAACATTACCGCTTTTATCGCACTTGAACCGTCTTTAAGCGTAAAATAAAAATGTCCTGTTTTTGCATGGTTCGTAAAATTGGAAATCTCCCCGCTTATAAGAATTCCTTTCAAGGATTTATCCTCCCTGAATTTAAAGGAAATATACCTATTAAGCTGAGAAACAGTCATAACACTGCTCATATTAATTTCTCCCTTATTGCCGCAAAGACCGCAGTTCCGACCGCATTATCACAGGATAAGCACGGCTCCGCAAAATATGCTTCAAAGTCATTTTCCAATCTGCGGCGAATAATTTTATCCGACATAACTCCCCCCGCAAAAACTATCGGGAGCGAACCTCGGCTTTGAAGAGCATATTCAGCCATAGCCTTTACGTTGCTGTAAATGCTGCTAAGACAAAAGCTTGCTATATCCTCCCTGCTTTCGCCGTCATCAAGCATTTTTCTGCACTTATTTTCAAGTCCCGAAAGGCAGCAGTTACCATCCTTTAAAACGGGCTTTATCCTAAAACTGCGGCTGCTTTTTTCGGCGAGCTTTTCAAGCTCCTTTCCGCAGGGAAATTCAAGCCCCAGCATAAGCCCCGTTCTGTCGACCGCCTGTCCCGCTTTTAAATCGAGCGATGTTCCTATCTCAGTTATTTTAAAAATCTGCTCATCATCGGGTTCGACAAAAAGGCAATCGGTTGTTCCGCCGCTGACATGGAAGGCAATAAAGCTTCTCCCTATAAAATCGAGCTTTTTTGCCGAAAACAATGCGGCAAGTATATGCCCCACCTGGTGTGAGGTTTTATGTACCGCAATGCTGCTCAGTGCGCCGATTGAATCCGCAAGTCCCTCCCCACAGAGGAAGCAGGGCATATATGAGCCTTCGATATTCCTTGGTCTTGCGGAAACTCCTATGCTCGAAATGTGTATGCTTTCACCCTTGAATAAATTCGCCATTACCTCGGGAAGTTGTTTGGTATGGTGAAAAACGGCGTCGCTCTGACGCAATCCTGCTTCCCCACCTTTTACGGGGAGCAGCTTTTCAAAGTGGTTGACCTCCATTCTGTCGGTATCGATCAAAGCAGCTGAGGTTGTATAATTACTGGTGTCAATACCAAGGCAATACGGCATTGTCAGTTCACGCTTTCTTCTTTATTTTCCAAAGTTCTCGCATATGCGCCCAAAACGCCGTTCACAAACTGAACATCGGGATCATAAGAAAATTTTTTCGCAAGGATTACAGCCTCGCTTATAGCAACATTAACGGGAACCTTTTCATCATAGAGCATTTCGTATATTGCCACCCTAAGTATTGCTATGCTGACCTTGGGTATTCTTCCGAACTGCCTTTTTTCGCTGAGCCCTGCGATAATTTCATCAATCTCCCCGGACTTTTCATTAACGGCGGCGAATAATCTCTCGACATTCTCATCCATTTCAAATTCATCGGTTTCGTATGCCGCATCAATAATATCGTCAACAGAATCCTCAGAAAAAAGCTTTTCAAATGTAAGGAAAAATGCAGCTTCTCTTATTTCACTTCTCTTCAATTTTTTCAAATCCTTTCTTTATTGCAACACAGAAAAGCAAGCCCTTATCAAAGAGCCTGCTTTTCATTTAATTTTCCTTATTATCAAGGGTGATGTCCTCTACAATGACGTTCACCCTTGTTACGGCAATTCCCGTCATATTCTGAATATCGTTCTTGACCTTATTCTGAATACGCTCGGCAACCTGCTTAACCTTGCTGCCCTGTGACAGGACAACATTAACCGTAATATCGACGGTTCCGTTTTCCGTGCTGACATCAATTGCAGGCTTATCCTCCGCATCGGAGAAAAGATTTCCCAAACGAATTTTGGCTTTTGTGAAGCCTGCCACGCCCTCAATGCTGCCCGCTGCAATTCTTACGATCTTAGTTATAACACCCTCGGAAATTTTAAGGCTGTTTACCTGTGAATCCGTTTTTTTATTCATACGATAATCCCCTTCCGCCCGTAATCAGGCTGACGGTTCACCGTTTTTCAACAAAGAAAGCGGATTTCAAGCATAGTCAGCCTTAGAAAAATAACTATACTTTACTATTATAACAGATTTTTTTAAAAGAAACAACTACTTAACCTCAAAAATTCTAATATTTTCTGCGGGAATTGTCACCTCTGTTAACAAAATGTCTTTAATTTGGGCTGCCTGCTCGGCTTCAAGGCCGTCCGACTTTACAACAATGTTTGCTGTACTGCCGTTAAGGTACACTACGCAGTCATTAAAGCCCTGCGCCATGATAAGGCTTTCAATTTTGCTTTCACTTTCCGATAGCTTAGAAAGCGTTACCGCCTCATTGGTATATGTAGCCGTTTCCTCGTCCGAGAGGTCGCCGCCGTTAAGTATTGCCGAGAGGGTTTCAACCGCTTCATCTCGGCTTGTCATTCTGGTAAGCCTTACCTGCGCGAAATAATCGTTATCGCCCTCGGAGCTGACAAATGCGGCATCGCCGTAATTTGCGGCTTCGGTTGTATCAGCCATAACGTCCTTAGCGGCGATGTCCTCAACCGGAGAAGAGAGGGCATAATTCATATAAACCGCAATTCCGAGAATAAGCGTCAAGCAGGCAAGTATAATTTGTTTTTTCCCGATTATTAAATTTAATTTTTTCATATACGCAGTCCTCCTATTTCATTTCTGCAACATAAATTCTGTTTGTAGGGATATTAAGCGCCGTTGAAACCGCCTTATAGACCTTTTCACAAATTTTCGGATCATCTCCCCCTTCGCACACAATTACAATACCGCTTATATCAGGATTGTTTACTTTCTTTATCAGAGCGTCCTTCTCGGAGCCTTTATCAATTATAACAATGCTGTTTTCCGTCTGGCTTGAACCGTGTCTGTACTCCTCCGCATAGATATATTCCTCCGTTGAAGAAACGCTGATAAGCACCTTAGTTTTTCCAACACCCTCTATTTCCGCAAGAATTGAGTTGAGCTTTTCCTCCGTCTGCCGAGTATATGTATCCGCAGTGAGAAAATCTGCGTTTACATCGGATTGGCTTTGCTCTTTCCCGTCATCACCCGAAAAATCAGACAGAAGAATTATAAGCATAAGCGCAATTCCCAAAGAAATAAGAACCTTCGGGAAAATCGGTTTCTGCAAAAATTCTTTGAATTTATCGATATAATCCTTAACTGTCATACAAAGCGCTCTCCTTAAATTTTATGGGCGTATCCTCTCCTATATAATCTTTGACTAAAGCAATTATCTCACCCTCCAAAGCCACATTATCTGCGGCTATTTCAATTTCATTAATAGATATGCCGCCCGAATCCGAAATATTTATACTTGTCTTAATTTCCGTGCAGAATATTTCATTTTCTTCGAGCTGCTGTGCGATGCTGCGGCTGATGTTGTTTTCAATTGAACGCTTGAAATAATCCATTGTTGCATTCTCCCCCGATTCAACGTCCTCCGAACCGCTGCTTATTGCGCTTTCAATCTCGGGAAGATTTATTTTCCCATCTACAAAAGGAGAAACGATACAAAGTACGAAAATAAGAGAAAAAATCAGCTTTATCTGTTTGCAATATTTTTCCGATGGATATATTCCCTCAAATATTGAAATTACAATTGAAATAAATCCCGCCGTGAGCGTTATAAGCCTAAATGAACCCATTTTTACCGCTCCCATTCTCATGAAATATCAAGTCCTACCATCATTATTACTGCCGTTGAAATAATAAGCATTACCGAAAAGCATACAATAAGGCTAAGCAGGATTGACATAACCGACGATGCGTTTTTCATAAGCGTTTTTATTCCGCCCAAATCAAACATTTCTCCAAGCATTTCCGCAGTGGCAAAAATAAGCTTCATAAGCGATATACTTGCAAGCGGCGGAACTACTGTAAGAAATATCGCCGCTATTCCAAAAAAGCCCACGCCGCCCCTCAGTATACCCAGACTTGATTTAAGGGTTGTATATGCATCGGCAACAGCTCCGCCTATAACGGGAACGCAGTTTGAAACAAGGTATTTCGCCGCTTTAACGCCGATTGTATCCGCAGATGCGCCTATTATGCTTTGAATGGAAAGAAGCCCTATAAAGACGGTCATAATAAAACCAAGGACAAACTTAACCGCCTTTGTTACAAAAACCGTTATGCAGGTAATATTTACCGATGGATTTATTGCCTCAATTACTCCAAGAGCCATACAAAGCGATGTTATCGGCATAATATAGTTTGCGGAAATCTGCACCGCCGCCTCCGATGCAACCAACAGCATAGCGTTATATGCCACCGCAGAGGTAACCGCCCCGGATGATGCGGTTATTCCCGAAAAAATCGGTATATAGGTAATCATAAAGCTCCCGCCCGAGGAGAGGGTTTCGGAGGCAGTTCCGATACATTCGGTCACAGGCTCTGAAATTATACCGACAGCAATAAGCACGCCCACTATCCCATACACTCGTCCCAGCGATTTATCGGAAATGCTGCTTCCCATTCCCTCAACCGCTGCGCCGAGGATAATCACGCAGACCAACATAATAAAAATTTTTAGCGGATATTTCGCCCTTGAAATAAGCTCGTCAACGACATAACCGAGTACATCTCCCACAGAAACGGATGAAATACCCTCAATGTTATCGGCGGTAATATCGTTTTCCTCCAAAATTTCGCTTACATCGGAGGAAAGAGAATCACCTATCCCGTCAAGATTGACTCCAAGCTCCTCAGCAGCTGAAAGATCATCCGCATAGGATTTTATCCCCGCTGAGAAACATAGGATTAACGCAAGAATTATTCCCAAAAATAATTTTATAAAATTTCTCATAGTTAATATCCTGCCAATGAAATTACAATTTCCGTTATTTTTTCAAAAAGAGGAGCGGCGATAACAAGGAGAGCTGCTTTTCCCGCAAGCTCCGCCTGTGAAGCAAGCGAGCTGTCACCGCTGTCCCTGCAGACATCCGCCGCAAACTGTGAAACATAGCATATTCCTGCCGATTTAAAAAGTATTTTTAGGTACTCCACATCCGTACCTGTCCTTGAAAAAATGCTGTTTATGCTTTCTATCACGGGGATAATATATATAACAACAGAGGAAAGAATAATTACCGAAACAGCAATCTTTATGTAGAGGGCATATTCCTTCTCCCTACTGTCGAAAATTTTGCAAATAACGGCAGAAACAATACATATCGAAGCAATTTTTACTATTTCCATATATCAAAACCCAAAAACGCTTTTTATTGTATCAAAAAGCTCCGCAATTTCATTCACGATTACCATAAGAACAACAATAAGTCCCGCAATTGTAACAATCAAACCGTATTCGTCACGTTCGGATTTTTTAAGGATCATATTAAGGACGGCGACTATTATGCCCACTCCCGCAATTTTAAAAATCAAATCCAGATCCACAGCTTCTCCTCCCTAATTTGTAACATCTACACCAGCAGAATGGACACAAACGCACCCAGCAGCACTCCGAGAGAACGATAGAGCTTTGCTTTTTGCGCGAAGCTGCTTTCAGCTTCCGATATGAGGATATCAAGTTCCTTTTGTTTAAGCCTTATATTAGTAAGCTGACCCTCAACTCCGCTCTTTCCGAGATTATCTCCCAATGAACAAATAAATTTTGTATCATCCTTTGTAAGAAAGCCGTGTCCACAGCTCTTTACGGCGGCATTCCATGCAAAAGAAAAGTCATTTTCCTTTTCTTTAAGCAAATTGTTAAGCTCCCTTGGGAATCCGAGAATATTAAATCTGCTGTCGGAACTTAATTTTTCCGCAATTTCATACACATCGGACGAATTATATTCAATCATGATGCTTATTTCCGCAAGCATGAAGCCGACCGCCTTAAGCGCCGCCGTCCGTTTTTTAAGATTGTCCGCAAAATAATTTCCCGTAAGGGCCGCAGTCAGCATTAGGAAAATTATGCACACCGTTTTTATCATATTGAACCGCCTTAACAATTCTGAACGGATTTCCCGGGATTTTATCAAGGAAAACTATATAATCAAACTCTCCGCAAAAATCCTTTTTGGCGCTTATATCCTCCATACACGAGGCATGGATCGAAGCGCAGATTTTCACTCCGCAGGTCATTGCATACCGAAATGACGAGAAGTCCTCATCGTTGCCTGCCTCATCGCAGATTATTATATCGGGCGACATCGACCGTACCGCTGTTTCAATGCCGTCCCTTTTGCTGTAGCCGTTAAAAATATCGGTGTTTGCCCCAACATCATTCTGCGGAATTCCTCCGCAGACAGCGGCAATCTCACCTCTTTCATCTATAACCGCCGTTTTATACTGCGAACCGAGTATTCTTGCTAAATCACGCAGGAACGTAGTTTTCCCACTTGCCGGCGCTCCTGCGATAAGCACATTTGACAATCCGGAAGAAAAAGTTTTATTATAAATTTTCTCGGAGCAGCCCTTCATCTCCCTTGCCACACGGAAATTAAGACCGCTTATATCCTTGACATTAATTATGTTTCCGCTGCGCATTACGGCAGTTCCGCATATCCCGACACGATGTCCTCCGTCAAGGGTGATAAAGCCGCTGCATATGCTCTCCTGAAAGCTGTGTATCGAATAACGGCAGACGGCTTCAAAGGTTCTGTCGAAGCATTCACCTGATGCATAAAGGCAGCTGCCGCACAAAAGCGAATAAAGCTCGCCGTTCTTACCAAGGAAAAAACCTTTTGCGTTACGCATAATTATTACCGGCTTTTCCCTGCGCAGGCGTATTTCAGTAAAGCTGCCTTTAATTTTTCCAACGGCTGATTTTATATCACCGCATAAGTACGAAATTGGTATTCTATCCAACCCTCTGCACTTCCTTTGCCTTTTACTGTTTAATAATTATGCCAATTCGGACAAGTATAGAACAAAAATATATTCAGCCGCATTATGCATGCACTTGAAATTTATCCGACTATGTGATAATATATATATATAATAAAACAGGAGGCTGATTTTTAATGAGAAAAAATATCAAAACAACCGAGGCAATTTTTCCTATGCCTGTATTGATGATTGCAACGTACAACGAGGATGGCAGCGTTGATGTTATGAACGCCGCCTGGGGCACTATGCTCGAAAGGGATCATGTTATTCTCAACCTTACTGAAACCCACAAAACAGTTGAGAACATCAAGGCAAGAAAGGCTTTTACAGTAAGCATTGCCGATGCGGAGCATATGGTACAAGCTGACTATTTCGGAATTGTTTCGGGAAACGACACTTCCGATAAATTCGAAAAGAGCGGGCTCACCGCAAAGAAGTCGGAAGCGGTAGATGCACCGATTATCAACGAATTTCCCCTTTGCTTGGAATGTGAATTTATAGAATATCAGGACGGACAATACGGCTGCGGAGTCATCGGAAGGGTTGTGAACACAACTGCGGATGAATCTGTTATGGACGGCGACAAGGTCGATATTGAGAAGGTATCCGCAATTGCTTTCGACCCATATACACACGGCTACTATAAGGTTACTGAAAGATTAGGCGATGCATTTAAAGAAGGACTTGCCCTGAAATAAGGCTTTGAGAAAAAAATAGCTGTAAAAAACGACCCTTTTAGGAGCCACACTCCTTGGGGTCGTTTTTTTACAGCGTAATAATAATATTTATGATTTAATGAAGATTACAGATGAGATATTTCATTGCTTCGGTATAATCCGCATTGGTAACATCTATAGGTTCAATGCTTGTAATAAGGTCATAGGAATAAATCACAACCATAATTACCACGAGGGCCGAGGTTATCATTATGGGCATAGTCCTCTTTTTATGATATTCGGTATAGCTCGGCAGCTTTATGCCGACATTTCTCTTTATGTAAATAAATCCGACAATCCCTACCACGAGCTCAATCAGCGAGCAAATGTAGAAAACAGGCTCATACAACGCTTCATCAAAATATGCCGCAATATCCGACACAGAAGCCATAAGGTTGACCGCCATATGGCATATTATCGGGGGAATGAGCGAATTTGAATCAACCGCAATATATCCCAACACAAGTCCTAAAAGCGATGCCAAAATAAATTGATACGGATTTCCGTGCATTATTCCGAAAATGAATGCCGAAAAGAATATACCGAAACGTTGGCTCACCCTTGAAGTCTGCCTCAAGACAACCCCACGGAAGAAAAGCTCCTCCCCGATTGGGGCAAGGATAACTGAGCTAAAGATGTCGATTACCGTTGTCGGCAAATCATTCATTAGCTCAATATTCAGTTCGGGCGTATCATACCCGACAACGGTAAGCACAATTGCAAGGCCGTATTCAAGGATCATCCCTATTTGGTGAAAGAAAAATGCCACCAAAACAGCGCCGAGGATATACATTCCGTTTACCTTATCCGTACTTAAAAAGCTTTTTATATCCGCATGGCATATTCCGTTGTAAACAAAGAACATTATTATTGAAGCAGCGGCGGGCGAACAGAACATTATCGCCGCTTCGGTAAAGCCGACAACCGCAGCCCCCGTTCCTTCGTTATATTCCTCAGTAATTGACCCACTGAACAGGATATAGCAGACAAGCACTATAATATACATCAGAAAATACTGCGCAAGCATAGCTCCGCCGACTCCGTTGTACAGCTTTCTTATGCGTTTTTTCTCATTTGTGGATGGGGAAACGTCAATCTTCCCTGAGGTAATGCAGCTATTATTTGTATCCGCATGAAAATTATCCATTACAAATACCTCATTACCGCAACAACCCTGCCAATAATTTCGCATTGGTCTACAATAATCGGCTCCATTGTATCATTTTCCGGCTGCAGACGATAATGTCCGTTTTCCTTGTAAAAGGTTTTTACCGTTGCCTCCTCATTATCAATAAGTGCAGCAACAATTTCGCCGTTTTCAGCACTCGAGCATTTCTCTACAACAACAATATCGCCGTTTAGAATTGCCGCATTAATCATGCTCTCTCCTCTTACCTTGAGCGCAAAAAGCTCGCCCGAGTAATTCCTTTCCTCATGGAAGTTGATATACTCGGTTATATCCTCAATTGCAGTAATTGGCTGCCCGGCTGTAATTGTTCCTACAAGGGGAATTTTTGCCGCGCCCTTTCCTGTGAGCTTAATCGATCTGTTGTGACCGTCAACCTTTTCAAGCAGGCCTTCCTTTACAAGGTTGTTCACATATCTTGAGGCTGTTGAGGTTGAATTTAAACCCAAAGCCGCACAAATTTCTCTTATTGACGGAGGAATACCCTCCTCCACACGCTGCTTAATAAATTCAAAAACTCGTCTTTCGATTTCTTTCATATGACACTCCTTTCTTTTTCTTCAAGCTTCTTTAAAATAAGCCTTGCGAGCTTATTAACATCTCCGCAGCCAAGGGTAATAACAAGATCGCCCTTTTCGGCATTCTCGGCTACATATTCCGCTGCAAGCTCAAAGTTTTTATCATGCTCCTCTTCCTCAAACCAGACTGCTCCGTCAATTTTTTCGGCAAGTGCCTTTGTATGAATTCCGATTGTATTCTTTTCCCTTGAACCCATTATTGATGTGAGGACGACCTTATCCGCAATGGACAGCGCTTCCGCAAAGTCATCTATAAGCATTGCTGTTCTTGAAAAGGTGAACGGCTGGTGAACCGCCCAAACGCGCTTATATCCAAGCTTTACAGCCGCTTCAAGCGTAACGCTTATTTCCGCCGGATGATGGCCGTAATCATCAACAACGGTAACTCCGTATGCTTCACCATACTTTTCAAAGCGCCGCTGCGCACCTCGGAAATGCTCAAGCCCATTTTTTACGTCCTCGGGCGAGGCTCCCTCATAAATTGCTGCGGCGGAAGCTGCTGTGGCATTGAGGATATTGTGCCCCCCGGGGATATGGATTGTAAGCTCCGTAAGTGTTTCACCTTTATACATGAGATCAAATTTTGTTTCAAGTCCGCTTATATGCCGAATATTCTCGGGATACCAATCGCAGGAGGAATCCTCGCCAAATGTAATGATTTCACACCCGTTTTCAAGATTTTCTACGGCTTTCATCGAGTTTTCATTGCTGCCGTTTACAATAACCGCCTTTGTAGTATTTTCGGCAAAGGCATGGAATGACTTTATAATATTGTCAAGAGTTCCGAAATAATCGAGGTGATCCGCATCAACGTTAAGGATGACACTCACATCGGGGAAAAGTTTAAGGAAGTGATCCATAAATTCGCAGGCTTCACAAATCATAACATCGGATTTTCCGGCAATTCCGCTCCCATGGATAAGGGGAAGCTTTCCGCCGATAACTGCGCTTATATCCATACCCTTTTCTGCGAGAATTTGGGTTATCATTGAAGTTACAGTGGTTTTTCCATGCGTTCCGCTTACACAGACGGCATTATTAAAGCGGCTTGTAATAATCCCCAAAAGCTCGCTTCGCTCCAAAACAGGCACGCCGCTTGACTTTGCGGCAACAAGCTCGGGGTTATCCTCCATAATTGCCGCAGTATGAACAATAAGGTCTGCGCCCTTGATATTTTCCGCCCTTTGACCGAGGAAAACGGGAATTCCCATATCCCTTACAGCTTGGAGAGTGTCGGTTTCGTTATTGTCCGAGCCTGTAAGATAATATCCCTTGGAATGAAGAATTTGCGCAAGGGGATACATACCCGATCCACCTATTCCTATAAAATGAATATGCTTTTTTCCATTTAAAAGGTCTGTGTTAAAAAAAATTCTATCCAAATTCACACCTCTAACATTTATGATTAAGAATTATTTAAGATAAGTATGGTATATTATATTCAGTGGCATACAAAATTGAGGGAAATGTTTACTTCGATTGAATAATTTACCTCTATATGGGCAAAATTACAACAAGAATGTATTCCACAGAATTTTGGGAGCAACCCACAAAAAAGGAGAACGTTAAAATGAACATCACCGATATCAAAATCAGAAAAATTATCCCGGACGGACGTCTTCGTGCCATCATCTCAATCACTATCGATGATATGCTTGCAATCCACGACATTAAGGTAGTTCAGGGCGATGAACGCCTTTTCGTTGCAATGCCGAGCAGAAAAGATGAAAACGGCGTATTCAGAGATGTTGTACATCCCATTTCACCCGAAGCAAGATCCCTTGTTGAAGGTCAAATTCTTGATGCCTACACCCGCCATATTGAGCTTATGCAGGCTGAAGCCGAAGCCGAAGAGGCAGGACTTTAATCCTTTAAGTTAAGAAACAAATCGTCTGTGGGGCTGTTACCCGAACAAATTCGGTTAACAGCATTCATGGGCGATTTTTTTAGACTAAATTCCAAACCTTCTTGCCGCAAGAAGAAGTGCGGATTGAGTTTTTCCGTCCTTAATCTCGCCGCCCACAACCATTTTCACGGCATCGGACATAGGAATTTTGATAACGTCAAGGAATTCATCTTCATCGAGAGATTGCCTATCGAATTTAAGTCCCGTTGCAAGATACATATGGATTTTTTCTGTAAGATATGCCACAGATGGATACATTACGCCGAGATATTCAAAATTTTCGCACTCTGCGCCTATTTCCTCTTTAAGCTCACGAAGCCCCGCATCACGGTGATTTTCGCCAAACTCCAGCTTTCCTGCGGGTATTTCGGTAAGGACTTCTTGAAATGGGTACCTAAACTGACGGACAAGATAAACATTACCGTTTTCATCAATGGGGACAATGCAAACTCCGCCCGGATGAATAACAAGCTCACGGTTAACGACTGCGCCGTTTTCAAGCTCAGCCTTATCGCGCTGTACCTTAATAATTTTACCGTCAAAAATCGGTTCCGAACCAACTGTTTTTTCCTGTAAATGCATACTCAAAGCACTCCTTAACACACTGACAACAAATGTTCTTAATCATTATAGCATGATATTCCGTTTATATCAAGGGAAAAAAGAAATTTAACAACTTTCAGTCTACAATTTTATCTCGGAAGAATGCCCCTGCTGTTTGCATCCTCAAGGAGTGAATAGACATAATCCCAAAGCTCCTCCGAACCGTCCTTTATATGTGAGTTGCGCTCCGCTACATCATCGAATCGCACGTTATGCTCTTTCCATGAAATTCCGTCACGGGTATAATTAAGCAGCATCGGCTGAATTCTGTCCAAGGCGTTCGCAAAGCGGGATTCGGGAGTATTGTTCGCTTCAAACTCATCCCAAAAGCAGCGAAATTCCGCTTGCTGATCGGGAGGAAGAAGCCCGAAGATACGCTCCGCCGCAGCAGCTTCACGCTCACGCTTGGTTTTATTACCCTCCGCATCGTAGAGGAAGGTATCACCCGCATCAATTTCCACAACGTCATGCACAAGGACCATTTTCACGACCTTTGCGGTATCGACAGGCTCGTTTGAATATTCGGCAAGGACGAGTGCCGCCACTGCAAGCGAGAAGGAATGCTCCGCATCGTTTTCCCGCCTTGGCAAAGGTTTTCTTTCCTTGAAATTATCCTCAAACTCCTTTGAACCTGCAGGCAGGTCGTCGCAAAGTATATATGTCCGACGGTAAATATTCTTCATTTTATCAAGCTCCAGCAGGAAATCAAGCTGTTTCTTCATTCTTTCAATATTATCGGCCATTATTTTACATCGCCCTTTCTGCTTTGTATTTTTCCCGCCACTTTTGCAAGCAGCATTGGTGGAACAAGACCCGAACCGTATACCATGAGTTTCATTAAAGCCGTTGGGACAATTAATGCTTTGCCCTCAAACAACCCCTTAACCGCACATTTTGCGGCATATTCGCTGGAAATTCCGCTGAGGTTAAATTTTACCCCCGCATTGTTGTTAAAATTTGTATCAACGGGTCCCGGGCAAAATGCGCTTATTGAAACAGTACTGCCCTCATTTTTAAGCTCCTGACGGACGGCTTCGGTGAGCCTTACGACATAATTCTTCGTGGAATAATAAGCAGCCATATAAGGTCCCGGCATAAATCCTGCGGCGGAAGCAACGTTGAGGATATATCCCCTGTTCTTAGCCGTAAACTCATGAATAAAAAGCTTTGTAAGAATATGAACCGACATGACATTAACTTCAATCATTTCAAGCTCGGTTTCAAGGCTTGTTTCTTTAAATTTTCCGAAAAGCCCAAACCCTGCGTCATTAACAAGTATACTCACATTATAAGGCTTAACCGCTTCAAAAAGACGGAAGCACTCCTCTTTTTTGGAAAGATCCGCCGCAATTATCTTAACCCTGTTTCTGCCGAGTTCATCTCTGAGCTTCTCAAGCTCCGATTCATTTCTTCCCGAAATAATAAGCCTTATTCCTCGCCGATTCAATTCCCTTGCAATATCCTTGCCGATTCCCGAACTTGCACCTGTAACCAATGCGGTCATAATTATACTCTCCTGCTTTCTTCTGCGATAAATTTTTCCCACATTTCGGGATTATATCCGACCGCCGCATCCTTTCCGCAGCGAACAATGGGTGTTTTATAGAGCTTTGGGCATTCACACAGCTTATCGTATTTTGCATCATCGAGCAAATATTTTATCATGCAATAGTCCTTAGCCTTTGTATCTATGATATTATCCACTCCGCCGATGGCTTTTACAACGCTGTCGAACTCACCCTTACTTAATCCTTTAGATATTATATCAATATTTTGAACCTTAATCCCACGCTCGCTGAACCAACGCTCCGCTTTTTTTGTATCGAAGCATTTTGATTTCCCGAAAATCTGTATTGCCATATGAGCCGTTTTCTCCTTTTCGCAAAAACACTGCCGCACCGAATGATGCGGCAGTATCAGCCTTTATTTTTGTTTATTTCAATTCACGCACGATAACTTCATGGAGTGCGGACGTATAATCGGCACCACATAACTTAGTCCCGCAGCGGTTGGAAATAACGATTTCCCCGTCCACTGCTATCGTTAAGCTTCTTTTCGCAATTCATCCCCTACTTTAGAAGTAGGGGACTTTTTGTTGGATGATGTTAAATGCTCTCGCTGAATATTGAAGTAAGCGACAACATTGTGGAATAATCGAGCGTTCCTGTGCTGGTATAGCTTACAACCTGCGCCTTCAAGCCTGCGGCGCGGCTTATATCGGATGCCTTATCCGCCACCTTACTTGTGAACGAATAGTTGCCGCTCAAAATTGATTTTACCGAACGTGTGTCCGCACTTTGAAGTGTTTCTTCATCAATAGTCAGCTTATTGTCCGATCCGACCTTGATGCCGATTCTTCCCAAAGCTCCCGAATATGCCTTTGCGGTATTGGTCATATAAAGACCCTTTCTGAGCGCATCAACGCTTTCGGACTTCTGAAGCGAATCAACAACTGAGTTATAGTCATCGACAAATGCCTGAACATTATCCAAAAGAGATTCTGAATCGCTGAAATCAGACGAAGCGAGAGTTGCCGCAGAGCTGCTTAAATCCTTTGCGGTTGAAGAAAGATTTAATTCGCTTTCCACCGTTCCGACATCACTGTTTGAAAACGCCTTTTTGTATTCCTCGATCATGGATTTTTGGTAGTCCACCGAACGAACCTGGTCAACCTTTTGCATAAGCGCATACAAATCCGAGGTTGAATTTGTTGTGCTGCTGTTTTTGTTGGAGTTTGAAAACAGGGAGGTATAATAGGTATTGGACATATAAGCGCTAATTCCGTACAATGCCATAAAATCAGTCCTTTCTCAATTACTTTACGTTATTCAAATTCGACTTTGCGGTTGAAAGCATAAGCTTAATTCTGTTCTCCTGATTAACTCTTGTTGCGCCCGGGTCATAATCTATTGCAACAATATTTGCATCATCATAAACCGTGCGAATCTTCCTTATCATTCCTTTGCCGACAATATGGTTCGGCAGACAGCCGAACGGCTGTGCACAGATTATATTCTTTACTCCGCTGCCGATAAGCTCTATCATTTCAGCGGTAAGCAGCCAACCCTCGCCCATTTTATTTGCGGGGGAAACATAAGCTTTGGCATTCTCCTTTGTTTCCTCAAATTTTGAAGGGGCACGGAAACGCGAATCCTTGAACGCAGATATAATGGTATTCTGCATCTTTTTGAGGAAAACCTCCAACGCACCGGAAGCAACAAATTTTTTATATGCAACATGGTAAATCTGCGTATCGACAACGTGATGGTCGCACATAAATATGATGAAATCCAAAAGTCCCGGAACAACGACCTCAACGCCTTCTCCCCTGAGAAATTCCTCTAAGCAGTTGTTACCGAGCGGCGCATATTTAATGTAAATCTCGCCGACAATGCCGACCTTCGGTTTATTTTGGGGTGTATACGGTATTTTCTCAAAGTCCTTAACCATTTGCGCAGCGGTTTCCTTGAATTTTACTATGCTGAAGCCATCTGAAATAAGCTTATCCTGCCATTTTTCGATAAGCTTATCGGTATCGCCGAAATTATTTTCATAGGGGCGAACCTGATTCCCCGCCCACATAAGAATATCACCGTAGCAAATTCCTATAACAAGCTCCTCAAGGAGCGGAAGCGTCAGTTTAAAGCCGGGGTTCTTCTCAAGGTTTGCTATATTAAGGGATATAACGGGAACCTGCGCCATATTATTATTTTTCAGAGCCTTTCTGAGGAGATTTATATAATTCGAAGCACGGCATCCGCCGCCTGTTTGGGTAATCATAAGAGCGGTTTTGTTAAGGTCATACTCGCCTGATTTAAGGGCATCCATCATCTGACCGATAACCAAAAGTGCGGGATAACAGGTATCGTTATGGACATTTCTTAAACCCTCATCTACGACTTTTCTGCCCGTAGAGGTGAGAAGCTTCATTTTATATCCATGATTGTTGAAAATTTTAACTATAAGGGAAAAGTGAATAGGGAGCATCTGCGGAACGAGGATTGTGTACTCATCCTTCATTTCTTCCGTAAAGAGAAGGCGCCCCTGTTCGTTATATATTAACTCAGCCATTAATCGAACTCCTTTAAAGTGCCTCCGAGGGCAATCTTTACCTACACATATTATACCACACTCCTCTCTAAAATTCAACTGTTTTTTTAAATTAATTCTTTTTTGGCGATAAAAAGAATTTCTCCGCCCGTGCAAGGAGTTTTACGGACGTCCAAGCAAGGGATTGACTTAACAAAAAATTCATTGACAAATAGGATAATATGGTGTAATATAAATAAAGAAAATTTGATAATTTAACGAATTTTCCTCTTTCGGGTAGCTGTTTCTTATGTGAAACTGCATTGCCAATCGGCATCACTTACCTTTTAGCATAGCCGCTTTGTCGGCTTTTGCCGTGAAAGTCTTGCTTTCATCTCTTTGACGGTTGGTTAGGGATGAAGGCTTTTATTATTCTATATGAGGTGAATAAAATGGTTTTAAATGGCTCGCAAATCATCATCGAATGCCTTCTTGAACAGGGTGTTGACACAGTTTTCGGCTATCCCGGCGGAGCTGTCCTCAACATCTATGATGCGCTCTATGATTACAGCGACAAAATCACACATATTCTTACATCGCATGAGCAGGGCGCTTCACACGCCGCTGATGGATACGCAAGAACAACGGGAAAAACGGGTGTGGTTATCGCAACATCCGGTCCGGGTGCGACAAATCTTGTTACGGGAATCGCTACCGCTTATATGGACAGTATTCCTATGGTTGCAATTACAGGAAATGTCGGAACCTCCCTGCTTGGGCTTGACAGCTTTCAGGAGGTTGACATCACAGGCATTACTATGCCGATAACAAAGCACAACTACATTGTAAAGGATGTTTCCAAGCTTGCCGATGTTATACGTGAGGCATTTTTTATTGCAAATGACGGAAGAAAGGGACCTGTCCTTATCGATATTCCCAAGGATATTACAGGCGCAAAATGCGAGTTTGAAAGGAAAAAGCCGCAGGAGCATACATATTCCGTAAACAGCGATGAGATCGAGGAAGCCGCAAGGCTTATAAACGAGGCTGAACGTCCGTTCATCTATGCGGGCGGCGGCGCAGTTTCCTCCGATTCATTTGATGAGCTTGCAAAGTTTGCGGAGCTTGTAGATGCGCCCGTTTCGCTCACGCTTATGGGACAGTGTGCGTTCGACAACACAAGCCCCCGATACACGGGAATGCTCGGTATGCACGGAAGTATGACCTCCTCGCTTGCCGCAAGCGGCTGTGACCTTATGATTGTTGTCGGAGCAAGATTTTCTGACCGTGTTACCTGCAGCACGGACAGCTTTATGAAGATTATGGACGGCAAAAAGATTCTCCACATTGAAATTGATCCCGCCGAAATCAACAAAAACGTTACCGTTACAAGCAAAATCAATGCCGACATCAAGCTTGCACTGAGCAAACTTATGAAAAAGGTAAATCAAAAGAAAAATACCGAATGGATGAACCAAATTGCCGAATGGAAAAAGCAATATCCGCTTGTTCAGGTTTCGGACAATCCCGATGATGTTCTTCCGCAGTACGTCCTTGAAACACTTCACGAGCTTACAAACGGACAGGCTATCATCACCACAGAGGTTGGGCAGCATCAAATGTGGGCGGCTGAATACTATGACCTCGAAACGCCCCGCAGCTTCGCTTCATCAGGCGGACTCGGTACTATGGGATACGGTCTTGGAGCTGCTATCGGAAGCAAAATGGGCAACCCCGACAAGACTGTAATAAACATTGCCGGTGACGGTGGCTTCTACATGAATATGAACGAGCTTACAACCCTCGCAAAGTATAATCTTCCCGTAATTGAGCTTGTTTTCAACAACACTGTACTCGGAATGGTTAGACAGTGGCAGAAGCTTTTCTACAACAACAAATTCTCGCAGACGACCTTGGAAAAGGCGACTGATTTTGAGCTTCTCGGAAAGGCTTTGGGCGTTGATGCCTACACAATCAGGACGAAGAGTGATGTTCGTACTGTTCTTGAAAAGGCAATTTCTGCAAACAAACCTGTTCTTATCAACTGCCTTATCGATAAAGATATAAACGTTCTTCCTATGGTTCCTGCAGGCGCATCGATTGCCGAGCCGATTCTTGAAATTAAATAAATAAAGCCAAATGCTCCGCCAAACACATGATTCGGCGGAGCATTTTTTAGTTCTCAGAACATTTTTGCATACCTAAAATCCACTTCTTCCGTAAAAGGATTATAGTCTAAATCGGCGGAATCCTTAGAACAGACGAAATACTCATTTCCGTAAAAAAGAGGAATATACACCGCAGTGCTTAAAATGCTACTTTCTGCAGCGGAGTAAAGCTCCACAGCTTCGTTTAGGCTTTCCGCCCTTTTTATGCGGTTAAGGTAGTCGGTTACGGAATAATTCATATACTCACCGAGTTCATTGTTTGACGCTGTAAAGAATTCAAGGTAACTATCGGAAAAGCCGCTTGATGGGTCAATTTCAACTAAAGCTATATCAAATGTACCATCACTTATTTTAAGGTCATATTCATTCTGCGAAACAACCTCCACTCCGCAGAAAAATTCCAGATTTTCCTGCCACTGCTCGGTTATTGAGCTTAAATAATCTGCGCCGCCAAAGCTTTCGGGGACGGTAATTTTCACTCCATCAACGGAAACGGTGTTCATTGCCGCAAGTCCATTCCGCCACAAGTTCTCAGCATTTTCGTTATCGTAAATTATCATTGAATCATCGGAAACCATTTCACGGTATTTTCTGCCCATAATAGTTACATCATTCGGTATAATTCCATATGCAGCGGTGTATTCGTCTTCCGAAGAAAGATTGAAATTATGGTAGATTGATGATGCAAGTGCCAACCGCAGATTCCGATTGCCGAAGTATTTTGAATTGCAATTAAAGAGCAGTCCATAGGATTTTATCGAATATTCGGAATAATTGCTGCCGTCAAACACCTTTTTATCATATTTATCGGTAATAAAGCAGTCTATATCCCCGCCGGAAAAATCGGAAGAATCATTCTCCGAATTTCCTGTGATAAAAAAGTTAAGGCTATATGGGTAAACATAATTCTGCTCGGAATTTGATTTGTTTCTTCGCATAATTATGTAATTATTATCCCAATATGGGTCATAATTCCATTCTTTAAGGTAAAAAGCGCCGTTTGAAGCCGAGGTTTCCGCAGAAAGTCCGTATCTTCCCTTTGTACTTTCAAAAAAAGCTTTATTGCAGGGCATAGCCGCCGTAAGCGTAAGCAATTCCAAGAAATTATAGCAGGGATATTCAAGCTCTATCTGTAAAGTATAATCGCTTAACGCCGTTACTCCAAGCTCGGATTTATCAAGCAGTCCCTTTGAAACGGCTTCCGCATTTTTTATGCATATAAAATCGTCAACATATGGCGAAAACAGAGCTTCACTATCATAAATTCGATGAAAGGCAAATACGAAATCATCCGCCGTAAGCGCCGCTTTATACCCGTTTGCACTTTCCCAAAAAATGTTTTGTTTCAGTTCAAACGTATACACAAGTCCGTCCTCCGAAACGGAGTAGCTTTCGGTAACATCGGGGACAATAACTCCGTTATCATCGGTTTTCATAAGCCCGTCCATCATATTGGATATAATTATTCTTGAAGAAACGTCCTCCGCAAGCTGTGGGTCGAGATTCTGCGGGTTGCTTTCAAGGTTCATCTTAAAGGTATAACCCGAACCATCATCCTCGCTGCAACCTGAAAAAACGGCTATCAGCATAAAAGATGCCATAATGAACGCAAAAATTTTTCTATAATAAATCAATTAAATAAACCCCTCAAGGTAAAATTCAATAAGGCATCAAAAAACTGCCTACTATATAAATAATATCATTTTATTTGTATTTATGCAATAGTCTGCAAAAATATTTTTTTAGAAAAAAATGCCGTCTGTACTCAAAATACAGACGGCATAATTCAAACGGTTTCACTATCAACACGATAATAATCTGAAATTACTTATTTGTTCCTGCCATATTTGCAACTTCCTCAGCGAAGTTGTCAGCCTTTTTCTCAACACCCTCGCCTCTTTCAAAGCGGACATAATCTGCAACAACAATCTTTCCGCCAAGCTGCTTAGCAACGGAGTCAACATACTGCTGAACGGTCATCTTATCGTCCTTAACAAATGCCTGTTCAAGGAGGCAGTTTTCGGAATAATACTTGCCAACCTTACCCTCGGCAATCTTAGCTTTAACCTGTTCCGGCTTTGAAGCCATCTTGGGATCTTCAGCCATCTGAGCCATAATAATTGTCTTTTCGTTTTCGAGAACCTCAGCGGGAACTGCTTCTCTGTTGAGGTAAGAGGGATTCATAGCCGCAACCTGGAGCGCACAGTCCTTACCGACCTCGAAAACCTTATCTGTGGGAAGATCTGTATCGAGCTTAACCATGACACCGATGCTTCCGCCACCGTGAACATAAGGAACAAGGACACCCTCAAATCTTGCGAAGCGGCGGATAACCATATTCTCCCTAATTTTGATAAAGAGATCCTGGAGAGTTTCCTCAACGCTCTTATCTCCGCCGCTTATTGTTGCAGCCTTAAGACTATCAACATCGGCAGGATTCTTTTCAATAACGGTCTTTGCAACGGCGGCAACAAAAGCCTTGAACTCCTCATTATTTGCGGCGAAGTCGGTTTCGATGTTAACCTCAACAACCGCACCGACATTACCCTCAACTACGGAAGTAACAATACCCTCGGCAGCAACTCTGCCGCTTTTCTTTGCCTGTGTAGCAAGTCCCTTTTCACGAAGAATGGTAACTGCCTTTTCTCTATCTCCATCAGCCTCTTCAAGCGCTTTCTTACAATCCATCATACCAACGCCTGTAGCCTTCATAAGGTCTTTAATTTCATTAATAGATGCCTTTGCCATTTTTATTCCTCCCAAAATCTTTTATATTGAATATGGGCAGACATATATTAATGTGTCTGCCCGAAAATTCGGAATTAAATTATTCTGCAGCTTCTTCAGCTTCTGCTTCTTCGGAAACCTCAACAGCTTCCTGAGTACCCTGTCTGCCTTCGATGATAGCGTCAGCCATTGCGCCAGCGATAAGCTTGACGGCTCTGATAGCGTCATCATTTCCGGGGATAACATAATCTACATCATCGGGATCGCAGTTTGTATCAACAATAGCAACCACAGGAATACCAAGCTTCTTTGCCTCTGATACCGCAATCTTTTCCTTACGGGGATCAACTACAAACAGAGCGCCGGGGAGCTTCTGCATTGTCTTGATACCGCCGAGGAACTTTTCAAGCTTCTCAATTTCAAGCTCGAGCTTAACAACTTCCTTCTTGGGGAGAAGGTTGAATGTACCGTCCTCCTGCATTTCGTGGAGCTGTTCAAGTCTTTTGATTCTTCTCTGGATGGTCTTAAAGTTGGTCATCATACCGCCAAGCCATCTTGCATTTACATAGTGAACACCTGCTCTCAGAGCTTCTTCCTTAACGGAATCGCCTGCCTGCTTCTTTGTACCTACAAAGAGAACGGTGTCGCCGTTTGCTGCAACTTCACGAATGAAGCTGTAAGCCTCATCGAGCTTCTTTACGGTTTTCTGAAGATCGATAATATAAATTCCGTTTCTTTCCGTAAAGATGTAAGGTGCCATTTTAGGGTTCCATCTTCTTGTCTGGTGGCCGAAATGCACACCGGCTTCAAGAAGCTGTTTCATTGATACTACGCCCATTGTTTTTTCCTCCAAATTGGTTTTAAATTTATCCTCCGTCCGGCTTAGCTTAACATAAACTCGCGAAAAGCAAGCACCAACTGTTAAAAGCGCAGACGTGCGAATTACTGAATAATTATACCATGATTCAGTTTAAATTGCAAGTTTTTTCTTGCGTCTATTTACACAAAATTTCGGGTTTAACCTTTATCTTTTTTGATAACAATGACTCATCAGCGGAAATTAATATGGTATCAGTGCCAATTACTTCAATATCCTTACATTTTATCACAATATCGTCATCCTTGCCAAGGAAACCAAACAGATGATATTTTCCATAAATAATAATAGATTTCACTGAAAGGGTATCCGTATCAAATTCGATGTCATCGGCAAATCCGATTTTCGTTCCTGAGCGAATATTTATAATTTCCTTACTGCAAATGTCGTGAAGTGTGCATTTCATATTATACCAATCCTTCGGAATAAATTTGAGGGTAAAATCGGCAATTTCTGCCTATAAAAATTTTATTCCTCAATCGGCTTGTATTATGCATTTATTTCAGCTCAACGACTGTTACTCCGTCCTCTCCCTCGCCAAAAACTCCCGAGCGAAAGCTTTTTACCGATGGGTGGCTCTTAAGATGCTTCTGTATTCCACTGCGAAGCACACCTGTACCCTTCCCGTGGATAACCGTCACAACCCCCGCTCCCGTAAGCACGGCATTATCAATGAACATATCAAGCTCGTGAATGCCCTCGTCAACGGCGCAGCCCCTTATATCAAGCTCAAGCGAAGCCTTCCTCTGCATTTTTCCACGAACATTTTTGGTGGAAACCTTCTTGCTTTTAACCTCCGTCTTTTCGGGCTCAAGCAATCTCAACTTGCTTATATTGACCTTGGTTTTCATTATGCCGACCTGAACGAACACATTGTCGTTTGAATCCGGGTCGCTCGCAAGGATTCCTGTTTTGTCAATATCAACAACAAGAACCCTATCGCCCTTTTTAAGCGCTCTTGGAAGTTTGTATTCCTTATGTTCCTTAACCATTACGGGATTTGCGGTATCATACATTTTGCTAAGGACAGACTTGCTCTTTGATTTTGCATTTGCGGCAAGCCGAGAAAACTCTGCTTTATCCTTCTGCTTTCGTATATCGCTAAGCTCATCGAGAATATTTTCCGACTGAACACGGCAGCTTTCAACTATCCTCATTGCCTCGACGCGGGCTTTTTCAAATTCAACTTCCTTTTTGGCGTTGAACTCGTCAATTTGCCTTTCAAGCTCGGCAAGCTTTTCAGAATGCTCACGCTTTAAAACCAAAATTTCCTCATTCCGGGCATCAAGGCGGCGTCTTGATTCCTCAAGCTGTGCAACAACCTCCTCAAAACGCTGATTTTCCGTTGAAACAAGCTCTCTCGCACGGTTTATTATACCCTCGGGAACGCCCAGTTTGGACGAAATTGAGAATGCGTTTGATTTTCCCGGAGAACCTATAATAAGGCGATATGTCGGTTGTAAAGTTGCAGCATCAAATTCACAGGAGGCGTTCTCTATCCCCTCAGTTTCAATCGCAAAGAGTTTAAGCTCCTGATAATGCGTTGTAACAAGCAACTTACTGCCCTTTGAAACCATGTCTTCTATAATGGAAACGGCAAGAGCCGCACCTTCAACGGGGTCCGTTCCCGAGCCCAATTCATCCAACAGGACAAGGGATTTTTCGTCCGCCGCTTTTAGTATATTTACAACGCTGCTCATATGCGATGAAAATGTTGAAAGGCTTTGTTCAATGCTCTGCTGATCTCCGATATTCACAAGAATGCGGTCAAACACAGAAATTATACTTCCATCACCTGCCGGAATCATAAGGCCGCACATTGTCATGGCTGTAAGAAGCCCCGTTGTTTTAAGAATAACGGTTTTACCTCCTGTATTCGGGCCTGTTACTATAAGCGCATTGTAATCTCCGCCAAGCTTTATATCGACGGGGACAACCTTGCTCTTATCGATAAGCGGGTGACGTGCTTTTTTAAGGGAAATAAGACCGCTGTCGGTAATTTCCGGGACGCAGCCGTTCATCCTTGCGCCAAGGTTTGCTTTTGCAAAATAAAAATTTATCTCCGCACACGTTTCATAATCAGCCGAAAGCGTTTCCGCAGAGTATGCGCAATCCCCCGAAAGCTCCGCAATTATGCGCTCGATTTCGTCCTGCTCCTGTCCTTGAAGAACCTTTATATCATTATTTGCTTCAACAACGGACATCGGTTCGATAAAATAGGTTGAGCCTGTAGCGGAGGCGGCGTGTACAAGTCCCGGAACGCTGCCTTTATGCTCGGATTTTACAGGAAGAACATATCTCCCATCACGCATTGTTATAATATTTTCCCGAAGCGACTTCTGAATCTCGGCGGAGTGAATCATTTTATCAAGGCTTTCCCTTATTCTAACACCCGCCTGGGCGATTTTGCGCCTTATATCCGCAAGCTCACGACTTGCTGAGTCGGCAATTTCATCCTCCGACAAAATTGCGTTTTTTATCTTATCCTCAAGGTATTTATTAGGCGAAAGCGATGCAAAAAGATAACCGATTGAAGTATCGGTTTCATCTACGGTTTTATACCAATCACTGAGCATTCTTACCTGATAAAGCATTTGTGCAATGTCAAGCAGCTCCCTTAACGAAAGGCTTGCCCCCGAGGATGCTCTTCCGAGAGAGCCTCTTATATCCTTAAATGCGGAAAATGCGGGAGTTCCGTACCTCACGGACAAGTCGAACGCATCGGAGGTTTTCTTCATTTCCTTTTTAACAACGTCTATATCTGTCTGCGGCGTCAACTCAGCAGCCATTTCCTTGGTTCTTGAATTTGATGCCTCCTCCGAAAGCATTTCAAGAACCTTATGTAGTTCAAGTGATTTATAATAGTTATTCATAATAGTTTGCCTTTCGTTAAGAAACAGTATGGTAGTATTCAAGCGAATTAAACGAACGATTTAGGCGGAAAAGTATATATTTCTCCGTTATCTCATTGATCTTAGCCTGGGATTTCTCCGACAGCCTGAAATTAAAAATCCTTTCAAGCGGGACGAGCGCAATAAACTGCAGTGCCGCAAGCTCGGATGGGGTAATTTTTATGCTGCAGCGATTCTCCGTTAACCCCATTTCCTCAAAATCATCACGGCAAAGCACATATGCCTTATCAACAAGGAAAAACATCTCTTCGGCATCGTATGTATAGCAGACACGGCATCCGATAAGCTGGGGAATAAACCCAATCTCCGACACAAATCGAAGCTCAAACACACTTTTAATAAATTCGCAGCTTCTTTTATCCGAATCAAGCATATAAAGGCAATTTAATATAAGCCTCATAACATCATTCTCATGCTGCTTATTGCTTGCAAGCACGGTAAACCTTGCCACCTCACCCATGTAGCACGCAAGGGCAAGCTTTTTTATATCCAGTCTAAGGTTAAAGAAATCATAGATAACCCGACTGCTGTTGAGGTAATATCTGTCCCTGCTTGACTCAAGGCAGAACTCAGAATATCCGAAAAGCTGGGTTGCGGCATGGTTCTTACCCGTAATTTTATTCGCTCCCCGAACCCTCACATCAATCGTACCGTAGCCTGAAGTAAGGATGCTTATGAATTTGTCACTTTCCCCAACGCTGTGTTCCGATACCACAAGCCCCTTTACTGTCATCATAGGCACTTTGATTATCTCCTTTTACTTGTAGGCCTTGAACCGAAATTCCTCTGTATTCAAGATAGTCGGAAATTTTACCGCTTGACTCGAACCTTTTCCATTTAGTATCATTTGCGCTCATAATCATAATACAACCTCCCTGTTGGGTTATATTAAGATTATATCCGAACAAAAATTATTTATCAGAGGTATTATTTGAAAGTCCAAAGCTGCGGATAAGAGCCTCATTATTACGCCAATCCGCTTTTACCTTTACCCAGCACTGAAGGTTAACTTTAATTTCAAAAAATCGTTCAAGATCGTCCCTCGCCATACTTCCTATTTTTTGCAGCATAGCGCCCTTTTTACCGATAATCATTCCTTTATGCGAATCCCTCTCGCAAAAAATTGTTACTGAAATATCGAGGATATCCTCTCCGCTTTTATCAACACGCTCGCTCATCTGCTCGGTTGTAACGGCGATTCCGTGCGGAACCTCATCATGCATAAGGTTAAGTATCTTTTCCCGTACAATTTCCGCAGCAAGGACACGTTCGGGTTGGTCGGTAAAGGAATCGTCCGAGAAATAATGCGGACCCTCAACCGCATATTTTTTTGTTTCCTCCCAAACAATATCAATTCCGTCATTTTCCTTTACGCTTATCGGAATGACTGTATTAAAGTCATAAAGCGAAGAAAACTCCGCAATCTTTGCCGCAATTTCGGATTTATCGGAAATAAGGTCAATTTTATTTATTATCAAAATAACGTTATCGTTCTTGCGGAAGCTCGAAATAATCGAACGTTCAATATCGTTTATATTTCTCGAAGCGTCGACAACCATAAGGATAAGATCAACATCCGTTACAGAGTCCTTTACGGTTTTATTCATATGCTCCCCAAGCTTGTTTTTTGCGCGCTGAACTCCCGGGGTATCCATAAAGACATACTGCGTTTCATTTTCGGTAACTATACCTGTAATTCTTGTTCGTGTAGTCTGTGGCTTTGCGCTTATAACAGCGATTTTTTCACCAACAAGGGCATTGAGCAGGGATGATTTTCCCGCATTTGCACGTCCGACAATTGTTACAAACTCAGTTTTTGTGTTCATAAAATCAAATTCCTTTAAAAATAAAAATAAACGATAAAACAGCCATAACCACGACAGCAGCCGCACAGAGCGGTCTGCCCGCAAAAAACGCTCCAATCTCCGCAAACACTGCCGTATCCCAGAACAGACAGACAGCCACTGCCACCGAAAACAGCGCCGCAATCAGCACAGCCGCCGCCGAGGAGTCCTTAGCCGCTCTTGCAAGCCTATTCTCATTCTTCGATGTAAAGTCCACTGCCCTTTCAACGGCTGTATTAACGGCTTCGCAGGCAATAACGGAGGAAAACGTCAGGATAAGTACAGCATATTCCGTCCTGCTCAAATCATAAAACATTGACAGAACAATTACCCACACCATCGCAGTTATATGAAAACGGAAATTCCTCTCGTTTTTTATGTTATATGCAATTCCCCTTGCCGCATAAAGAAAGCCTTTTGAAAAGCGTTTAAGAGTGTACAACATTTTCATTGGTGAAGGTTGCCTCTCTTGAAATTCCCAAGGATTCAAGGATGATTTCTTCCTTTTCATGCATCTTAGCCGCATCAAGCGCAGAGGTTTCGTGGTCATATCCGAGAAGGTGGAGCATTGAATGAACCGTCAGAAATCCAACCTCTCGTTCAAGCGAATGTCCGTATATGTGAGCCTGCTTGACAGCGGTTTCCATTGAAATAACAACATCGCCCAGCAAGTATGCTCCCGTTTCATTGTTCAAATCGTAAACTCCGTTTTCCCCAAGCGGAAATGAAAGCACATCGGTCGGCTTGTCCTTGTCACGATAAACTCTATTGAGCTGCCTTATTTCGTTATTATTAACAAAAGAAACGCTTACCTCCGCATCCTTGTTGAAATTCTCCGTCGCAAGAACCGCTTGGCAACATTTCCTTACCAAAAGGCGAAGCCCTACGGGAATCTTTACCTCACGCTGATTGTTTCTGATCATAACCTTTACCTTTGCCATTTTTTATCAGTCCTCTCCAATTCACGGGTCGCACCCCAAATTATATATTTTTCAAAATCCTTCTGCTTTTTTCTTCATCCGCTTTTTCATATGCTTTAATTATATCTTGAACAAGCTTATGTCTTACAACATCCCGCTCGGTAAACTGTGTAATTGAGATATCATCAATATTTTTAAGAACACGCATCGCATCTATAAGTCCTGATTTTCGGCTGTCGGGCAAATCAATCTGAGTAATATCGCCTGTAATAACCATCTTGCTGTTAAAGCCAAGCCTTGTAAGGAACATTTTTATCTGTTCCCTTGTAGTGTTCTGCGCCTCATCAAGAATGATGAAGGAATCATCGAGGGTACGTCCTCTCATATATGCAAGCGGGGCAACCTCAATACTTCCCCTTTCCATATGCTTTGCGAAGGTTTCCGCCCCGAACATATCAAAAAGGGCATCATAGAGCGGTCTTAGATATGGGTCAACCTTATTTTGCAAATCCCCGGGGAGAAAGCCGAGCTTTTCACCCGCTTCAACGGCAGGGCGGGTAAGAATAATTTTATTGATCTCATGCGCCTTGAACGCTTTCACCGCCATTGCAACCGCAAGATAGGTTTTTCCCGTTCCTGCGGGGCCTACACCCATAACTATGGTGTTATTATCAATCGCCTTAACATAATTTTTCTGCCCAAGCGTCTTTGCCTTAACGACCTTTCCGCCTGTAGTAACGCATATACCGCCATCCGCAATCTGCACTGCCTGCTCGGCTGTTCCCTCGTCAACCATAGTATTCACATACCGAATGTTCTGCTCATTAATGGTTTCTCCCTTCCGTATAAGGTCGATGAGGGTTCTGACGGCGCTTTCGGCTCTGCGCACATCGGCATCCTCCCCACTGATGCGAATATCATTCCCCCTGCTGAGGATTGCTACATTATACTGCCTTTGCATGAGGTTGATATTCTCATCAAAATTGCCGAACAAGGAAATTATTTCATCAATATTGTCTACATTAACTATTTTTTCCACCATATTCAAGATACCTCAATTAATCAGAAATACTATGTCATGTCCCATTTTTCGCAATTATATACTTATTATAGCATATATGTAAAAAAAATAAAAGGGGGAAAAATTAATATTTTGCCATAATTTCTTGAGTCACGCCTATGTTTCCCTCAATCGTATATGTTACGGTGACCTCTATGCCGTTATTTTTTTCGGTATATTCCGTTTTTTTATCAATTACCGAAAGGTTTTTTCCGTTATAAAAGTTTTGCTCATAATTTTCCGTTTTTTCATCAAGTATGGCAAGTACCTGCTCCCTGTCGTAGACAATTTCATCCTCGGTATAGGGCTTTATTTCGGAAAAAACTATGCCCAAGGGCAGTTTAAGCTTGAAAAAGCTCAAATAACTGAGCGACTCGGAGTATTCACAGCCGCCATCTGTTTTATCGTTTAAATAAAGTGGTATTCTCAAGCCAAAAAGATATAGGGATTTCCTTGTAAATTCATCGGAATAATTTATGACGGTATCGTTGTAGGGTTGGAAAAACGTTGCTTTCTCCTCATATCTTCCGATAATTTCCCCCATAGCGTGAACGTAATAGTCATGGTCAAGCTTTCCGTCAACAGTTCCGCTTATGAGCAGGTCGCCCTTTTTCACCCCATCATAGAGCATAGGCACGAGCATTCCCATATATACATTTCTTATCTCCACAATCTGCGCATCCTTTGCCGAAATAATATTGCAGGGAACGGCTGTTGCGACCATTTCGGGCTTTTCCGTCCTTTCGCTCACCTCAACAAGAATTCTGCACCCCGAAGAGCGTATTCCTATCCAGCTGAACTCATCGAATGCCGTTATAATTCTTCTTTCGCAGTCACGGAGGTCAAGCGACGGAATAAATTTTCCTATAGAAATGCCGTAATCATTCATAACGGAAATTACACCTGCATCGGACATACTTTCATTGCCGTAAACCTCTATCGTGAGGACGGTATTTGAAAAATAAAAAACCATTGCAGCAGCAAGCACTGTTCCAAGGGCAATTCCAAACCTTTTTTTATAATCCATAATCTTGAAAGCAAGTCCCTTTTTGTTGGCTGCTTCAAGCTGCGCCGAACAGCTGTTAACAAGCGCCTTAAGCTCGTCAAAATCATACCAGCTTATTTCCCCAACAGCATATTTCCCCTCCGAAACTCTTAGATTATGCACGGCAAATCCACTGTTTCTGAGCTTGTTCATAATATCCGACAAATCATACGCAAATATTTTAAAGGAAACATATCCCATCCACTTTATAAACATAATTTTTCTCCCATACAATAATAGTTATTACGCCGGCAGGATTACAGTGACTACTCAAACTCTATTGACGAAAATTCTCCCTCAACGACTATTCCATCAGTATTGTAATCGGAAATTTTGAGGTTCTTACCCCATATTCTAAGGGTTATCGTTGCGGCTTTCAGGCTTATATAAATGTCGTTATACTCGATTATTCTTTTGCAATTCTCAATTTCAATGCGGGTATTGTCCGTAACGCTCATATAAGTGTTAAGATAAAGCTGTTTTCTGCAAATTCTTGCGACCGCCTTATTATATTCTTCCTTTAGCTTCAACCGCATCGGAATATCCTCCCATATCAGTGAACAGCCGCACAACATAAAGCGGTTCAATAAGGGGCATTGCCCCATCATTCAACGAACGACTGGGGCGTTAGCCCCTTAGGGGTTTCAGTTGGGGACTGGGTCCCCGCTGAAAGGCCGTATGCTCCCCCGCATGAAGGGGCGGTGGACATCAGTCGTGAGTTATACGCTGTCGCCTTAATTCTTCTTTAAATTATATTAGAAAGAAAAATCACATATACTTTATTGTGGAAAAATAAATGCCAAGGGGACACACTATATGATAAAAAAAGCAGTAAAGATATCCGTGGGAATTTTGATATTAGCCTATGCCGCATCACTTATATATTTTGCAAGGGATGTAGGGGCAGCCGTTGTAAACTCGATAAACGTATGCATTCAGACAATAATCCCCTCGCTTTTTGCTTTTATGGTTATTTCGGGGTTTATAATTTCCTCCAATCTGTATTCGGTAATAAGCGTACCGTTCAAGTATATTGCAAGGTATGTTTTTCACATTCCAGAGGAGTTTTTTTCGGTTTTCCTGCTAAGCTCAGTTGCAGGTTACCCAGTTGGCGCAAAGCTCCTAACCGATTTATACGACCATAAAAGGATAGACAAGGAAACCTCGGAGGAAATGCTCGGCTACTGCTATATGGGAGGGCCTGCTTTTTTCTGCGGAGCAGTCGGGTTGAAGCTTTATTCCAGCATTAAGGTAGGAATGCTGATTTTTTTATGCATATTTTTGTCAAACCTCTTAATTGCCGTATTCATCGGATTCAGGAGAAGAAAGCTCCCCTTGGATTTGCAACAAACCGAGTTAAAGGTAACATTTAGGTTATCCGACCTCATTAAATCCATCAATTCGGGTGCTGCGGCGATGCTGAAAATGTGTGCGGCGATTGTTTTTTTCTCAACGCTTATTGCTATACTGGATAAAGTCGGAATTATAGATGCTGCCGCGCGCTTTTTAAACGCTCTTACAGGGGTATCATATGAAAACTGCGCCGCTATTTTGAAGTCTATATTGGAAATAAGTTCCGTTTCCACTATTAAGGCAGACATTGGGCTTCTTCCGATAATTACCGCCTTGCTCTCCTTTGGCGGACTATGCGTAATAATTCAGACAGAAGGGGTCATTAATAGCAAGATATTAACAAAAAGTTTTTATATTTGCCGTACTATTTCTATATTTATATCGTACTTTTGTTGTAGAATATTAATATATGTAATTGGCATTAATAATATTGTACAAACAGGGAACTTTTCTCAAGTCCTGCTTCGTCACAATCCACCAATTCCAAGCTTATTTTTGTTAATTATGACAATTTTATTGTTGTCAAATAATCTTATAGTCAAATCTAAAAAAATGTGATATAATAACCTTTAGATATATAGAAACAACTGAAAGGACTTGATTCTCTTATGGCTAAAAAGAAGTACTTTGGTAATAATATACCTCCGCAATGCCAATATTGTATGTATGGAACAAGGGCTAAAGACGGTGGCAAGGTTCTGTGTGAAAAAAGGGGTCTTGTGGATGGGGATTCGTCATGTCCGAAATATATGTATTCTCCGCTTAAAAGAATTCCTGTTAAGCAGCTTAACATTCCCGGCAACTTTGATGATGAATAATTCAATTTCATATTAAACAAGACGGCGGCTGTATTAAGTCGCCGTCTTGGTTTTTTTCACAAAGTCTAATAGGTTAGTTTCGTGATGCCCTCGGCAATTTTTTTGAACACAGGGCCGCAGGACACATTCCCCGAAATACCGTTCTCCAAAACAATTGTTACGGCATACTGCGGATTTTGAGCGGGGAAATAACCTGTAAACCAACAGTTCATCTCCTCGTTTCCGTTTTCGTCATATCTCCCTGTCTGTGCGGTTGAGGTCTTTCCGGCACATTCGACAATGTATGATTTTGACATAGAGTTGCTTGCATCGACAACATCCATCATAAAATCACGCAGCTTCTTTGCGGTAAGGTAAGATATAACCCGCTCATTTTTGCTGTACTTTTCCTCGGTAAGCTCTCCGCTGCTGTCAATTGTTCCTATAATAAGTTTTGGCTCTGCTGCCATTCCGTTATTAGCGATTGCCGCAGTCATTCTGCATATTTGCAGCGGCGTTGCCGTAAGCTTTCCCTGACCGAAAGAAAAATTTCCCTTTTCCGCTTTAACCGAAAGCTCTTTTGCCGTTGGAAGATAACCGCTCTCCGAAACAATGCCCTCACAAAGCACTGTTTCCTGACCGAATCCCAGCTTTTCCGCCGTTTGCAGGAATATTTCATTGTCAATATACTCACTGAGCGCAATGAAATATGGATTGCAGGATAGCTCCATTGCCTCACTCATACCAAGCTCACCGTGTCCCCCCCATTTGTGGCAATTGAAAATCTGTCCGTTCACATCAATTGACCCTGTACAGGTGTAGGAAAAATCCGAGCTTATACCCGACTCCATAGCCGCAGAAGCTGTCACCAGCTTAAAAATTGAGCCAACGCTGTATGCGGAAAACGCGCGATTTATGAACGGGGCGTCATTGCTTTCCATGCTCTCCACAAGGCTGCTTATATTATATTCGGGATAGCTTGCGCAGGCTTTGATATATCCGTTCTTTACGTCCATTACAATAACCGCGCCCTTGGTATAGCCCGATGATTCCATTGCCTCCTCGCATATTTCCTGTATATCTAAGTTGATAGTTGTTACAACCCCCGCTTTAAGCTCATCGGCGGGATTTACCTCCGAAAACAGGCCGTCAAGGACTCCGCCGACAGCATTAACGCTGAACTCCGCTTCATTTTCCTCATAATTTTTGTGGATGAAATCGCTGTATCCGTACTCAATCCCGCATACCCCTTCATTATCTGAGGTATAGCCGACAATATGCTTTGCGAGTTGGCTGTCGTCTGTACGGACATATTCCTTAAAAACGGTGACGTAATCCGAATTTTGGGCATCCTCGCTCACAGAGCAGAGGAAAGGGAGGTTTCCGTTCATTCCGTTATAAAAGACATCTTTATCAAGGATATAGTCAAACACCCTAATCGAGTTTACATCATTCGGGTTAATCAGTGCTTTATACTGAACCGTGCGATTATTCAGCCTTTCTCCGTTGCAGTCATAGATTGAGGCATACTCGCTCACCTCCGAAATTCGATACTGCCCCCTGCCCACCGATGCCTTTATAACCTCCTTATCGTTATTTATAAGAAAAATTCTGACGGCAAGGGCAAGGGAAACGGTTGACAGGACTACTATTGTTACAATCATTCTTGCAGACATAAAAAATCTCCCGTATCAATAATATCATCACATATTATTGACACGGGAGATTTATTTTATGCAAATATTTACTTTTTCGCCGATGTAAGAGTGTTTTTCATAAGCATTGCAATCGTCATTGGTCCAACTCCGCCGGGGACAGGAGTTATGTACCCCGCCTTATCAAAGCAAGCTTCATAGTCCACATCTCCGCAGAGCTTTCCGTTTTCGAGCCGATTCATTCCGACATCGATTACAACTGCGCCCTCCTTGACCATATCCGCAGAAACAAACCTTGCCTTTCCGACAGCAGCAACAAGAACATCAGCATTGCTGCATATTTCCTTAAGGTTTTTCGTATGTGAATGGCAAATTGTAACGGTTGCATTCTTGTGAAGAAGAAGCATTGCCATAGGCTTTCCTACAATATTGCTTCTTCCGATAACAACGCAATTTTTCCCGTCAACATCGATACCTGTCTGTGCAAGCATCTCCATTACTCCCGCAGGAGTGCAGGGCAAAAAGCTGAAATCGCCTATCATAATGTGTCCGACATTTTCGGGATGAAACGCATCGACATCCTTATCGGGGCGAATTGTATTTATCACGGCATTTTCATCGATATGCTTCGGCAGAGGAAGCTGAACTAAAATTCCGTTCACCCTCTCATCCGCATTGAGCTGCTTTACAAGCTCAAGAAGCTCTTCCTGGGTAGTTTCTTCAGGGAGCGCATACTCGAATGACTCAAAGCCAACCTCTGCGCAGGCCTTTTTTTTGTTGTTGACATAAACTCTTGAAGCGGGATTATCCCCGACTATAACTACCGCAAGCCCTATGCTTATTCCCTGCGTTTTAAGCTTATCCGTTTCCTCCTTTACCTGCGCCTTAACCTTTGCGGAAATAACCTTTCCATCAATTATTTTAGCCATTATTGTTCTCCTCCTCTACGGCAGCTTCTTTCAGCGAATCGGACTTGTCCTCATCATCATTGCCATCGCTGTCGTCAACAAGTTTGTCCTTATCATCAAGGACTGCGTTATCCTTTTTTGCTTTACGCGCAGCCTTTTTCTCTCGACTTTTCTCCTCTGCCTCCGCATTTTTTCTTTCGGCTTCGGCAATAAGCGCCTTGGACTCCTCGGAATCCTTATAGAATGTATACTCGCCGTCCGATCTGATTTTAAGCCGCATTGCAATTATGACAACAACGGCGGCAATAACGCTCAAAGCAGCGACAAGCTGCGAAATTCTCAGGTGACCCACCATAAGGCTGTCTGTACGCAAGCCCTCGATAAAGAACCTTCCGAGTCCATACCAGCCGACATAGATGAAGAACAGTTCGCCATCAAACTTCCTATGCTTAAAGTAGAAGTGCAGGAGCAAAAATCCCGCAAGGCACCACAATGATTCATACAGAAAGCACGGATGAACGGGAAGCGACGGATCAACATTGACACCCGTTTCGCTAAGAATTTTATATGCGTTATTCTGGAGCGATGCCTGAATTCTGGGGCTTGTCATTCCCCATGGAAGCGATGTATTGCTGCCGAAGCATTCATGGTTAAAAAAGTTTCCCCAACGTCCAACAGCTTGACCTATCAGAAATCCCATACCTGTTAAATCAAGCAGGGGAAGAATTTTGACTTTCCTTATTTTTGCGGCAATCAATCCCACAAGCAATGCGCCGATAAGTCCTCCGTAAATTGCAAGCCCTCCGTCACGGACGGAAAAAATTTTGCTGAGGTCGTCCTTATAGCTGTCCCAGCTCATAACGACATAATAAAGCCTTGCGCCGATAATTGCACCGACAAAGCCGAAAAACACCGCATCGGTTGCTCTGTCGCTTTCAAGTCCGACAGCCTTCATTTTTCTGAAACAATAGACAATTGCAAGAAGCAGACCAATGCCTATCATTATTCCATACCACTTTATTTCGACACCGAACAGCGTAAATGCGGTGCTGTAAACGGGAAACTCGATATTAAGCGCAGGAAAAGAGATTGTATTCCACTCCGCATTGCTCATTACTGCTCCTCCTTGCCGCCGATTGGGTCTATTATCGAAATAACAACATTGTCTGTATTGAACTGCTTATTAAGTCGGGCGGAAACATCCTCAAAGGTACAAGCCGCAACAGCTTCAATATTATCGAATGCGGAAAGCTTTTCCATACCGCTGTTAAGCATTATTGTAGCGACAGCCTCGGCATCATTCAGGTCACGGATAAGCGAACCGTAATACGATTTCTTGATTACGTTGAAACGCTTTTCATCAAGTCCTTCTTTCTTACAGCGATTAATCTCCTCGATTATTTTATCACGCACAAGTCGGGGATTTCTTGATTCTCCGCCGAAAATTGAACAGAAATAGCCATCGCCCGAAAATACCTCCGATGAAAAGGTAGAATTTATAAGTCCATCGTCATAAAGCTTTTTATAGAAATCGGAGCTTTCATCCGCAATAAGTGAGAGGACGAAATTCGTTTCTATTTCAGCCTTCAGAAGCTCTATTCCGCTTTCCGGCTTAGCCTTAAAGCCTATATTAAACATTGGCACCGCAATTTCAAGCTGCTGAACAACTTCATTTTTGCAAACGGTATCGGGTTCATACTCAAATGCGGTTTCAAGCTCGATATTTTCGTTTGGTTTAAGGCATTTATCGCAGACTTCAAGGACTCTGTCAACGTCTACATCGCCCGCAATGCTTAGAACCATGTTATTAAGATTGTAAAAGGTATAATAACACTTATAAAGCAGATCGGCATTTATTTCAGCGATGCTTTCAACCGTACCCGCAATATCAATTTTTACAGGGTGGTTATGATACATACCCTGAAGCATATTGAAGAACACTCTCCAGCCTGCGTTATCGTCATACATCCTTATTTCCTGCCCGATAATGCCCTGCTCCTTCAACACAGTTGCCTCGGTGAAATACGGCTCCTGGACAAAGTTCAGCAGGATTTCAAGGGATTTGTAGACATTGCTCGTTGTGCTGAAAAGGTAACAGGTTCTGTCAAACGATGTGTAAGCATTCGCAGATGCTCCCGTTTTTGCGTAAAGACTGAAAACATCGCAGTCCTCGTTCTCGAACAGCTTATGCTCAAGGTAATGCGCAATTCCGTTGGGAACGGTTATGAAATCGGGTTCATTTTTTGTTTTGAATTTAGTATTGATTGAACCGTACTTTGTTCCGAACAGTGCGTGGGTTGTGCTGTAATTCTCCATTCTCCAAATGTAAATGTCAAGGCCCGACCGATGCTTTATGCGGGTATATTTTTCGCCGGTGCGGCTGTTGCTGATTACTTCCTTATTCATTTTCGGCACTCTCCTTTCCCGTAAGAACGTAAACAGTATCGAGGGCAAGGGATTTTGCGGCTTCGATAATGTCCTCCCTCTTTACTGAATAAAACTCCTGAATTTCATCCTCGGGGGAAAGAGCCGTTCCCGAATAGCTCTGCTTAAAATACCAATCTGCGATTGATCTTGCGCCGTCATTAACGCTTCTGAGCCTATTAATAACCGAAAGACGCGCTTCATTTATTTCATCATCGGTAAATTCCCCATTTTTGACCTTTTCAAGCTGATTAAGTATCTCCGCCTGCGCCTTTTCTATATTGGCGTGTTCAACTCCGCTGTCAACAAGCATAACTCCCTTTTTGTCGTTATAGCTTGATGCGCAGTAATAGCAAAGGCTGAGCTTTTCACGAACGTTAAGGAACAGCTTCGAAAAGGGTGTGCTTCCGAAAACGGCGTTCATGAGCTTCATGGCATGAATATTTTTACAGTCCGACTTGAATGCCATAACCATTTTGCTCTGAACAACATCAAGCTGCTCCGAAATGTGTACAGGCTCATCCTTGAGCGGCGAAAAATCGGAGTGATTTTCACCTTTATAGGAGCGTTTCAGGCCGGAAAGTCTTTCGGTAACTATGTCCTTAACCATGCCCGGTTCGGATGCTCCGACATAAATGGCTTCGATCTGAGCCGTTTCCAACAGCTTTTTGTACTGCTCATATGCCGATACGAAGTCTACCCTTTCGGCACTGGCTCTGTCACCCTTGGCGGAAACGGAGCAAGGCTCATTCTTATAGATAGTTTCCCCCGCACGTCTTAGGGCGTAGGAACGTTTTTCATTAATTTCCGCATCAATATCATCAAGAAGCTCCTGCTTTTTCAGGTTAAAATCGCATTCAAAAAATCCACCGTTTTCGACATATGGATTTGTAAGGCAATCAATAAGGACCTCTGCGGATTCTTCGGTAATATTTTCCTCATCAAAGGTATAACGGTCATTTATGCAGCCCGCCATAAGGGAAACAATCTGGCTGTCGCCAAGCTTGGACACGGAACCCCTCAAAGCTGCGCCGTAAAGCTCGGAAAGCTTGAGGTTAAGCTCAGTGATTGTTTTATACTTATCGCTGCTGCCCGAAAGTACATAGGGTATAACCGCATTTAACGAAGCTGTTTCCACCGAAAGCTCGGTCACAAGGTGGATGATGAGCGTATTGGTTTTCTGGCATTCATTTATTATTGTTGTAAAATGTATGCCGTCACCTACTTTTTCACGATTATATCGTATTTTCAAAAATATCACTCCCAATCGAAAATGCAAAATTACAGTTAACTTATACATTATAACACATAAATAAAAAAAATACCATACACTTAAACATTTTTTTACTTCTTGACAAAGTATTTTTTTCATATTACAATTAATGTGTACAAATTGGACAGCAATATTCTTTCAAGGGGAGTGGTTACCATAAAAATCGATCCTGCCGAGTGTCCTTATTTCCTCAATGATTTTTTCACATATCAGCGAGTTGTTCGTTTAAAGGCGGAGAAAACCATTGAGGCTTATTATACCGATTTGAGATTATTTCTGCGATATTTAAAGGTAAAGCACGGAGATGTCAAACCCGATACACCGTTCAAGCTCATTGAAATAAAGGACGTTCCTATTGAATATATAAAAAATTTTACAAAGCTCGATACCTTGCAATACCTTAACTATGTCGCATCCGAACGGGGTAATACCGCAAAAACAAGGCACAGAAAGCTCGCCTCGTTAAGGATGTTCTTCAAGTGCCTTTACCGTGACCTTAACATGATCGACAGCGACCCGACCAAGGACGTTGATTACCCCAAAATGCCCGACCATCTGCCGAAATTCCTTACGCTTGATGAAAGCATAAATCTCCTCGAAAATATGAATACCGAGGACAGCTTCTATCTGAGGGATTACTGTATCGTCACGCTGTTCATAAACTGCGGTATGCGTCTTTCGGAGCTTGTGGGATTAAATCTTCAGGACGTTAACCTTGACGAGCGTTCGATGCGTCTTCTCGGAAAAGGAAACAAGGAAAGAATTATCCACGTAAACGATGCCTGCGCCGATGCTATCGTAGCTTACCTTCCGACAAGGAAGCATTCGGAGAAGGAGCCGAATGCGCTCTTCCTCAGCAAGCAGGGTTCACGCATAAGCAATCGAAGGGTTGAGCAAATAGTTGACAATGCCCTTAAGGACAGCAACCTTGACAATCGCGGACTTTCAACGCATAAGCTCAGGCACACTGCCGCAACGCTCATGTATCAGCACGGAAATGTTGACACCCTTATGCTCAAGGAAATTCTCGGTCACAAGAGCATTTCCACCACAGAAATATATACTCATGTTTCAAACGACAGCCTAAAGGAGGCTATGGATGCTTCCCCCCTTGCAAATATAAAGAACAAGAAAAAGCCGCCGAACGGGTAAAAACCCCATCGGCGGCTTGGCTGTTCATTCTCCCTCAGGCTCCCTGCGGATTTTAAAGACAATCCTGAAAAGATTGGAAAGCAACTTTGGACTTTTGATTACGACAATTTTCATATGTACTCCTCCTGAATGTAAAAGCAATAAACGAATCTATCGTGTTGCACGGGTTTTGTCTTTAGTTTATAATATGCACATATAAAAAATTGGTGAATCCTTTAGCGCTTTTTTGAATAAACAACAAGAAGCTTTCCGCTTTTAATTGCAACGCAGGCGTAATCATCCGTTATTTCGTTGCTGACACCGAGCGGGAAGCTTCTTTTGAGCGGATATTCGGAAAGTGGATATTTTACACCCGTTACCGAAATAATCGTTTCATTGGCAAGGGAAAACAGTGAAAAATAATAGCCGTCGGCTCTTTTATATTGGCATTTCAAAGAATCCTGCAGCATTATAATATCGTTTGAGGAAAAAATACGGCCCGTTCCGCCGTTTTCCGCAATATATTCAAGCGTTTGTATATTTGCAAAGGTATGGTCAAATCGTCCGCCCAAAGCGCCGCACAACGTTATATTTTTATATCCGATAGAAAGCGCCTTTTTTACCGCAAGCATCATATCGGTATCATCTTTTTGCGCAGGAGCGGTTATAATCTCGCATCGGTGGGAAATTTCTTCATCAAGGCTGTCAAAATCGCCCAAAATAATATCAGGATTTATTCCAAGCCTTTTGACGTGCCCATAACCGCCATCCGCAGCAATTACAAATGCATCCCGAGGAATTACGGTCGAATCAAATCCATCTGCATCGGCGCTTCCGAAAATCCAGCATTCACTCATTTCAGTCTGTCCTTTATCTCCCATTCCTTAATCTGTTCCGCCTCCTCATACATTTCCACGTAGCTGTTATGCCGTGTTTTGGGAATAATCCCCTCATTAACGGCTTCAATTATGGCGCAGCCCCTTTCCTTTGTATGGGAACAATCGAGGAATCTGCACTTACCCTCAAACTCCGAAAATTCGTTAAAGCACCCGGCAAGCTCATTCTTGAGGATAATATCATATTTATTTGTTTCAAAAGTAGAAAATCCCGGGGTGTCGGCAATGTACGCTCCGTTTTTCAGCTTAAAAAGCTCTACATGGCGTGTTGTATGTCTGCCCCTGCCAAGCTTATGACTTATTTCACCTGTTGCACGGACATTTTCGGCATCAATATGGTTAAGGAGCGTTGATTTTCCGACGCCTGTATTACCCGTAAAGGCGCACACCTTACCTGCAATTCTATCATACAGTCTTTGGTATGAGATTGGGTCACTATAGTCGATTTCAAACACTTCCGCACCCGAATTTTTGTAGGTTTCCGCAATATTGTCATTATTTTTAAGGTCACGCTTTGTAACGGCTATCATGCTGTTTATTTTTTTATATTCGGCAGTGGCTATAAATTTATCCAGGAGGGTATAGTTTGGCAATGGTTCGCAGGTTGAAACGACAAAAATCAGGTAATCAAGGTTGGCTAGAGGAGGCCTTATTATACTGTTTTTCCTCGGAAATATTTCAGAAATCACGCCCTTGCCGTCCCCGATTTCCTCTATCCTTACATTATCGCCGACATATGGAGAGATATTTTGCTTCCTGAATATTCCTCTTGCTTTACATTCCAAAACACCCAAGGGGGACTCTGCATAATAGAGTCCCCCAATGGATTTTACTACAAGACCTTTTTCTTCCATAATTTTTATTTACCTATTCTGCATCAATAACCGTTGAGAAGATTATTCCAGAAGTCCTCATCGTCAAGGTCTATAACCTCATCTTCTTCATCGATATTGGTTTCGCCGTTGTCCAAATTGCCTGTTTCATCTAACGTAACGGTCGTTTCCTCCTCCTCAGTAAACAGACTTCTGAACACGCTCTTTTGGAAATCAGTTTCGGTTACTGTACCCTCGTCATAGTCAACGGTATACTCACCGATTGTATCACTTTCATTTGTGTCGGTATTTACCGCTTCAAGCATAATTTTCTGTATGCCGCTGCCCTTAACCGTCACGGACACAGTTGAGGCATAGGCGACATTGTCTATCGTTTCCGTTCCCACAATATTTCCGTTATAGTAGCAATTAAAGACCGCAGAACCTCCTGTTACCCCGCTCGGAATTTTGAACGTAATAACAGCCTCGGCTTCGGGAGCAACACCTGTACTTACCGTTAATATGATGGTAGAATTAATCGGAACAATATTTGAGCTTCCGTCATCTCCGACGGCGGGAAGGCTCTGCTCAACGACTGTGCCCTCGGGTTCGGACGAATCGATGCTCATGACCTGAATGGTGAACTTATCTCCGAGGAGTGTTTTTGCCGCTTCAATATCATAGCCGACCACGCTCGGGACGATAACATCCTGTTCCTCCGGTCCTCGGCTTACATACAGGTAAACGGTAGAACCGTACTCTGCCTGTTCATTTCTGGCAGGGTCAGTCATAATAACGGTTCCCTTATCTACTTCATCATCAAACACGGTCATTATAATAACGTTAAATCCGTTGTTATCCCTTAACACATTCTGCGCATAATCGGAATCAAGGTCATAAACATTAGGAATTGTAACCATTCTCGGGCCTTTGCTGACAGTAACCTTTACCACAGCCTTACCGACAAGGTAATCACGACCTTCCTCGGGGTTTTGGCTTATGATTGCACCTTCAGGATACTCGGAGGAGTATTCCTGCGATTCAACGGTGACATCAAAGCTGCTTGCGTAATATGTTTCCACCTGCTGATAGCTGCATCCCACAATATTCGGCATTTGGGCTATTTGAGTTTTTTCGCTTCCCAGGGTTCTTATAAAAGCTATAGCAATGAATGCGACAACGATAATAAGTATTCCCGCTGCAATGGCGGTAAGAATTACAACGAAGTAGGACGATTTCGACACAGCCTCCTCGTCTTCGTAATCGTCATAATCCTCATATTCATCATCGGGGTCGGGCATATCCTTTTTCCGAACCTTGGTTTTTGTTTTCACTTTACGCTCCTCGCTTTTTTCGGCGGCATAGTGCGCACCCTTCTCGGCGGAATTTGCTTCATACGCAGCGGCAGCGGCAGCCTTTGAAACTGCGCCGGCATTATAATACTGGGTTTTTTCGGAAAGATACTTATATTCAAAAACAATGCTGGGATTTTTCTTAAATTCCTCAATGTCCTTAATCATTTCCGATGCGGATTGATAACGCTTTGAAGCTTCCTTCTGCATTGCCCTTATAACGATTTCCTCAAGACCTTCGGGGATAGAATCGTTAATCTCACGGGGCATTTTGGGTTCATTTTGCATATGCATAAGCGCCACAGTAACAGGGTTATCGGCATCAAAGGGCTTTACCCCCGTCAGCATTTCATACATCATAACGCCAACGGAATAAATATCGCTCTTTTCGTCCGTAATATCCCCTCTTGCCTGTTCGGGGCTTATATAATGAACCGAGCCTATAGCCTTATCGGATATGGTTTTCCCTTCTTCACGGGCAAAACGCGCAATGCCGAAATCCATGACCTTGATTGTTCCATCCGGGAAGAGCATAATATTCTGCGGTTTAATATCCCTATGGACAATTCCTCTGTCATGAGCATGTTGGAGCGCTCTGAGAATCTGTACGATAAAGTGAACGGTATCCTTCCACTTTAAAACCCCCTGCTGCTCAATAAATTCTTTAAGGGTTATGCCATCGATATATTCCATAACAATGAACTGAATTTTATCCGTAAAGCCCACATCGTATATTTTAACGATATTTGGATGGGATAATACGGCAATTGCCTTTGATTCATTTCTGAATCTTCTGACAAAATCCTCATTGTCGGCAAACTCATTCTTAAGGATTTTAACAGCAACGGTGCGATCCTCAAGAATATCTGTTGCTTTATAGACATCCGCCATTCCACCGACACCGATAAGCTCGGTAATTTCATAACGGCCATCCAGCTTTCTGCCAATGTTTTTATCCATTGAATTCACTCCTGTATATTAATACGAATAAAAATACTATCCTAATAATGCAACTGTAATATTATCTTTTCCTCCGCCCTCGAGCGCAGCATTTATCAAGCTTTCCGGAACACACTCAGGGAGCTTTTCCTTAACGGCATTATAGATGCCCGATTCATCGCAGTAATTTGACAAACCATCGGAACAGAGTACAACCACCGAACTGTCCGAAACATCCATTTCATAATAATCGGGGGAAACGGTGCTTTCCACTCCGACTGCCTTTGTTATATAATTCCTTTGGGGATGCTTTTTCAATTCTTCCTTACTTATTTCACCCTTTTCGTACATCCTCATAACCACAGTATGATCTTTGGTAATCTGCTTTATATCCTCCTCAATAAGATATGCCCTTGAATCGCCCACACTGACGACATGAAGCCGATTTCCTACCCTCAATGCAAGAACGCAGGTTGTTCCCATTCCCCTTTTTGCATCATTCCCCCACGCAAGGTCATAGACGACCGCATTTGCCGTTGTTACAGCGGAAATAAGCAGATTCTTTATTGAATTATCGTCATAGTCACGGCGGAACACCTTTGTAACCCTGTCATATATGACGTTTATCGCACGTTCGCTTGCTTCGCTTCCCGCATTTTCACCGCCCATGCCGTCACAAATTACGGCAAAGGCTACGTCATCGCACAGAACGGCAGTCCTAACTCTATCCTGATTTTCATTTCGTGACAAACCTATATTTGTTTCCGAAAAAGCGTACACGCACCAATCACCTCTTTTTGTTCGGCGAGGGAGAATACCCCGAAAAATTCAAGCGCAGCCTCAACAAGCTGCCAAAATTACGAAGGCAGAACCCACTTAAAGCTCAAACTGAACAATTTAGTTTACCGGACTTGGAAACGGGGATTACCGGCAATGGGTTATATTTCATACTCACGTCTAAGTTGCCCGCAGGCGGCGTTTATATCCGCACCGAGGGTTCGCCTTGTTGTAACGTTCAAACCGCCCTTTTCAAGCATTTCCGAAAAACGAGACAACGCCTTTCTGTCGGATTTAAAGTCACGCTCCTTAATTTCATTGATAGGAATAAGGTTAACATGGCAATTCATTCCTTTAAGCAGTCTGATAAGACCCTCGGCATCCTCGGCGGAATCATTGACATTATGGATAACGGAATATTCGAATGAAATCCGTCTGCCTGTTTTTTCAATATAATCTCGGCACGCCTTTAGCAGCTCGGAAATGCAATATCTGTTATTTATCGGCATAACTGCGCTTCGTTTTTTATCGGTAACCGAATGGAGCGAAACGGACAGCGTTAATCCGAATTTATACTCGGCGAGGTCATATATTCTATCCACAAGTCCACAGGTTGAGAGCGACACATGGCGAAGACTGAGGTTTTTTCCTATTTCAAATGATAAAATTTGCAGAAATCTAACAACATTATCAAAATTATCGAGGGGTTCGCCTATCCCCATAAGTACAAGACTATCAACATGACGTCCGCTTTCCCTCTCCGCCTCATAAATTTGGAGGAGCATTTCCGAGGGAAGAAGATTCCTTTTAAACCCTGCAATGGTGGATGCGCAGAACTTACACCCCATTTTGCATCCGACTTGGGTTGAAATACAAATACTATTCCCGTGCTTATATTCCATAAGCACCGACTCTATATGATTACCGTCGGAAAGTTCATAAAGATATTTTACCGTATTATCAATAGAAGATTCAAGCCTTTTGACTACATTTATACTATTTATATAAAAATTATCATCCAGTTTTGTGCGTAATGACAATGAAATGTTACTCATTTCATCAAATTTTTTTACTCTTTTATTATGAAGCCACTCATAAACCTGCTTTGCACGAAATTTTTTTTCGCCAAAATCAACTAAAGCAGTTTCCAACTCTTCAAGACTATAAGAAAGAATATCCCTTTTCAAGTTAAACAAACCTCCGAATCAGCGGTTACGTCTGATTTTGCTTATAAAAAATCCCTCACAGTCCATTTTATCGGCAAATATTGTTGCCTTGAACCCGCCAAACGGACTGCCAAGCTCTCCAAAGAAAGGGATTCCTTCAAAATTACCGTGTTCCTTCAAAAATCTATCTATAACACACTCATTTTCCTCTTTCAAAACGGTGCAGGTAGAGTAAACAAGCTCACCTCCGACCTTGAGATAGCGCGCCGCAGTACATAGAATGTCATACTGAATCTGCGGAAGATGCTCAACATCGGCGAGCGGGGTATACTTAATTTCAGGCTTGCTCCGTATAACTCCGAAACCCGAGCATGGGACGTCGCAGAGAATCTTATCAAACTCACCGAATTTTTCATTGAACACCGTTGCATCATTCTGTAAAGCTGAAACGCTTTCCAGTCCAAGTCTCTCGGCTCCGTTCTTTATAAGATCGACACGCTTTTGGTGCAAATCACAGGAGTAGATTTCGCAGCTGTCGTCCGTCATTTCCGCCATAGTGAAGGTTTTTCCTCCGGGGGCGGCACAAATATCAAGGATACGCTCCCCCTTTTCGGGGTTCAGCGCCTTGCAGCAAAGCTGGGAGGATAAATCCTGCACATGATAAAAACCCTTAGCGAACAGCTCGTCTTTTTCAATTGAGCCGAAATTTTCCGCCAAAATACAGTTATCTGCTTCCTCGCAACTATAAACATTTACGCCTTTACACTTAAAATGCTCCGCAAGCTCATACTCAGAAATTTTGGTATTGTTCACCCTGAGATAGAGCTTATGTGGTTTCAGTGATTCTTCAAGGAATTTTTCTGTACGTTCCCTGCCATATTGATTTATCAGCCTTTCGATCAAATCTTCGGGGCAGGAATAATTTGCACTCAGACCTTTTACGGAAGCGTTCGGCAGATCAAAGCTTTTTCCCGCTCTCACAAGATTTCTTAAAACTGCGTTTACATAGGATGCCGCACTTGACTTTCCAAGCTGCTTTACAGATTTAACCGACTCATTTACAGCGGCATTATCGGGAACCGAGCTCATATAAAGCAGTTGGTACACCCCGACACGGAGAACCGTCAGCACCGCATCGTCAAGTTTTTCTAGTGGCTTTGAGCTGTACAGACTTATTACATAGTCCAATGTTATCATACGCTCAATCACGCCATAAAATAACCTTGAAACGAACGCTTTTTCCTTCGGTGAATATGATGCTTTTTGCAATGCCCCATCAAGGGCAAGGTTTGAATAAGCATTTTTCGATACCTTAATTAATAGCTCCGAAACCACGGTTCTCAGTGACTTGACTGCCATTTTTGTTCCTCCGTTTATCGTCTGTTTCCTCTATTTGAGAGCAGAATCAATCTTAGCAGCGTAGCAAGCGATGAGAACATTGCGGCAACGTAAGTCATTGCAGCGGCAGTAAGAACTTTTTTGGACATACGGACCTCGTCACTCTCAAGGATATAGCTTCCCTCAAGAATTTTAAGGGCGCGTCTGCTTGCGTTAAATTCAACCGGCAGGGTTATTGCCTGAAACAGCACAACCGCTGTATACAGCAGTATTCCAACCGTAATAAGGAATCCCATAGACCTGTTGAACAGAAGTCCGATGAGAACAAGGGGCACGGCTAAGGTTGAACCAAGCTGCGTAACGGGAATAATGGCATTCCTCAATTTTATGGGGACATACCCGTTTGCATATTGGATAGCGTGTCCGGTTTCATGCGCCGCTACTCCGATAGCTGCAACCGAGGTACTGTCATAAACGCTTTCGGACAGCCTAACAACGTTTGATTTTGGGTCATAATGGTCGGTAAGCGTGCCGCTGACACGCTCGATTGAAACGTTATACAGACCATTTTCGTCCAAAATTTTCCTTGCAGTATCATAAGCGGTTATTCCACGTGAACTGTTAACCTTGCTATACTTTTCAAATGTTAATTTTACCATGCACTGGGCTATAAACGCAAATATCAGCGCAGGGATTACGACCAGATATGTTGAATCAAAATACAGCATAAAATCCGCCTTTCTATCAGCTTAGAACAGCTCCCTTTTCCACAGGCTTTCCTCTAAGGTAATCGGAGGTTTTCATTCTCTTTCCGCCCTCAGCCTGAATTTCAAGGAAGGTTACTGTTCTTCCGTTTCCGCAGGCGACTGTAAAGTCTTTTTCATTTACAATCGTCCCCGGAGCAACATCATATTTCTTCTTATCCGACATAGCGGATTTATAGACCTTGAGTCTTTTTCCGTCATAAACAGCCGATGCGCAGGGAGAAGCGGACAAGCCGCAAATTTTGTGATGGACAACCTCAGCATCTGCGCCAAAATCGATCGGGCACATATCCTTTGTTATCATAGCGGCATAATTTGATAGGTTATCATCCTGCTTTTCCGCTGTAATGTTATTCGACTTTACAGCTTCTACAGTATCGATAAGCAGCTTTGCGCCGATTTCCGACAGTCTGTCATGAAGCTCCGATGCCGTTTCATTCTCGCCTATTTCCGTTGAGGTTTTCATGAGCATATCACCCGTATCAAGACCCTCAGCCATAAGCATCGTTGTAACTCCCGTTTCCTTTTCACCATTTAGGATAGCTCGTTGAATCGGCGCAGCTCCACGATATTTCGGCAAAAGAGAAGCGTGAACATTAATGCAGAAATGCTTTGGAATATCCAGAACCTCTTTCGGAAGAATTTTTCCGTAAGCGACAACAACTATCAAATCAGGAGAAAGCTCCTTCAGTGTTTTATAGGCATTTTCGGCATCCTCGCCTTTTTTGAGGCTCAGCGGCTGATACACGGGTATATTATGTGTAAGTGCAAGCTCCTTTACAGGCGGAGGGAGCAATTTATATCCCCTGCCCTTTGGTTTATCCGGCTGTGTGAACACCGCTTGAACATTTTCGCCGTTATCTATAAGCGCTCTAAGGCATGGAACAGCGAAATCGGGAGTTCCCATAAAAACAATATTCATATTGATCAGCTTATCCTTTCAGTTTATGCATCCTCAAGCTCGCTTGGGTCAACCATTTCATCTGCAAATTCGGTAAACAAATGGCCCTCAAGATGGTCAAGCTCGTGACAAACGCACTTTGCAAAGAATTCCTTGCATTTATACTCAATTTCCTTGCCTGTACGGTCTTGAGCCTTTACAGTTACCTCCATAGGTCTTTTCACATAACCCCACTCATCGGGGCAGGAAAGGCATCCTTCAATGCTTCTCTGTGAACCCTTTTTTGAAACAATAACGGGGTTAACAAGCTCAACAGGTCCATCCCCGACATCGATAAAAACAACTCTCCTAAGGATTCCCACCTGTGGGGCGGCAAGACCGACTCCATTAGCCTTATACATAGTTTCCGCCATATCATCAAGAAGTATTCCCAATTTCTTATCAAAAACCTCTACGGGCTTACATTTTTTATGAAGAACCTCGTCTTCCTTTGTAACAATTCTGCGAAGTGCCATTAATTACAACCTCCTATAGACTTATATCGCCATTTATATCAATAAATGTTTTTACATTTGCAAATTCCTTAAGCTTAAAAACTTTTTTGTAGATATCGCCGATAAAAGCTCTGAACGCAACGTTATTTCGGCATTTAATAATCAATCTATATCTATATTTCCCATTGATTTTTTCATAGGTACATCTTGATGGTTCAAGAACCCTCAACGGAATTTTAACATTTTCCTTTTCAATCTTTTCACGAATGAGGTTCATAAAATATTTTGAAGCGGCATTGGCGCATTTATCAATTTCAGATGAAAATTCAAGCATACAGGTATCGCAAAACGGCGGATAAACCAATGCCTTGCGCATTTCCGACTCCTGTTTATAAAAATCAACATAATTCTGCTCCGCTGCAAGATTTATAACGTAATGGTTGGGTACATAGGTTTGGATAAATGCTCTGCCCTGCTTCTCGCTTCGTCCGCATCTGCCGACAACTTGGGTTATAAGCGAAAAGGTGCGTTCGTAGCTTCTGAAATCCCCCGAAAAAAGCGCCTTATCTATGGAAACAATCCCCACAAGAGTGACGTTCGGAAAATCAAGTCCCTTCGCAATCATTTGCGTACCGAGCATAATATCATACTCACCTTTTTCGAAAGCCTTAAATTTTCTTTCATAGGCATAACGGGAATAGGTTGTATCCGCATCCATACGCAATATTCTTGCATTTGGGAACAGCTGAGAAACCTCGTCCTCCACCTTTTGCGTTCCGATTCCTGTCAGTTTGAGGTGATTTTTCCCACATTTCGGACATACAGTAATCATATCCTCCATGTGGCCGCAATAGTGGCACATCAGCTTGTTATTTACCTTATGATATGTAAGCGGAACGCTGCAGTTTGGGCATATAACAGGCTCCTTGCAGTCACAGCAGCTTATGAATGTATAGTAACCTCTTCTGTTAAGCAGAAGAATCGACTGCTCTTTTCTTTCAAGATTTATATTTATTTCCTCAACCAATCGTTCGGAAAAGGTAGTGGAGCTTCCGTAAAATCCGTCTGTTGCAAGGTCAATCAATTCCGTATACGGCAGGCTGTTCCCCGAGTACCTCTTTGTCATTGTAAAAAGCTTATATCTTCCGTTTACTGCGTAATAATAGCTTTCAATTGAGGGGGTAGCCGATGCCATAAGAAGGACTGCATTATGCGTAACACACCTTTTTTTAGCAATATCCTTGGCGTTATACCTCGGTGATGCCTCGGATTTATACGTTCTCTCCCCCTCCTCATCCATAATTATAAGACCAATATTTTCGAGAGGGGCAAAAATCGCACTCCTTGTTCCAACAACAATACGGGCGTTGCCGCTTTTTATACGTTTAAACTCGTTAAGTCTTTGAGAAAGCGAAAGGTTACTATGCATTACCGACACAAGATTGCCGAACAACGAGCAAAAGCGGTCGACAACCTGCGGTGTAAGAGAAATTTCAGGGATAAGCATAATAACATTCCGCCCGCTCTCGAGGACATACTGAATAAGCTTAATGAAAACCGAGGTTTTTCCGCTTCCCGTAACTCCGAATAGAAGCGCCGCATCAGGTTTTCCGCTGTCAATAAGCTTCACAATTCCGTTAAAGCACTGCATCTGTTCATCGGACAGGATTATATCGTCGACATTATGTTCGGCTTTGACATCGGGTTCGATTACAACCTCATATTCATACGCTTCAATCACGCCCTTTTTCTTGAGTGTGGATATAACGCTTGAGGTTATATCGCAGATATACTGTATTTCCTTTACCGAAGCCGCTCCGCAATCTTGAAGCAGTTCAACAACCGATTTCTGTTTTTCGGAAAGGTTGACATTGAGCTGTTCCGACATAAACCCCTCCGTAAGGCGGAGCATTTTAACTGTTTCATCCTTGGTTCGTCTTTTTACGTCGTCCTTTTCAATAAGGAAGCCGTTATCCACAAGCTCGTTTACATTAGAAATTTTGGCATCATCAAGGCAGCTTTGATCGGAGCAAATCTTATCCCAAAGCAATTTTGCCTCGTCCGACAATTTGTTTGTATCCGGCAATTCTCCCTTGGCGACTTCATATTTCTGGGCAAAATTAACACTGAGCCCGATGGGGATAAGGGTTCGGAACGCTTCAAAATAAGTGCAGAGAGTTGTTTCTCGAATCCACATCATCAATTCCAACATCTCTGCATTCAAAAGCGGTTCATTATCAATAACGGAACGCAGGGGTTTGAATATTGTAACATCCTCGCTGTCGGGCAGATCAGAGATGCTTTCAATTGTGATAACAACCCCGATTCTCTTGCGGTTTCCCTTTCCAAAGGGAACAATAACCCTTCCCCCGACAAATACACGTTCCTCCAAATTAAGTGGGATTAAATACTTATATCGCCTGTCGTAGCCGAAAGTCGTATTGCTGACAGCAACGGCAGCAATATATTTTTCACTCGCCAAGCCGATCCCCCCAGAATTATTCGGTTTTATTCGTCCTCAATGACGGATCTTCCACAATATAATATTTCCTTGCCGCAAACTCCTCAACAGCGGTCTTTACAGGCTTTTGTTCAAGAATCTGCTTCTGGCTGCAAAGCTCATCGGAAATTTCCCTTGCACGCTTCGCAACTGCAATTACTACAGAATAATAGCTTTCTCCCTTTGTTGCAATCTGCGCTAATGTTGGTCTAAGCATTACATAACACCTCATCAATTAAATTAATAGTATTTTCCTTTTTAAGTTCTTCGGCTCTAATTATGGCAGCCAAATCATTGACAGCCTTTTCAAGCTCGCAGTTAACCATAATATAATCGTAATTCTCTGCGTACTTAATTTCATCTTCAGCCTGGGAAAGACGTTTCTTTATGACATCGTTATCCTCCGTTCCACGCTTTCGGAGCCTTCGTTCAAGCTCCTTCATTGATGGGGGAAGGATGAACACCGAAACGGCATCGGGGCATTTCTGCATAACCTTTAATGCGCCCTGAACCTCAATTTCGAGTATAACATGCTTTCCTTCGTTAAGCATATCCTCAACAGGCTTCCTCGGCGTTCCATAATAATTATCGCAATAGGAAGCATATTCAAGCACGCCGTTGTTTTCGATAAGCTCCTCAAATTCTTCCTTAGAAATAAAATGGTAATTAACTCCATTCACTTCACCGGGACGAGGGCTTCTCGTTGTCGCTGAAATTGAATAGTAAATATTTCCACTTTTCAATATCTCGGCAAGGATTGTTCCCTTACCGCAACCTGATGGCGCAGAAACAATAAACAAAACTCCTTTACTCATCCTCTGACACCTCTTCATCGTCATCGCTGCTCAGTCTGCCCGCAACGGTTTCAGGCTGAACGGCTGACAAAATTACATGGTCACTGTCCATAATTATAACAGCACGGGTTCTTCTTCCGTAGGTAGCATCAATAAGCCTGCCCTTATCCTTAGCATCCTGGACAATTCTTTTTATGGGTGCCGATTCGGGGCTTACAATAGCGATAAGCCTGTTTGCGGAAATCATATTTCCGAATCCTATATTAATGAGTTTCATAACCGCTCCTTGTTGCTTTACTCAATATTTTGAACCTGTTCCCTGATTTTTTCTATTTCCGATTTTAGGTCAACGACAATTTTGGTAATTTCAACATCCTGTGCCTTTGAACCGATTGTATTTGCCTCACGGTTAAATTCTTGGATAAGAAAATCCATTTTTCTGCCGACAGCTTCATCGGAGCTAAGCATATCCCTGCATTGATTTATGTGACTTTTCAAGCGAACGGTTTCCTCGTCAACCGCAATTTTCTCGGAAAAGATTGCTGCTTCCGTAATAATTCTTTGTTCATCGATATTTTTGTCATTAAGAACATCACTTATTCTGTCATAGAGCTTTTTTCGATATTTCTCCGTAGTTTCGGGGGATTTCTCCTCAATTTTCCCAACCAGCTCCGCTATGTAGTCAAGGCGGGAGAGGATATCCTCCCTCATTTTTGCGCCCTCTGCTTCACGCATGGAAACAAACCTATCAAGCGCCTTATCAGCAACAACCTTGACATCATTCCATACGGCATCCTCGTCCTCTTGGACTTTTTTTACATTAAATATATCAGGCAGGCGCATTATTCTTGACAAGGTAAGGTCGTCGGTAAGGCCGAGTTCCTCATTGGCGGAGCGTAATGCGGCAATATATCCCTTTGCAATGGCTCTGTTTACCTCAATAGATTCATTCTCGACCTCTGCATTATATATAGTAACACTCGCTTCAATTTTTCCCCTTGAAACCTTGCCTTGGAGAAAGCCCTTCAGCTTTTCATCGAGGTAGCCGCAGCTTCTCGGGATGCGTGAAGAAAACTCATAATATCTATGATTGACGGATTTAATTTCCACAAGAATATCTCTGCCATTGACTGTTTCAAGGCATCTTCCGAATCCCGTCATACTTCTAATCATACAATCACCGCCAACACATTTTAATAAGCATACCTACCTATTATTATATTATAACATTTAAGTATTAAAAAATCAAGCATTTTCTCGATTTCCCTAAAAAGCGGCATAACAAAAAGAGCCGAATGTTTCGGCTCTTTTAAATTACATCAAAACAATCAAACGGGGTGAACCTGTGTTTCGGCATCGGAATGCTTACCATCAATTCCGTACTTTGCGTTTCTCCTATTCTCAAAGAATTTAGGAGCAACCTTCGGGAACATTGCGTAGCTAAGTACATCCTCATCCTGTTCAATCCATTCGGCGCACTCTTCGCGGAGCTTATCAAGCTCGGGTTCGATGAGGTCGGCAGGGCGGCAGGTAATGGGTTCCTCTCCCTTAAGAATCTTATCCTGGAATTCCTTTGAAATAGGAACGGGAGTTTTACCGTATTCGCCCTTGACAAGGCCCTTAAATTCTTTTGTAACGGTCTTGTATCTCTCACCATTGATGATATTGAACACAGCCTGAGTACCAACAATCTGCGATGTCGGGGTTACAAGAGGAGGCATACCCGAATCCTTACGAACATTCGGAACTTCCTTAAGAACCTCAACGAACTGATCCTCCTTGCCTGCTTGTTTAAGCTGTGAAAGAAGGTTGGAAAGCATTCCGCCGGGGACCTGATACATAAGTGCGTTTGTATCTGTAGCGAGCATCTTGGGGTCAAGAAGTCCACTTGCGATATACTTCTCACGGAGCGTCATAAAGTAATCTCTGATTTCATTAAGAAGAACAAGGTCAAGCCCTGTATCATACTCGGTTCCTTGGAAAGCCGCAACCATAGACTCTGTAGGAGCATGTGATGTACCGAGGGCAAGGGGCGACATACTTGTATCAATCATATCAAGTCCGTTTTCAACGCCCTTGAGCAGACACATTGAAGCAAGACCGGATGTGTAATGCGTATGGAGCTGTACAGGGATTTTTACAGCGGCTTTGATTGTCTTGACAAGCTCAGCCGTACGGTATGGTGTAAGAAGCGCAGCCATGTCCTTAATGCATATGGAATCGGCGCCCTCTGCCTCACACTGCTTAGCGTATTCGGCATAATATTCGTCCGTAAACACCTCGCCGAGTGTGAATGAAATCGCAACCTGAGCGTGAGCGCCCTCTTTCTTTGCGGCAGCAATAGCCGTCTTAAGATTTCTTATATCATTAAGCGCATCAAAAATTCTGATAATATCAATGCCGTTTGCAACAGACTTCTGAACAAAATATTCAAGAACATCATCGGCATAATGACGATATCCGAGCATATTTTGACCTCTGAAAAGCATCTGAAGCTTTGTGTTCGGCATTTCCTTTCTTATTGTACGAAGTCTTTCCCACGGATCTTCATTGAGGAAGCGAAGGCATGAATCGAACGTTGCGCCGCCCCAAACCTCAGCTGAATAAAATCCGACCTTATCCATTTTAGGAAGAATAGGAAGCATATCCTCAATAGGCATACGTGTTGCGATAAGAGATTGGTGCGCATCACGAAGGACAGTTTCCGTAACTTTAATCTTAGCCATTTTTAATCAACCTTTCCCAGATGTTACTGAACAGAAATAAGAAGATCGTTGGAATTAACCGAATCGCCCTTCTTAACGTTTACAGCTACAACCTTACCTGCAACAGGAGAGCAGATGTCATTTTCCATCTTCATTGCTTCAAGAACCGCAACAACCTGACCCTCTGTAACAGTTGCGCCAACCGTAACCTTTACATCAAGGATTGTTCCCGGCATCGGGGCGTTGATAGGTGTGCCGCTTGCAGGTGCGGGAGCCGCAGCGGGTGCGGGTGCAGCAGGAGCTACGGGTGCGGGAACGGATGCAGGGGCTGCAGCGGGTGCTGCGCCGCCGGAGGTTTCTTCAACAGCAACATCATAAGCCTTGCCGTTTACAGTAATATTAAATCTTTTCATATCAATAACCACCATTCAATATATTTTTTTGACAGATGCCTGTCCATCTGAACCGGTAAAATAAGTACGTGCAGTGACCTTTAGAAAGGCATATTGCTGTGCTTCTTAGGAAGGCGCTTATTAAGGCGCTTGCCTGCCATAAGATCGAGTACGGCAACGATTTTCGCCCTTGCTTCGTCGGGAGTAATTATCTCATCAACGCAGCCCTTTTCGGCAGCGGCAAAAGCGGACACTTCCGTTTCGGCATACTCGGCAGCAAGCTTTTCACGCTCCACCTTAACATCTGCGGCGCCCTTGAGCTTATCATGCCAAAGGAATTCCACGGCGGTAACGGGCGCAATGGGAGAAATAACGGCATCGGGATATGCAAACGTCATATCGGCATTAGCCGTTCCCAAAGCAACCATTGCAGAGCCGTAAGCCTTACCCGTTACTACGGAAATCTTCAAGGTTGTCGCTTCGGCATAAGCATTGGCGAGCTTTGCAATGTCACGAATATTGTCGTTCGACTCAAAGCCCTCTGTATCTATAATCGTAACAACGGGGATAGAGAACGCATCGCAGGTTCTTACAAATCTTGCAAGCTTTGCGCTGTCATCGGACGAAAGCTTATCGCCCGTCTTATTTGTTGCGGCAATACCAACTGCAGAACCGCCGACTGTAGCAATCGCAGTATAAGAAGCCTTACCGAATTCACCCGAAAGCTCAACCAAGCTGCCCTCATCGGCAACGGCTTCGGCAATATCGGCTGCCTTTCCCTCCGCAAGCTTTGAAGAGACGGAAAATTCAAATTCGGGAGCGGCAGAAATATTATTCGCAGGGAGCATCGAAAGAAGCTTTCTTGCGCTCTCTACTGCCTCAATATCACTCTCCGCAAGCACGGAAGCAGTGCCAAGCTTTGCAGCATCAGAACCGTTCCTGCCCTCACCCACCGTAAGATAAAGCTCAGCATCCTCTGCGGCAATAACGATATCTGCGGAGCAGGCAATTAATGCGGCGCTTCCGATACAAGTTCCCGCAACGACAGCAATCTGCGGAACAACACCCGAAAGGTTATTCGTCCAAGCCAGAATATCGCTGTATGCGGCAAGCGCATCCGCACCATCCGACACAACAGCACCGTCCGAATCAAAAATTCCCACAACGGGAATACCATTCTTTGCGGCAAGGTCATAAACCTTGCATATTTTTGCGGAATGCTGCTTGCTTACAGCACCGCTCTTAACACTTTTATCCTGAGAAAAAGCATAGACAGGACTTCCGTCAACATAGCCATATGCGGCAACAACACCTGCTCCATCCTTTACAGAAGAGTCGATTTCGGTATAAATTCCGTCATCGAACAATTTTGCAAGTCTTTCTTTCGCTTGATTTGGTGCTGAAACAGCATTTTTGTACTCAACGAGCTTTGCCTTCTGACTTTCAGTTAGCATAAACGTTCCTCCGTTCAATAATTAAAATTAAACCATCATATATTATACATCATTTTTTCCGCTTTTACAAGCCAAAAATAATATTTTTCACTGTTTTTTTCAATTTATTCATATTTTTAATCAAAATGTCACTCTCCGACAGCGTTTCGGAGCGCCTTTATCTCCTCGGGGGTAAGCTCGCGATATGTTCCCGGTTTAAGCATACCGAGCTTAACGGGGCCTATAGCGGTTCTGCGAAGTCTTGCAACTTCCAATCCGACAGCCTCGCACATTTTTCTTATCTGCCTGTTTCTTCCCTCACGAATTACTATTCTGAGAACGACTCTGCCCTCCTCCTCTGTCAAAACGCTGACGTTTGCAGGGAGGGTTTTCTTTCCATCTATAACAACCCCGTCCGCAAGCCGAACAAGCTGATCCTCAGTAACCGAAGGTCTTACGGTAACACGGTATGTTTTGGAAATATGCTTACTCGGGTGCATTATATCGTTCGCAAATTTACCGTCATTTGTAAACAAAAGCATACCCTCCGAATTTCTATCGAGCCTTCCTATGGGATAAACTCTTTCGTCAATGCCCGTAAGAAGGTCGGTAACGCATCTTCTGTCAAGCTCATCGGACATTGTCGTAACATAGCCCCTGGGTTTATTAAGCATAATATAATATTTTTTCCGCTTCTTTTCGATATAAAGCCGCTCTCCCGAAACCATAATCACGTCGTCATATGATGCGCTGTCCCCGATTGAAGCAACGTGTCCGTTAACCTTTACTTTGCCGTTTTTAACAAGCTCCTCCGCTTTTCTGCGTGAACACATTCCGCTTTCGGCAATTAACTTTTGAAGTCTGATTTTTTCCACTTTTACGCTCCTTATCCTTTAAAGAAACCTTTTAACCAATCTATTAATTTATTATATAAAGAAATTTCCGCTTCCGCAAAACGGTATGCGCAGTCCTCATCCGCAACAATATCAACCTCCGCAATAACCTCGCCGCCGATGCTGTATTCGGCATAACCCAGTTTATCCCCGCTCAGAACGGGGGCATAGGAAAACTCCTTCATGTGAATTTCCTCCGTTATTTCGGGCATAACTCCGTTAACCGCCGTACACATGGGAGCTTCGGCAAGCCTGCATTTCACCCTGTCGCTATCACCGCCGACAACCTCAGCTTCAAGTGAATCGGAAGCTCCGTCAATAGGCTGTTTCTGCGCCGCCTTAAAGCCATACTCATACATTTTTATATGGTCGTTCCAGTCATCGGGGGCGTTAAGGGTAACGGCAATAAGGGTTACACCGTCCTTTTCTGCGGCGGAAACAAGGCATCTTCCCGCTTCATCGGTAAATCCTGTTTTTATTCCTATGCAATATTCATATTTGTTCAAAAGCCTGTTAGTGTTGGAAAGGTACTTATCTGCGCTCCAATTCTCGGAGGAAAGCCTTATGCTTTGGGTACTGCATATCTCACGAAACAGCTCGTTCTTCATTGCCTCTCTTGCAAGGAGCGACATATCATAAGCCGTTGAATAATGGTTTTCGTCATGCAGACCCGAGGGTGTAACAAAGCTTGTATTCATCATCCCGATAGAATTTGCGCGCTTATTCATCATCGCTGCAAAGCCTTCGTAATCACCCGCAAGCTTAAGCGCAGATGCATTAGCCGCATCGTTCCCCGATGGGAGCATCATTCCATAGCAAAGCTCACGCTTTGTAACCATATCGCCCGAGCGGAGATACATTGACGAGCCTTCCGTCAAAAGTGCCTCATCGTCAACAACAAACTCCGTATCAAGGTCACCGCTTTCGATAAGCAAAAGGGTTGTCATAATCTTGGTTGTGCTTGCCATCGGGAGATGGGTATTCTCGCTTTTTGCATAGATTACCGCCCCCGTTTGCGCATCAATCACTATCGCCGATTTCGCCGAAACGCTTAACGTTTCCACAGCTCTTGCCCTTGGGAATCCCAAAAGCATTACAGTAACAGCCGCCATTACAACACATATAATCTTCTTCATAATAAAACTCACCGCCATAAAAATTTATTACATTTTATGACGGAAAGCCATTAATTATCCTTAAAAATCAAACTCACCCGCAAAATTGGATGTTCCGCCACTTTCGGGTCGGAAATCATCATCATCGTCAAGGGAAAGATTGAGTCCATCTGTGTTTATGGTCTGCGGGGCAATATCGGATGGTTCGTCATCGCCCTTCTTTGATTTATTTTTGCTGAACAAGCCTTGTATTTTATCAAAAAGCTCGGGAACAAGATTCACAATCGCCCCCGTAGAGGATTTATCCTGGTTAAGCTGAAGCAGCTTTACATCTCCATCCGAAACAACTATAAACGCAAGTGGCTGAATAGTAACTCCACCGCCCGTACCGCCGCCGAAAAGTCCGCTGTTTGATTTTGAGGGCAGATCCGAACCACCCGCAGCAAAGCCGTAGGAAACCTTTGATACGGGAATAATAGTAATATTTCCGTCAATTTTTATGGCATCGCCAATGATGGTATCCGCATCGGACATCTCCTTTATTTTGCTCATTGCAGTGCCGACCAAATCCTTTACCTTATCGTCCATAGTAACATCCTTTCCGCTCCATTGGGAGCATCTGTATTTTTTATGCAGCCTTGTTTGAATCAGAAGCGCTGCTGTCCTTTCCTGCGCTGTCAAATTCGCCCTTGTTCTTCAAAAAGCCGAAAAGGGCGGTAAATAATATGGCAATTGCCGTTCCAAGTCCGAGGTTTACGGACAGTGAAACATCATAAACGCTCTCTTTTGAGTCAAAATCACAGCTTATATCAACGGTTTTAACGGTAATCGGAAACCAAACTCTGACAACAGATATGGCGTTATAAACCACGGCGCTTGTTTTTCCGTAATTCAATGCCGACTCGCAGGCATCCTCGCCACCTATTCTAAAATCTATCATAAGATTATTTATGTGAACACCGCCAAACAGCCTTATGAGCGCATTTTTTACGCTTTTCCAGATTACCTCCGCCTGTTTGATTTTAACCTTGACATTATTTATTACATCGCCGCTCTTTTTGCGTTTCCTTTCGGGATTTTCCTCAGTCATATCATCGGAGGATGTTTCCGCAGTGCTTTTCGGCTCGGATTCCGAATTGGATTTTATATCCGCATCCTCCTCGTCAAAGCTCTCCTTCTTGCTCTTAGACTTTTTCTTCCTCTCAGACTTGCTCTTCTCTTTCTTTTTTATGGGAAAAACAGTAAAGAAAAGATACTTTACCTTGAAATCAAACTCGCCGCCAATAAACTGAAGCTCAGCCTTTATATCGCTTTTAAGGAGAAAAAAGATGATAATTGCAATCCCAATGATTATAATAAACGCTGTCATTATACATCCTCCGTTGTAACCGAGGCAGTCTGCGGCGGTTCCTCATTCTCCTTAACAAGAAGCTCATCAAAGCTCACCTGACCATCGCTGTTGGGGACAGCAGGAAGATCATCGATGGACGCAAGCTGAAAGCAGCGCAGAAACGTTGACGTTGTACGATATGCAATGGGCTTTCCGGGGACATCAAGCCTACCCGCCTCTTCAAGAAGATTTTTTTCGACAAGGGAGTTAACAACACTTGAACTGTCTGTTCCCCTTATATGTTCAACAAAACCCTTTGTCACAGGCTGATTATACGCAACAATCGTAAGAACCTCCATTGCCGCGGAGGAGAGCGGCGCAGTTTTCTTGGTTTCCATCGCCGCGCGGACATAGTCTATATACTTCTCCCTGACACAAAGCTGGTAGCTGTCAGCGAGCCTTATAATCTGCATTGCGCTGCCGTTTTCCTCATATTTATCATTGATAAGCCGGATTATTTTTTCAGCAAGCTCAGTTTCTATTCCCACAGCGGATGAAATTCTTGAAATTTCAATCGGTTCCCCGCTAGCGAAAAGCACAGCCTCAACAATCGACATTTCTTCATTCAGTTTCATATTTTGACCAACTCTTTCTCAAAGAAGCACTTAGTAATCAGCTTATTCTCAATCATATGAATCAGCCGAGCCCTTTTCGCCGTTATCCTCCCCCTTAACATAGTTTTTATTAAAGGTTATAAGTGTGTTATCATCGTTAAGAAGAATTCTTCCCGACTTTGTAAGCTCCAAAATCGCAAGGAAAACAGCAACCCTTTCGGAGCGGTCGGTAAGTCCGTCAAAAAGGCTGTCCGTAAGGCATTCCCCGAATTTATAAAGCTTTCTTAAAACAAAAACAATCTTTGATGTAACGGAAACAATTTTCTTCCTTACTATGGTATTAAACGAATCAAGCTTAACAGGTTCTTCCGTTTTTCTTATATTTATTCCGAGGTAGGCTTTAAGGAGAATCTCAGGGTCATGCACAAGGGCATAGGTATTGTCAAATTCAATCTTCATTGGCTTTCGCACAGTAATATTATTGCCTATATATCTGCTCTGCAGTGACGATGCGGCGAGCTTGCAGAGTGAATATTCTATCAATCGCCCTTGAAGCTCCTTTTTCATAACCTCCGCTTCCTCATGCCGAGGAAGGAGCGACACGGTTTTTATATAGACAAGGTGAGCTGCCATTTCAAGGAACTCCCCCGCTACCTCCATATTCTGATCGGACATATCATTAATGTAATCAAGGTACTGATTAACAAGCATAACAATCGGAATATCATTTATATTCAGCTTATGCTTTGAAATAAGATGCAGCAGCAAATCGAGAGGTCCTTCAAAAACCTCCAGCTTAAAAGAAATCGCTTCCAAAATAACTACCTCAAAAATATATTTACAATTCCATCAATCCAGCCGGTGAGAAACCACATCACATTGAAAGCAATATTCTGCAAAAATGCAAGCGGCTTATCGAGAAATCCCAAAAAAACAATGACAAACATAACCGCCAATATGTATTTTTCATACTTCATTATGCCGAAATACTTCTTTTCGGGAAGAAAAAGTGTAAGTATCCTTGAACCGTCAAGCGGCGGAATTGGCAGAAGATTGAACACGGCAAGTCCAACATTGAGCACTGCCCCATACTGCAGAAAGTAAAGGAGTATAGAAAAGTCGACATTCTTGCAGTACGAAACTATATAGAAAACACGGTACGCCAATATCGACAGATACGCAAGGAGCAGGTTGGAAACAGGCCCCGCCAGCGAGGAGATTGCCATTCCAAGCTTTGGTTTCTTGAAATTTCTTGCATCTATAGGGACGGGATTTGCCGCACCCACTCCCACAAAGAGCATAAAAAGCGCTCCCCATGGGCTTATATGTTTCAGCGGATTAAGCGTAATTCTGCCACTGTTTTTTGCCGTATCATCCCCGAGCCAATGCGCTACAAGGGCATGGGCGGACTCATGCACAGGAAACGCAATCATTAAAACGACAAACCTTACAGCAAATGAAAGCAGCCTTTGTTTTGTTAAAGAATCCATAGAACATCTCCGAAAGGTACAAAAACTCCTCAGGGGCAATTTAAAAACAACTAAACATTCTGATTATATCACATTTTAGGAAAAATTACAATAGATTTTTTCCGATTTTCTGTTCAATGGCTAAAAACTTTTGTTTTTTCAAACTTTTTTTCAAAAATCCCTTGCAATTTATGAAGGATTGTGGTAGAATAGTAACGTTGACTTTGTAATGATTTTGAAAAGGAGGTGTAACCCCATGGCAAAGTGCGATTTTTGCGGAAAGGGTGTTACTTTCGGTATAAAGGTTTCTCACTCACATCGCCGCTCAAACAGAACTTGGAAGCCTAACGTTAAGCGTGTAAAGGCAATCGTTAACGGAACTCCCGTGCATGTTTACGCTTGCACAAGATGTCTTCGTTCCAACAAGGTTACCCGTGCCGTATAATTTACCGTATAATAAAGGCTCTTAAAGGGCTGAGTTAAGAAATTTTAACAGTCTTTAAGCAGGGAAAAGAGAATACGGTCATGCAGAAGCTCAAATGCTTTTGTGTGACCGTATTTTTTTATTCTAACCTTTAACCCGCATTTTCCCCATGATGCGCATTGAACTTTTTAAGCCATATTCCATTCACATAGAAGAACACGGACAATGCCGCTCCCATAAACCAGCTTATAGGCCAGCCTATCCATATACCCGTTTCGTTCCAAAAGTTTGACAATACAAACGCAAGAACGACCCTCAGCACCAAATCGGTGAATGTGGATGCCATAAAGCAGCCCATGCTTTCGCTTCCCCTGAGAACGCCATCACATATAAGCTTTGTGCAAACGATAATATAGAACGGCGAAACTATTCTAAGGAAGTTAAGTCCTGTATTCATAGCAAGCTCGGTGCTGTCCTCATTCATGAACATATAGAGAAGCTGCTTTCCGAATATGAAATAAACTGCAAAAAACACTATGGCTATGCTCACAGAAAAAACAAGCCCCGCCTTAAAGGCTGTTTTTATGCGGTCTATTTTTCCTGCGCCGAGATTTTGCGCTGTAAAGCTGGAAATTCCGTTTCCGAGGGTAGTGAAACCGGTTATAGCGAAGGTATTAAGTTTTATTGCAGCGGAATATCCCGCAATTACCGATGAGCCAAATCCATTTACAAGATACTGCACAAACATATTGCCTATGGAAATAAAGCTTTGCTGCAAAATGCTGGGAATTGCAATTGAGGCAATCTCCTTTAGTGATTTAGTGCTGAAAATCGGCGCATTTTCGCTGATTACCATTGATTTTAGCCTTATGTAAAGTAAAATTACCGAAATAATTCCTGACGCTCCCTGTGCAATGAACGTTGCCCAAGCAACGCCTGCCACTCCCCATTTAAGGACAATTACAAAAAACGCATCAAGGATTATATTTCCCACCGATGAACCTATCAGCAGCCAAAGCGGTGTTTTGCTGTCGCCAAGGCTGTTAAAAATTCCTGTTGTGACGTTATAAATATAGAGAAAAACGAATCCGCCCGTATAAATTTTAAGGTATAGGTTTCCGTCGTTAAAAATATCCTGTGGGGTATTAACAAGATTCATCATCTGCGGACTGAACAGCACGCCAAGCAGTGTCAGCAATGCGGAAATCACAAATCCTGCTATAAGCGATGTTGTTACGCAGGTTTTTGTCGCCTTAATATTACCCGAGCCGAAATATCGGCTTATAACGACCGAGCATCCTATCTGACTTCCAACGGCAACAGCCATGAAAATCATTGTGATGGGATAGCTCGCTCCGACAGCCGCAAGGGCGCTTTCCCCTGCAAATTTACCTGCAATTACGCTATCGGCAATACTGTAAAGCTGCTGAAAAATCACACTTACAAAAAGGGGAATTGTAAAATAAACCAGCGTTTTTTTAGGATCACCAACCGTTAAATCCTTATTCTTCACCACAACCATCCTCTCCGAGTCCTTTAGCCGATTAGGGCAAAGGATACCTATACTTTTTCATAAAACCTTCGGGTGAATATTATAGTCCTTTTTTTCTTCATTTTCAACAGTTTTCTTGTAAATAATTTACGCAGAGTAACGAGCCGCTGATTTTTTCAGCGGCTCGCATTATTATCGGCAGCAATTTTACCTTTTTATCGCTCTGAGGATATCTTCCGCCCTGCTTACTTCCTCGGGAGTTGGTGTAGGGACACCCTCAAGAGTATATTTTATACCAAGATTTTCCCATTTAAACACGCCAAGCGTATGATAAGGCAAAACCTCGACACGGTCAACGGTTTTAAGGGTATCCAGAAATTCTCTGAGCTTAACCAGATCCTCCTGCGCATCGGTAACGGTTGGAACAAGTACATAACGAATCCACATATGTTTTCCCTCATCGGAGAGAAATTTTGCAAAATCAAGTATACTCTTATTTGAGCAGCCCGTGAGCTGCTTATGCTTTTCATCGTCAATTTCTTTTATATCAAGCAGGAACAGGTCTGTATATTTAATAAGCTCCTTAAATTTGCCGAACATAGGCTCGGTTCTTGTAAACGGCTGTCCCGAGGTATCTATACAAGTATTGACTCCCCTACCCTTGGCGATTTTGAAAAGCTCTGTAACAAAATCTATCTGCATAAGTGCCTCGCCGCCGCTAACTGTTATTCCGCCGTTATTCTTCCAATAGGTTTCATATCGCGCAGCCTTTTCAAATGCTTCTGCAGGCGTCATAATCTCCGGCTCGGTTTTAGATGCCCATGTATCGGGGTTATGGCAGTAGCGGCATCGCATCGGGCAGCCCCTTAGGAAAAAGATATACCTTATTCCTGGGCCATCGGCGGAACCAAAGCTTTCAACAGAATGGATAAGACCTTTTATTTCTTCCATTTCAGAACATTCCTTTCACAAAAATGGCAGGTAAAAATATACCTGCCACTTTTTATTTTTTCACTTTATGCTCAAATCATTCTTATCTTGTAGCATGGAATGTTCTGGCAATAACGTCATCCTGCTGCTCAGGTGTGAGGTCTACAAAACGTACAGCGTAGCCCGATACACGGATTGTAAAGTTAGCATACTCAGGATTCTTAGGGTCAGCCTTAATCTTCTCAAGGAGATCTCTGCCGAATACATTTACATTGAGGTGATGAGCGCCCTGGTCAAAGTAGCCATCCATTACAGCAACGAGGTTGTCGATTCTTTCGGGCTTATTGTTGCCGAGAGCCTCAGGGTTCATGGACTGGGTATTGGAGATACCGTCAAGAGCCCAGACATAAGGAATCTTAGCTGTTGAGTTAAGGGATGCAACAAGGCCATTCTGCTCTGCACCGTAGCTGGGGTTAGCTCCCGGAGCGAACGGAGCGCCTGCCTTACGTCCATCAGGAAGAGCGCCTGTAGCCTTACCGTATACAACGTTGGATGTAATTGTAAGGATAGATGTTGTAGGCTCGGAATCCCTATATGTGTGTCTCTTCTTAATCATATCAAGGAATGTCTTGAGGAGCCATACGCCAATCTCGTCAGCTCTGTCGTCATCGTTGCCGTACTTCGGGAAGTCGCCTTCAACAATATAATTTGTGGCAACATCCTTTGCAACGCCGATAACCTCGCCCTTCTTGTTCTTGATTTCAACATCGCTGCGAACAACCTTTACCTTAGCGTACTTGATAGCGGAGAGGGAATCGATAACGTGAGAGAAGCCTGCGATACCTGTTGCAAATGTACGTCTTACATCCGTATCGATAAGAGCCATTTCAGCTGCTTCATAGTAATACTTATCATGCATATAGTGGATAAGGTTAAGAGTATTTACATAAAGTCCTGCGAGCCAATCGAGCATTACAGTATACTTCTTAAGAACCTCATCATAGTCGAGGTATTCGGATGTAATCTTCTGATAAGCAGGACCAACCTGAACGCCGAGCTTTTCATCAACGCCGCCGTTGATAGCGTAATTAAGGCACTTAGCAAGGTTTGCGCGAGCGCCGAAGAACTGAATTTCCTTACCTGTCTGTGTAGCGGATACGCAGCAGCAAATAGAATAATCATCGCCCCATACAGGCTTCATGACATCGTCGTTCTCATACTGGATTGAGCTTGTGTCAATGGAAATCTTAGCCGCATACTTCTTGAATGTTTCGGGAAGAGCGGAGGAATAAAGAACCGTAAGGTTAGGCTCGGGTGAAGGGCCCATATTTTCGAGAGTATGGAGGAAACGGAAGTCATTCTTTGTAACCATCGAACGTCCGTCACAGCCGATTCCGCCGACTTCAAGCGTAGCCCATACGGGGTCGCCCGAGAAGAGTTCGTTATAAGAAGGAATTCTTGCGAACTTAACCATTCTGAATTTCATAACCATATGGTCGATAAGCTCCTGGGCCTCTTTCTCTGTAAGAGCGCCGCTCTTAAGATCTCTGTCAATATAAATATCGAGGAATGTGGAGATACGACCTACAGACATTGCCGCACCGTTCTGTGTCTTTATAGCTGCGAGGTAGCCGAAGTAGAGCCACTGAACAGCTTCCTTAGCATTCTTTGCGGGCTGGGAAATATCATAGCCGTAAACCTCAGCCATTTTCTTCATGCCCTTAAGAGCGTTAATCTGGTCGGAAAGCTCTTCTCTGAGGCGGATTACATCATCGGTCATTGTTCCGTCGCCGCAGTTAGCCTTATCCTCCTCTTTCTGCTTTATAAGGAAATCAATTCCGTAAAGAGCAACACGGCGATAGTCGCCTACGATACGTCCACGGCCGTATGTATCGGGAAGTCCTGTGATAATATGGCTGTTACGAGCTGCTCTGATTTCAGGTGTATAAGCATCAAATACGCCCTGGTTATGAGTCTTGTGGTACTCATTGAAGATTTGGTCGTACTTAGGATCAATCTTGTAGCCATAGCTTTCGGCAGCCTGCTGAGCCATTTTGATACCGCCGTAAGGCATAAACGCTCTCTTCAAAGGCTTATCGGTCTGAAGTCCGACAATCTTTTCGAGGTCCTTCATAGACTCATCGATATATCCGGGACCATAAGCGGTAAGACCTGTTACAACCTCAGTTTCGCAATCGAGAACTCCACCCTTATTACGCTGTTCAATCATAAGCTCCTGGAGCTTTCCCCAAAGCTTATCAGTAGCCTCTGTAGGGCCTTCAAGAAATGACTCATCCCCGTCATAGGGAGTATAATTCTTCTGAACGAAGTCCCTTACATTGACTTCTTCTTTCCAGAGACGGCCTTTAAAGCCATTCCACTGATCAAAATTTACCATATATGTTTTCCTCCTAATAAAAATTATATAGAACTTAATTGTAATTGTCAAAAAAACTATATGAAGTTCATCCGACAATCTTTATTACAATATATATTATAACATGATTTTTTTAAATTTCAAGTATTTTTGAGTGGAATATGACATATAAATTTATACATAATGCTCAAATAATGCGCACAGTTATGTTTTTTTAGACTTTGGAATAAATTTTTCTACAAAATGGATAAAAACTGAGGTTAACCTTTTCAGCGGCCGCCGAAAGCAGACACAATCGTTACCCTGCAAGAAGCATCATAACGGGAATTGTTACAACGCTCAGGATCGTACTGAGCAAAACATTATTCGCCGCCACATCCTGACCCTCCCCAAGCATTTCGGAAAATGTCAGCACCACCGCCGCCGAGGGTGCGCAGGAAAGTATAAACAGGGTCTGCGCCATTTGCGGTTCAATTGGGATAATCATACCGAGGAGCAATGCGGTCAGGGGATAAATTATCAGCTTAACACCCGCCGATGCATATTGAAGCCCCGAGGTAAATATCGGCTTTACGGGAATAGAAGCGAGTCTCATTCCAAGTACAATCATACAAAGCGGAGTTGACATTTTACCGAGTGTTGTTATCGTATCGTCAATTATACTCGGCAGTTCCACGCCCGTTACCATCATAATAACGGAAAGCAGCACGGCTATCACCGCGGGATTAAGGATAACCTTTTTTACGCTTATGTACTTCTTATCCTGCGTTATAAGGTACGATGCCAGCGTCCAGCAGAGAATGCTCATCCCGAAGAAATACACATTTGAATAAACCACAGCTTCGGGATAATCGGGGAGCAGCGCTTCAACGAGCGGAACCCCCATAAACGTACAATTTCCGAGCGACATTGCGAGGCTGCTTATACGGTACTTAACCTCCGAGCCGAATTTTTTCAGAACAAAAACCGTTACCGCTATAGAAACAAGCATAAGCATAAATGTTATGCAGAAGAAAATGAGCATATTCTTGATAATCCCGCTGCTGTATTCCACCTTGCCGAAGCAGTAAATCGTCAGGCATGGCTGGCACACATACATAAGGAATGATGCAAAGGACGATATACTGCTTTCCTTTACCTTGCCGAAATGCACGGCAAGCCACCCGGACACGGCATACAAAAGCATTGTTGCAACCGTAGCCGATGTAATCATGAACGTCATAAAAGAAACCTCTTTTCGCAATAAGCCTATATTTTCCTACTCCGCAAGGATTTTTTCGATTCTTGAAATCTCCTCATCCGAGAAATCGAGCTTTTCAATGCAGGCGGTGTTTTCAACAATCTGTTCGGGGCGGCTTGCTCCGATAATAACCGTTGTAACCGCCTTATTGCGGAGCACCCATGAAAGAGCCATCTGCGACAGCTTCTGTCCCCTCTCCTCAGCGACTGTGTTAAGCTCATTAAGCTTCTTTATCATCTTATCGTCAATTTCGTTGCCTATCCATGTTTCTCCCCTGCCGACTCTTGAATCCTCGGGAATGCCCTTGAGATACTTATTGGTAAGAAGCCCCTGGTACAGCGGCGAGAAAACGGCTATTCCCACCCCGTTTTCCTTTGCAAATTCATCCAAGCCGTCACGTTCAATCCAACGGTTGAGCATTGCATAGGACGGTTGATTTACAACAAACGGAGTATGCAGCTCCTTAAAGATTTCCATAATTTCAGCAGTATTTTTCGTATTGTAATTTGAAATTCCGACATATAGCGCCTTGCCCTGCCTTACGGCATTATCAAGGGCGAGCGCAGTTTCCTCTAGCGGTGTATCATTGTCATAAATATGGTGATAAAATATATCGACATAATCGAGCTTCATTCTTTTAAGGCTTTGGTCAAGCGAAGCTGTAAGGTACTTTCTTGAACCGTTCTTGTCCCCATATGGGCCGTCCCACATTTCGTAGCCCGCCTTTGTGCAGATACACATTTCATCTCGATAACTCCTCATTCCGTCAAGGATTCTTCCAAAATTTTCCTCTGCGCTGCCGTTATAAGGATTTCCGTAATTATTTGCGAGATCGAAATTGGTAATACCGAGGTCAAATGCGGTATGAACCATTTTTTCCATATTCGCATAGCATCCTCTGCTTCCGAAATTCTGCCAAAAGCCGAGAGAAACCGCTGACAGCTTCAAGCCGCTTTTTCCGCAGCGGTTATATACCATTTTATCGTATCTTTTTTCATTCGCAACAAACATAAAACAAGTTCCTTTCATCATTTTTTCAGTCGCCTTTTATCATAACACATTTTTTCCGTAAATGCAATGACAAAGTTTTGTTTCTATTGCAATTTTTATTATAATATGATAAAATATACTCAGTTTAGCTATGAAAGGATTGATTTTTGTGAACAGTGAAATCCGTGACGTTAATCTTTGGAAGGACGGAGAAATCAAAATAGATTGGGTGAAAGCAAATATGCCGCTTCTTAGGAGCATTGAAGCTGAATTTTCCCAAACAAAGCCATTTAAGAACATCAAAATCGCTCTTTCGGTTCACCTTGAAGCAAAAACGGCATACCTCTGCAAGGTTCTTGCGGCGGGCGGAGCTGAAATGTTTGTGACGGGGAGCAACCCTCTTTCAACTCAGGACGATGTTGCGGCTGCCCTTGTTCATGACGGTCTTAACGTTTACGCATGGTACAATGCCTCTCCCGAGGAGTACCACCGCCACACATCGAGGGTCATTGAAGCAGGTCCAAATATCATTATTGACGACGGCGGCGACCTTGTTCACCTTATCCATAACGAATACAGAGATAAAATAGACGGAGTTATCGGCGGCTGCGAGGAAACAACCACGGGCATTATCCGCCTTATTGCAATGAATAAGGCAAAGGAACTGAAATTCCCTATGGTTCTTGTAAACAATGCCGACTGCAAACATCTTTTCGACAACCGTTACGGCACAGGTCAGTCAGTATGGGATGGAATAAACCGCACAACCAATCTTATTGTTGCAGGGAAAAATGTTGTTGTCGCCGGCTATGGCTGGTGTGGCAAGGGAGTTGCTATGCGCGCCAAGGGTCTTGGAGCAGAGGTTATTGTAACCGAAATCGACCCCATAAAGGCTATGGAAGCGGTTATGGACGGATTCAAGGTAATGAAAATGGAAAAAGCGGCTGAAATCGGCGATTTCTTCATCACCGTAACAGGCTGCTGCGATGTTATTACCGAGGACTGCTTTAACGTAATGAAGGACGGCGCAATCTGCTGCAACGCAGGACATTTTGACGTTGAGGTTGACGTTGACGCCCTCCGAAGGATTGCCGTTGAAACAAAGGTTGCGCGCAAAAACATTATGGGCTACAAACTGAAAAACGGGAATTGGATCAACGTTATTGCCGAGGGCAGGCTTGTAAACCTTGCGGCAGGTGATGGCCACCCCGCCGAAATTATGGATATGAGCTTTGCAATTCAGGCTTTATCAGCACTTCACCTTGTAAAAAATAAGGACAAGCTCAAGGACGGCGATATGGTTATCGATGTTCCGAAATATATCGACCGTGAGGTTGCCGAGCGTAAGATTAAATTCTGGAATATGGAAATTGACAGCCTTACGGACAAGCAGGAAAAATATCTTAACAGCTGGAACGGCTGAGTCGGAGGTCCGAATGTATGAATAACAATGCGCAAAATCCCGAAACAAAGCTTCTTATGCCGCTTGAATCAACTTTTCCGAAGTTTTATGAGGAAATAACAAAAGAAGACTTTATTAACATTGCAGGGAACAACCTTAAACTGTGGAAGGAGCTTAATGCTTGGTATCGGTGTGCAATGATGGAGGTTGAGACGAAATTCAACGTGCTTAACGAGCAGTTTTCCTTGGAATATGACCGCAACCCTATCGAAACAATCAAAGCCAGAATCAAATCTCCCGAAAGCATAGCCGAAAAAATGATTCGCAAGAATCTGCCGCTTACATTCTCATCAATTATGGAAAACATAAGCGATATTGCGGGATTAAGGGTAATCTGCTCATTTCCGACAGATATTTATCTTCTTGCGGAATGTCTGCTTAAACAGGACGACATAACCCTTATCAGGCGCAAGGATTACATCGAAAATCCAAAGCCAAACGGCTATCGGGGGCTTCACCTTGTGGTTGAGGTTCCGATTTTCCTCAGCGATGAGAAAAAGCCCATGAAAGTAGAGGTTCAGCTCCGCACAATTGCGATGGACTTTTGGGCAAGCCTTGAGCATAAGCTTCGATACAAGAAAAATCTTGACCCGCAGCTTTCTGCGGAGCTTGAGGATGAGCTTCGCATCTGTTCAGATGAAACAAACCGCATTGACATGAAAATGCAGTCCATTCGTGAAAAAATTGAAGGCGCAAATGAAACGGCGAACGAAAAGGTTTTGGTATAAGGGCTTTTAAAGGTCAGCAGACCGATAAACAGACATACCCTATGATATAAAAATGTCTGTATTGGACATATTTAAGGGTAAAACAGTAATTCGGGAATATTTTATAAAAGAAAAACGGACGAGGTACAACTCTGTCCGTTTTTTTATAATTAGAATAGCGCACCCCATTGCGGCAGTGATTTTTAAACATCGGTTTTACAATCACACCATCTCCAGCAGGTTCCCCTGACTTCTGAGCCACATATCTACGCCATCGCCAAAGACTTCTGCGGTGATTAGGCAGCCATTATCGGTTTTTTCGATGACCCTTGCAGTGGGGAGTCTGTCAAGGACGGATTCGACATTTTTCCCTTTATATATGAACCTTATCCTCCTGAGTCTGCCGCCGTACATAAACTGCACTCTCTTGCGAAATTCACCCTCTTCGGATCTGTCACGGTAGGGAATATCAAAGCACTCCTCCGTTGCCCTGAAGCTTTTGATTCGATCTATTCGGTAGATTGTCGGGAAAATATCATCGGGGTTACTGAATTCCGCATTCCTATCAATTCCTTCAATAAATCCCGTAAGATAAAAATAAAACTCGGAAAACATTATTCCCACAGGCTGAATTTTCCGCTCAACAACGCTGCCATCCTGCTTTTCGTAGTTTATTTCCATAACCCTATGCCCACTGACAGCCTCGCCTATTTCCCATAGGGATTCAACAAAATGCTTGCCATGCCTTGGCTCAACGTAATGAAAAAGCTCGTTGGAAATAAGCTCCTTAAATGTACCCTGCTTGCTTTTGGGAACGCAGTTGTTCAGCAGCTTTTCAAGAATCGGCGTAATATCGCTCTTGCAGAACGCCCTGCTTTCCAGGAGAATCTTGCAGACAGCTAATATTTCACTGTTGGTAAGGGATTGATCATCCTTTGTTTTAAGGTAGTACCCATTCAGCTTCGAGTCATAAACAAGCTCTTTTTCAAGCTCGCCTTTAGCTGCTCTGTCCGCAAAGAAACATCTCAGGCTGTCTATATCACGTTGTATTGAACGAAGCGCAACTCCGAAACGTTTTGCCTCCTCCGCCTTATTAATAACCTCTCCATTCATAAGCCGTGTATAAATTACAAGAACACGGTTATACTTAAACCCCGACTCCTCAACATTTTTTGGCATAATTCGGCACTCCAAACATTATAATTCATATTTCAAAATAGCTTACTCCAAATTTCCCCGAAAGAACACGCATTTATATTCCTTTTATATTATTATACCTACAAGGTTAGACATCTGTTGTCATTATGCATTTTTCCCGACGTTTCGACAAATTAATTATAATATAACGAAATTGTTTTGTCAAGTTTATTGACTTTAATTTTAACGTCCAAAATACGGTTGTAAACATATATGATTAAAGTGTAAAATTATATCGCGGAGAGGATGCTGAAATGACTTACAGTCGTGAAAAAATATCATATATGGTAGGAACAAGAATTCGTGATTACCGCATAGAGCGAAAAATGAGCCAGGAAAATTTAGCCTTGACCTCAGGAATCCATCCCGATTTCCTCGGGAGGTTGGAACGCGGCGAACGCTGTCCCAGCATTGATACGCTGTATAAAATCTGCATGGGACTGAAAATTTCCATAACTCAGCTCCTTGATTTTGAGGCGGATATACATCCTTCAAGCGAGGAAGCACGCCATCGTATCGATGCTGCGCTGAGTGAGCTTACCGAAGACGAAGCCGTTCAGGTTGCGGAAATTGTTGAAAAAATCGTAAGGATGCACAAACCACCGATGGACGGTCTTTAATATTGCCCAAATGTATCCCATAAATTTGTGCGGAGATTTTTGGCTTGGATTCCTTAATTATTTAGTGTAAAATGTATATTATAGCCTTAGTAATTTGTTATAATAGTCAAAAAAATTTGCAAGGGGCATTTTTCTATTGAAATTTTTTTGAAATTGAGGTAAAATATAATAAATATGTATCGTAGTGAAGCTTTTTACAAGTATGCGGTATGACTTATTTTTTATATGTAAGGTGGCAGATTAATGGGCTCTAATATTATTCTTTACGGTCCCCCCGGAACCGGCAAAACCTATAATACCGTTGCGTATGCTATTTCCATTATTTATGGAAGGCCTATCAGAGAGGTTATGAAGGATGATTATAACGATCTTCTCGAAAAATATAACGCTCTTAAATCCCTTTACGGTCAGATAGAATTTACAACATTCCATCAGTCTTTCGGCTACGAGGAGTTTGTAGAGGGTATCAAGCCTGTATTTATTCAGGTAATGAACGAGAAAGGTGAACGTTCCCGTAAGGAGGAAATGGTTTACCGTGTAAGCCAAGGCGTTTTCAAGCGTTTCTGTGATGAAGCCGCCAAAAATCCCGGTGAAAAATATGTATTTATTATAGATGAAATTAACCGAGGAAACGTTTCCAAAATCTTCGGTGAAATGATTACTATTATTGAACCGACAAAACGAGTGGGACAGGCTGAGGAAGCTACGGTTAAGCTTGCCTATTCTCAAGAGGCGTTCGGCGTTCCCGACAATGTGTACATACTCGGCACGATGAACACTGCCGACCGTTCAATCGCTATGCTTGACTCCGCTTTAAGACGTCGTTTTGACTTTGTTGAAATGCTGCCCAATCCCGACCTTCTTGCTGGGGTTACCGTTGAGGGAATAGATATTCGCCAGCTTATGATTAAAATTAACAAACGAATTGAAATTCTTCTTGATCGTGATCATACAATCGGACACGCATATTTTATGGCGCTTCGTTCCCGCCCAAGCCTTGCGGTGCTTGCGCACATCTTTAAAAATTCGATAGTTCCGCTGCTTCAGGACTATTTTTATGATGATTATGAGAAAATCCGACTTGTTCTCGGTGACTCAAACAAAGAGGAGAACGAACAGTTTGTCCGTGCAACGGATGTTGATTACGCACAAATTTTCGGTGCAAATGCGGAGCTTTATCTCGAAAATGATGAGGTTTACACTGTCAACAACGCTGCTTTCGGCAACGTTAACGCTTATCTTAAAATATAGTTTGAGGGAAATCAGCGATGAAAAAACTTAAACGCTTTGTTATTACCGATGCGGATTGCTTTATAAAGGGGCAAAGCTCCGATGACCCGCATATTATACCGCTGAATGAGCTTAATTTTGACCGCCTTGCAGATTTTACGGAAAATAACCGTTTCCCCGTTATGCATGAATTTTTTATGGCGGATGGCTGTAAAGCGATACGGCCTGCCAGATATGCGGGAATAATAACGCTTAAAGACGGCACGCAAATTGAGCTTATGCCCCAAATTTGCTTAGACCGTGATGAAAATGCGCTTGTTTCAAAGAGCCTTATTCTACGGATGCTTCAATCTATGCTTGAAATTCCTGTCAGAAAAGTTGACGAGCTTTATTTTAAAAAGGAACAGCTTAATATCTTTGAAATCTGCGTAAGAATGTTTACCGATGAAGTTCTTGATGTTGTAAGGGGCGGTCTGAAGCAGACCTATGTTCCCTATCAGGGCAACGAAATGTTCGTCAAGGGCAAGACGATTTACTCGGAGCACGCTAAGAGAAACTATGCGCACAAAGAAAAGTTTTTCGTGGAATATGATGTTTTCAGCACCAACCGTGCGGAGAACAGGCTTATTAAATCCACTTTGCGTATGCTCGGCAAGCTCTCGACCAACACGCTTAATTTGAAGAAAATAAAAATGCTTCTCCCCGCTTTTGATGGCATCGACTTTTCCCTCAATGTTTACAAAGACTTCAAAGCCGTAATCGATGACAGAAGTATGAGCAAATACACCAACGCAATGCAATGGTGCAGACTTTTTCTCCTCAACAAGGGTACGACAACATTTTTCTGCGGCGGAAAGGTTTCCTATGCAATGCTTTTCCCCATCGACAAGCTTTTCTGCGCCTGCATTGCAACAAGTCTGCGCAAACAAATTAACAGAGAAAAATATTATTTTATGACCCCTGAAAAAATGACAAACTCCCTTTCAAACACTTCGCTTGACCTTAACATGGAACCTGTTTCCAACTTCTATGTAAAAAGCAAGGCTGATGATTCCGCAATAAATATTGTATTCAAGTTTTATGATTTTAACAATTATCATGGTATTGATGACGGAAACACGGCTGTTGTTTTCCCTGTTACAGAGGTTCTCAACCGAAAACTGGAAGGGATAAAGAAAAATATGTACCTTGTTGACCTTAAAGACATTGACGGAAGCGTTTCTGTTCTCAACGAAACCTTTTTTCTTTAAAATAAATTACAGCGGAAACGTTTTTTGGCGTTTCCGCTTTTTTTGTAAAATAACTATTGCAATTTTTGCAAAATACTATTATAATATAAGGGAATACTGTCGTTCAATAAGGCAGAACTCAAAAACGGAAAGGAAGATGTTATATGTGCAATTGTGAAAATGACGAAAATGACTCGTTTTTTACAGTGGTGATCACAGTCGTTGCGGTTTTATCGTTTGTTTTGGGCGTAATCGCAGGCTCCGCTGTGACAAAGGCTGCCCTCAAGGGCGGCAAAAAGGTAAAAAAGTTCAGCAGCCGTGACAATAATGGCAGCTTTAACGCAGACGAATATGTTCGCAGCCTTAATTTGGACTAAAAGAAATTTACTTGTAAAGGATATTTTTAAAATATGAAACTTGGTATGGTTGGACTCCCCAATGTGGGAAAGAGCACACTTTTTAACGCTCTTACAAATGCAGGCGCAGAATCTGCGAATTATCCATTCTGCACAATTGAACCCAATATAGGAATTGTTTCCGTCCCCGATGAAAGGCTTCTTAAACTCAAAGAAATGTATGAACCCAACAAATTTACTCCCGCAACCCTCGAATTTGTTGATATTGCGGGGCTTGTAAAGGGTGCTTCAAAGGGTGAGGGTCTTGGAAACAAATTCCTTGCAAACATCCGTGAGGTAGATGCAATTGTTCACGTTGTACGCTGCTTTGAGGGAACGGACGTTATACATGTTGATGGCAGCATAAACCCTCGCCGTGACATTGAAACCATTGACCTTGAGCTTATTTTCTCTGATATTGAGCTTCTTGAACGCCGTATAGAACGCACCAAAAAGCTTGTTAAGGGTGATAAAAAATACATTGCCGAGGTTGAATTTCTCGAAAAGCTCAAGGAACACCTCGAATCGGGTCATTCGGCACGTTCCTTTGACTTTACAGACGAAGAAGCGGAAATCATTAAGACAACTCCTCTTCTTTCCGCAAAGCCTGTAATTTTTGCAGCCAACCTCTCTGAGGATGATTTCAAGGACAACATTGAATCCTCCAAACATTATTGTGAAGTCTGCAGGATTGCAAAGGAGGAAAGAGCCTCCGTTTTCCCTATCTGCGCACAGCTTGAAGCGGAAATTTCCGATATGAACGATGAGGATAAAGCAATGTTCCTTTCCGAGCTTGGGCTTGAGGTTTCGGGTCTTGACCGCATTATCAAGGAGGGTTACGCGCTTCTCGGGCTTATTTCATTCCTTACGGCGGGCAAGGACGAGGTTCGCGCATGGACAATCACAAGCGGAACTAAAGCTCCCCAGGCGGCAGGAAAAATTCACACCGACTTTGAAAAGGGATTTATTCGCGCAGAGGTTGTCAGCTTCAATGACCTTGTATCATGCGGCTCTATGAGCGGCGCAAAGGAAAAAGGACTTGTCCGTCTTGAGGGCAAGGAATATGTTGTTCAGGACGGAGATATTATTCTCTTTAGGTTTAATGTTTAACATATTTCCCATTTAGGCTTACATTCGGCATAAACAATTTACGCATAAACAGCAAGGGCATCCGATTTTCACGGATGCCCTTTTTTATCAATCGATATTCGTTATGACACAGAACCCTGCTTTATACCAATATAATCGGAACCTGTAATTGCGGCACTTATCTTAGTAGCAAAGTCGGTATCAGATGGGTTGTAAAGGATATATACCCTGCGGCTGGAATTTCCGTCTGCGGAAAGGATAGAACCCGTCCATACCGCTTCAACGGATGAATTTGTTACTGTAGGCTTGGTAGAATATACAACATAATAGCAATAAACTCCCATATCAGCCTGAACCGCATCATTTCTCTTTACGTAATCGCAATTTGAGATAGGAACAATCATATATCTGTTTGAACCGTTATTAGTCCATGTGATAAGCTCGTAAACAGATGCATTATAATTCGTTGGCATTGTTGTCAAAACCTTGTAGATGCTTGTAACCTGATTTGCAGACTTATCATTCTCAATCAGCAGATCAACCTTGGTTGAATCGTAGCTGTATGGAACAAGCATATATCTTGATGATGTGGAAGTAGTTCCCGTTGATTCGTCAACAGTTTCAATCGTCCACGACTTTACTACATCGGAATATGCCAATAATGTAGGATAGCTTGTGTAAACCACATAATACTCATACGTTGATGAATACTTAGCGAAAACAGTTGCTGCCTTTGCTGTATCATAGCCCGTGGGGACAAGGACATACCTTATTACGCTCTGTCCGTTCAGCGTTACCGTCTTTGTAAGGATAGTATCGGATGAAAGCAGCTTTGTCGGCTGAGAATCATATATTGTATAGTAGCTGTATGTTCCGACATATTGTGCAATTACGGTATTCACGTACGCCTCGTCATACCCATACGGAACAAGCATATATCTTTCGGTATACTGTGTAATTTTGATAGTTACAATCTGGTCGGTGCTAACCATTTTTGTCGGTCTTGTGGAAGAAATAACATAATATGATGAGCTTGCACTGACAGTCACGGGAACGGTTATGTATGTACTTGTATTGCCCGAAACATACACCTTAACCGATGTTGTTCCCGCAGCGACTCCCGTTACTGTAACCTTTGTACCGCTTATGCTTGCCGTTGCAATCGATGAATTTGCGGATGAAGCCTTAAGGCTTGATGTGCTTGAGCTAAGGGAATAAACGCTGAAGGTTGAGCTTTCCCCCGCATTGACCGACACCGAGCTTACAGAGGAAACAAGCTGGCTTGTGGTACTGCCGTCATCGCTAAGATCTGCGCCGTCCACTGTTACTGTAATATATTTATAGACTGTCGAGGAGTAATTTTTAGCATACACCTTAACCTTTGCCGTTCCCTCACCAACTGCTTGGAGGGTAAGATTAACATAATCTCCGTCAAATTTAGCCCCGTTCCATGAAGCCTTTACAACCGACTTATCGGAGGACGAAACCGAAAGAGTATGCGTACCGATTGCCTTAATTTTGACGGTTGTTGTATCGCCGCTGTCAAGACTCACAGTTGTTTTTCCAACGGCAATTTTTCCCGCAACGACAGTGACCTTGCTCTTGAGTGTTTCCCCATTCACTTTTGCATAAATATAAGTTGTTCCAAGCCCCTTACCGATAACCCTGCCGCTGCTGTTGACGGTAGCGATAGTTTTATCCCCCGTGGACCATGTAACCGTACCCGAGGCACCCTCAACCGAAAGAGTTGTTGCATAACCCTTTGTGAGGTTAAAGGATGTTTTGCTGATTGTAGCAGTTGCCGCCGAGGACGGAATTGCCGCGAGCGATACTATCATAAGCAATGCGATAAGGCTGCTCAGGAATGATTTAAAGAAGCACTTTGTCATAACTAATCCCTCCATACTCTCCATTAATATTACCTATATTTTAGCACTTATATTTGTTAAAGTCAATGAATATTCCAAAACAATACAATTACAATTGGTAACAAATCAGTGACATTTGACGAACCGGTGTATTTATGCTATACTGTAACAGAATAGTTGGATAAACAACCTACTGAAAAGGGATGATTATTAAATGAAATCACACGTTATAAAAAGCTCTGCAGGCACAATTATAGCTTACAAACAGGACGAAAATATAGATAGTATTCGCAGAATTGCCGACTCCTTAGGGATAAGGCTTGTCAGAACAGAGGAAAACCGAGCGGGTGAAGCGGTTGGATATCTTGCAGGCTTCGGCGGATTTTCCTCAAACGGTTCAAGCGAATCCGCTGACAGCGGCTGTTTGATTTTTGCGGAGCTTTCAAGCAAGCAGATAGACTTCGTTCTTTCATCACTCAGAAAATCGGGAATTTCTATCCCCTTCAAAGCGGTTGTAACCGCCTCAAACCAAAGCTGGAGTTTAAAAAAGCTGATTTCTGAGCTTAGCAAGGAGTATGACAGGCTCGGCGGTTAAAAAAATGCGGCAGGAATGACAAGCTTGTTACATTCCTGCCGATTTTTTATACATCAGCTGTATTTTCTGAGAATATCCGCCGCTTTATCAAGAATCTGTACTGCTTTGCCCAAATGCAATTTCATAGCGTCGTTATTAGTATTCTCCGTCATTTCCTTAGCCTGAGCAAGGGCATCCCTGCTTGCTTCAACCTGCATCTGATAGATACTGTCAAGCTGTTTAAGGGCATTTTCCGCCATCTTTTTATATGCCGCTTTGAGGTCCTTAACCGCATTATTTCGTACATCATCGTAATTTTCAAGAGCTGTATCGATAATGTTCGTTGTACGCTTACGTTTAAGAATATTCTTGAACGACGACATGGTTTCGGATGGAAAACTGCCGTTCTCCCCTGCCCCTGCGGCATCTATAACCGACTGGCTTACAAGCATAAGACTGCCGAAATAATTGGAATCCTTTCCCGCCGCAGCGGCTGCGCCATCGGCAATCGCCGAAATACCAAGCTTTTTAGAAAGATCGCTGCCCATTTCGACAATAACCTCGCCCAGAGCCTTTTCGTGAATTTCTATACATTTTTTATAGGCCTCTCCAACCTTATCAACAAGGTAGGAATAGAAATGCTTTTCGATATCCTCGGGATTTCCGCTGTTTCTTGCTTCATAAATATCCTCCCGGAGCTTTGAGAAAAAGCCATACATCCACTGCTCCGCCTGCTGCTGCATCTCGGTGACGCTGAGCAGGATTTTCGGTCTTCGGTTTTCAATTGCGCTCGCAAGGGACTCACACTCACTATTAATCTGAATAGAAAGATCGTCAAGCTTTTTCTTATCCATCGCAATCATATCGTAAATCATATGTATTCTTGCGGCGGTATCATTAAGCATAAGGTTAAGCATTGTAATAACACGCTGCGTGCGGATGTAGTCCTTTTGGAGGATAATTTCACGCTTCAATGCCATCTCAAATTTCAGAAATTCATTCTCATAGAACTCCTGGAAACCCTTTATATCGGGGCGGTTGAGTCCGATTTTGCGGCGGTATTCGTCAATGCCGCTTACGCCGTAGACAAATGCGTTGGGCATAATCATTTCGCAACGCTCGCTAACACGGCTTATAATTTTTTCAATATCCTCCATAGTGTTCATGGCATCAATCATATTGACAAGCACAAACAGCTTACTGAAGCTCATCGGACGGATATGGCTGGCCAAAAAGACCTGCTCCGATTCGGAAAACGGTGAGAGGGCGGAGGCTATATAAATAATGGCATCTGCATTGACAAGGTAGTCCTGAACCTGTTTATCAAGGCAGTCAAGGTCGCTAAGGCCCGGCGTATCGACAATACGGATTTCCTTAAGAATTTCCGCATTATCCCTTATATCGATATAATCAAGGCTGTCAGGAAAAGCCCTCATCAGCTTTTCAAGGCGTTCACGGACAAGGTCGTCCGCAGTAAGGGTAATTCGTTGACCATTTTTGAGGACAGCCTCCGCAAGGGGAGTTTCGCCATAGCTTATCGAATTTATCGTGAAGGTTTCGGGGGCAACATTTACGGGCGCAATGGATTTACCGAGGATGGCATTTATTATTGTGCTCTTTCCTCGTTTGAAATCGCCGAGGACAACAAGCGAGAACGGCTCTGTACGGCGCTTTGTAATTGCCTTATCCCATTCCTTAAGGTGCTCGGTAAATTCGTCACCGAGAATCTGGCATACAGCCTTATTTGAAATAATTTCCCTCATACTGTTCTGAACCGCTTCGATATCGGGCTCTGCGGCAGCATAGGTTAAAGTGCTGTTCCCTATATTTTCAGCCATATCAAACACCTGCCTTTCCCGAAGAATCGGAACCGAGGATAATTTCACATCTTACCTCAAGAGCCTGCTTATTTACAGTGTGGATGTCAACCTTTTCTATATCGTTACGCCAGTTATAAAGTACTTCACAGTTAAGAAATTCCATTCCCGCAAAGGCACGGCGTTCAAGGCTGTTCCATGTGCTGTCAAGGAAAATACTCCTTGCGGGGGTGACATGGATTGTTTCATACATTTTCATAATGCGTTCATTGTCATATACGCAGCCTGTTCTGCTGTAAATATCGTTTATTCCTTTGTTTCTTATGCCCGCAAAAACGGCGGCGTAGTCCTTTGGTTTATCAAGGCAGATTATCCCCGCCCTGTCAGCGGTAACATTGGAGAGCGCAAGCCAATCCATCATGGTTGAGGAAAGCTGTTTTCCTCCATCCATAATAGGGTTAACAACATCGCTGTCCATAGTAATTCCAAAGCTCGGGGCAGCCATATAGTAAATGCAGTGGTTATTCTGAATATGGCCGCACTCACAGCCGATAAGGAACTGCAGCTCCTCCTTTGTGCAGGCATCGCAAAGCCCTGATGTCAGGACGATAACGGGAGCTGTATTTTCGGCGGAAATAGCATATATCTCCAGCTTATTCGGCGCACTTCTTACATAGACATCGGGCGGATCAATCATAAGTCTTTCCGCACAGGTTTTGACTATAGCGAGGGCCTCGGGATAAACCTCCTGAGATGCCTTACTGGCGGTTTGGAAAACCCTTTTAAACTTATTGGGAATTTCCGAGGAAACAAGATTTTTATATATCCTGTTCCAACCTGAATATGTAATAAATTTTTGGCGAATCGAGAAATCCGCATCAAATGCATAGTCCATCCTTCCGCCGACCATATGATCCTTGGAAGTTCTTGTTCTCACAGCAAGATAATTGCTGAAGCTTGTATCTATTTCAAGCAGTGGGTTCTGCCCTGCAAGAGAATCGAGAACATTGTCCATTACTAAAACCTCCCTCTTATTAAGCAATTATTCCGAATCGTCCGTAAGCGCCTTATGCAGATTATAGGTTTCGGCAAGAAGCGCACCCGTATACTCCGCAATATTCTGGAGCTTAATCTTTTCATTATCGGACATTGTTTTGCGTTCGGTTTTAAGCTCATTAAGATTATCGAGAGTTTTCTGTGTATCCTTAAGGATAATTTCCGTTTCATCCTCGATTTTTCTTTTAAGTCCCTCAAATGATGCGAACACCTGCTGGCGCACGGTTTCGGAAAAGTCGCTGGAAATTTTCATTTCATGAAACTGCTTTTGGACGGAGTTTTTGAAGCTGTTCTTATATTTATCTATACGTTCCTGAACAAGGAGCTTATCGACAAAGAGTTTTCCGTTAAATGTTCCCGCAAGTCCTGCGACCGCCATTATGCATAGCGTAACGGGACCCGCTGCCGCAATTCCGAGGAATCCGGCAAGATAAAACGCGGCGTAGAATGTTGCGCAAAAGCCTGCGAAGCCTGCTGTTCCGCCGAGGAGAGCGCCCTTTATTCCGGCTTCCCTGAAGCCAACGAACAACCCGCCCGTTCCGATGCTGCCTATTGCAACCCCGATGATGGAATCGACAACGCCGCCGTTTCTCGCATGGCGCTGGGAAACGGAAAACATCTCCTGAATTCTTGCAACGGATGCGAAGAACTCATCCTCGAACGACTGCAAGCGCTCCGCCTCATCGCTGAGGGCAACATTGATTTCGTTTTGTATCTGTTCGCATATAATCTGAGCCTTATTTTCGATATTTTCCTTAATCTTCTCGGTAAGCTTTGAATAGACAATCTTAATTTTATCCCGCTTAAGGTCGTCGGCGGACATAGGGTAATCGTCAATAACCTGCATAGCGGTTTCTTCAATCTGCGTCCAATATCCGTCAAGGATAGGCTGCAAATTCTCAAAAACTTTATTTGCGGCTTCATTTATGCGAACGAACTCGGCACGCTTTTTTGTACGGATAGCATCGATTTCCTCAATAGCGGCATTGTATTTATCCATAAACTCATCCGTTTCCATCATAAGGGAATTTTCACGGATTACAATTGAATTAATGATTTCCGAACCGGAGCTTATTATTTTATTTGCCAGAATTTGAAGAGTGATTGAACCCCTATCCTTTGTAAGCATACTTTCAAGGGCATTCTCAAAGGTTGGGAAGTTACTCTCGGCAAGCATCTGCTCATCGTGGCTCTCCTTAGCCATAAGAGCCTTTTTAGCATAAACGCCGATAACCTTGGGCGTACCGATTTTACGCTTATAAACGGCAAATTCCTTGGAATTCTCGCCCATAACCGTTTTTGCCTTATCCATAACATAGCTTACGATACGCTTTTCAACGGTTTCAACTATTCTGTCCTCATCCTCCTTTGAGAATGTGCCGAAGCAGTTTACCGCAAAAATAATCCGCCCCATATCACTTGTCAGCATTTTTTTCTCAAGGAATTCCTTCTCAAACTGTGAAAAGGGGGAGTTAGCGCTTATAACAAAAACAGCAGCGTCAATTTTAGGAAGAATGGAGAGTGTGACGTTGGTCATCTGTTCATCATCGTTAAGGCCCGGGGTATCGATAATATCGACATTATTTTTGCAGAAATCCGTTGCATAATGTACCGTAGCCTGCTTTACGCTTTCCGCACGCTTTTCCGATTCATATGAAAGCTTTGTAACATAATCGGCGAGCTTATCTATATCGACATTTTCCGAAGAACCGTCCTTATATTCAACCTCGACATATGGCGTATCGCTGTATGTAACCCTATTAAGAGTAGCGGTTGCGGGAAGGACATCGGCAGGGAGAACCTCCTCCCCGAGGAGCGCATTAATAAGCGTACTTTTTCCTCGCTTAAATTCTCCGACAATAGCAACCTCGAAATGCTCCTTGGCAATTTTTTCAATGGTATCACCTATTGACAATGCGGTATTGGTAAGTTCAAGCTCCTCGCTGTACTCTTTAAGCTGATAAAGGCAGTCGGTAAGCTCGCTGACTGTTCGCTTAAATGCGGCATAGCTGCCGTAGTTAAGTACCTGTTCTTCCATGGTATTCCTCCCTCAAAATTTTAAAAATATATTCAAAATAAAAAACAAGAAATTAAAATCCGTAAAAATATCCAATACATACATTAAATTATAGCACAATACTATATAAAAAGTCAATCGTTACAATAATATTTGCAAAATTTATGATAAAAGTGTATAATAAAGGAGATACTTTTTAGGCAATACCCCACAGAGCTTATGCGGAATCAATTTGTAACAGGAAAGGATGCTCAGAAAATGGATTTCAGACCATGCATAGATATTCACAACGGAAAGGTAAAACAAATTGTTGGCGGAAGTCTTGCCGATAAAAATAATTCGGCAGAGGAAAATTTTGTTTCGGAATATGATGCGGGATTTTATGCAAGGCTTTATAAAAGCAGGGGCTTAAAGGGCGGCCACATCATAATCCTCAACGCAGTCGGAACAGAGTTTTATAACGCCGACCGCAGTCAAGCATTCTCGGCTCTTTCGGCTTATGATGGCGGGCTTCAAGTCGGCGGAGGGATAACAGCCGAAAACGCCGCCGATTACCTTAATGCGGGCGCATCTCACGTCATAGTAACATCATATGTATTTAAAAACGGGGAAATTAACTATGACAATCTTGCCAACATTTCAAAAAAAGTCGGCAAAAACCGTCTTGTGATTGACCTTTCCTGCCGCAAGCGAAACGGAGAATACTATGTTGTAACGGATCGTTGGCAGAAATTTACCGAGGCAAGGCTATGCGAGGAAACTCTTGATATGTTTTCTTCGTACTGCGATGAGTTCCTTATTCACGCAGTCGATGTTGAGGGAAAAGCAAAGGGAATTGAGGAAAATCTTGCGGAAATGCTCGGAAAATGGAATAAAATCACCGTTACCTATGCGGGGGGCATTGGCTCATTTGCCGACCTCGATACTCTAAAACGGCTTGGCAGGGGAAACCTTAACTTCACCGTCGGAAGCGCTCTTGACATTTTCGGTGGAGCTATGGAATTTGAGAAAACCGCTTCATATCACTGATGGATATAACATATAATAGGCAAACTGCAGAAGTTTCGCTATTTGGGCTCACATACATTATGTAGAATTTCCATCGGCAATCTCGCATATAAATAGTTATATACACTATTTGTATTGGAGTGAGCCTATGAAGTTCAGGACGGAACAGGATATTGAGGACAGAGCTGTTATCCTTGCGCAGTATATCATCGAACACAAGTCAACAGTTCGCGCCGCCGCCAAACAATTCGGGATTTCCAAATCTACTGTACATAAAGATATTACCGAAAAGTTGCCGATAGTTGCTCCGCAGCTTTATCCCGCAGTTAAAGAGGTGCTTGAAATTAACAAGCAGGAACGTCATATTCGTGGAGGAATGGCAACAAAGCACAAATATGAGGAACAGTCAGCTCACAAAAAGGAGCAAAAATGAAAAAATCGGCATTGACTGCTTTTTTGTTCAGTCAATGCCGACATTTTTATTTTCAAATTGCCCTTGAAGCAGGCTGTATTCAATTTTTCGCTGCAGCCGACAATGCTCTTGCGCCTATATCTTTTCTGTAATGCGCATTTTGGAAGCTTATTTTTTCTACCGCGCCATAGGATTTATCAAGGGCAGCCTTTAAGGTTTCCCCTGTTGCGGTTACGCCGATAACACGTCCTCCGTTGGTATAAAATTTACCGTTTTCGTACTTTGTTCCTGCGTGATAGACGAAAACGCCGTTAACCTGACCTTTATCGTCCATTCCGAACATCTCTATTCCCTTGGGGTAGCTCTGCGGATAGCCGCCGCTTGCCATTATAACGCAGGAGCAGCACTCATCCTTCCACTTTATATCGATATCCGCCAGCTTTTCGTTATAAACGGCTTCAAAAATATCGTAAAGATCCGTATCAAGCAGAGGAAGAACGACCTGTGTTTCGGGGTCGCCAAAGCGGCAGTTGTATTCGATAACCTTAACTCCCTTTGGCGTTGCCATAAGTCCGAAATAAAGGCAGCCTTTGAATCTTCTTCCCTCGGCATTCATGGCGTTCATAGTTGGGATAAAGATTTTTTCCATGCATTCCTTCGCAATCTCCTCGGTGTAAAACGGATTAGGCGCAACCGTTCCCATTCCGCCTGTATTAAGTCCCTTATCGCCGTCAAGCGCTCTCTTATGATCCATTGAAGAAATCATGGGGACAACGACATTTCCGTCCGTAAAGGAAAGAACCGAAATCTCGGGGCCTGTAAGGAATTCTTCGATGACAACCGTTGAGCTGCTCTCGCCAAACTGCTTATCATCAATCATAGATTTTACCGCCGCAACAGCTTCCTCCTCATTTGCTGCGATAATAACTCCCTTTCCGAGGGCAAGACCATCCGCCTTAATTACTGCGGGATAGCTATCCTGCTCCTTGAGGTAAGCGATTGCGGAATTGCTGTCGCTGAACGTTTCATATCCTGCCGTTGGGATATTATACTTCTTCATAAGGTTCTTGGAAAAAACCTTGCTTCCCTCGATAATTGCCGCCGCCTTGTTTGGGCCGAATGTCATAAATCCCTCTTTATTAAGGGCATCAACCATTCCAAGGACAAGCGGATCATCGGGGGCAACCACGACCATATCGACAGACAGCTTCTTTGCAAGAGCTGTAACGCCCTCAATATCTGTTGCTTTAATATTGAAGCACTCGGCATAGCGTGAAATTCCGCCGTTGCCGGGGGTACAGTATATTTTATCGACACGCTTGCTTTCGGCAAGCTTCATTATAATAGCGTGTTCACGGCCGCCGCCGCCTACTACAAGTATTTTCATTTTTATCAATCACTCCTCAAATTTCGGCAATTACGATTTTTCTTCCTTGGGAGAAATGTATGCAGCCGTCCATGCGCTTACTGCTTCCTATATTGCAGATACGGCGCACAGTGCATATACAATTATGGTGTCGGAGGAAACAAACTCCCATTCGTTATCATACGCTCTGTGATAGGTTAATATATTTTCCTGCGAACTTAGGTGCCCTCATTGCATTTTCTCATAATGTCCGATTAATGGTGGAAAAGTCTTATGCCCGTAAACGCCATAGCTATGTTATATTTATTGCAGGTATCTATTACGTTATCATCACGTATAGAGCCGCCGGGCTGGGCGATGTACTGCACGCCGCTCTTATGCGCGCGCTCGATATTATCGCCGAATGGGAAAAACGCATCCGAACCGAGGCAAACCCCCGTATTCTTTGCAAGCCATGCTTTCTTTTCCTCGGCGGTGAAAATGGCGGGCTTTGTTTTGAAGATTTTCTGCCATTCGCCATCTTGGAGAACATCCATATACTCATCGGGGGACATATATACGTCAATGGCGTTATCCCTGTCGGCACGGCGTATATCATCCATAAACTCAAGACCGAGAACCTGTGGGGACTGCCTGAGCCACCAATTGTCGGCCTTGTTACCCGCAAGACGAGTGCAGTGAATTCTTGACTGCTGACCTGCTCCGATGCCAACAGCCTGTCCGTCCTTAACGTAACAAACGCTGTTTGACTGGGTATATTTAAGCACGATAAGGGAAATAAGGAGATCACGCTTCTTTTCTTCGGGGATATCCTTATTATTCGTAACCACATTTTCAAGAAGCGCATTATCAATAGGGAGTTCGTTCCTACCCTGTTCAAACGAAACGCCGTAAACCTGCTTTGTTTCAATGGGCGCCGGCTGATAAGCCTCGTCAATTTTGATAATGTTATATGTGCCCTTTCTCTTTGATTTAAGAATTTCAAGCGCTTCATCGGTATATCCCGGAGCAATTACTCCGTCCGAAACCTCACGCTGAATCATCTTTGCTGTAGGGACGTCACAAACATCGGAAAGCGCAATAAAATCACCATAGGAGGACATTCTATCCGCTCCCCTCGCTCTTGCATAGGCGCAAGCAAGTGGAGAAAGCTCCAAGTCATCAACCCAATAGATTTTCTTAAGCGTATCGGAAAGCGGAAGTCCGACAGCCGCACCTGCGGGTGAAACATGCTTAAATGAGGTAGCCGCACAAAAACCTGTCGCCTTTTTAAGCTCCTTAACAAGCTGCCAGCCGTTAAAAGCATCAAGAAGATTAATGTAACCCGGCTTGCCGTTCAAAACCTCGATGGGAAGCTCCGAACCATCCTCCATATAAACTCTGGATGGCTTCTGATTGGGGTTACAGCCATATTTTAACTGCATTTCATTCATCGTTTTATTCCTCCGTTACTGCTTTGTATTTTTATTTACTATTCTTGTATCCGAACTTCCTGTTTCAAGGTTGATATAACGCACAAAAAGCGAAACCTTGTTATCCTCATTAAGCGAGTTCCACACCATATCGGTAAATCCGTCAATATCAAGGCTTGTCATATCAACAAGCTCAGGTTCGCCCTCAAATGATGGGAGGGGGCTGCCATCGCCCATATAGGTATGAATAAAGTGCCCCTCGCCTGCTATGGGGTTGCTGTATGTGAATGTATAACGCCGACAGGAATCGGGGTTTCCGTCTGCGCTTTTGAGTATAGACATGGAATAATCGCCGCACTCGTTGCAGATGATTCCCGAAATTCTCGGTGTAAAATTGGGAGCGTCATCCTCATACTCTCTTGTACGGAGAGCCTGTTCAAAGGTTTGTCCCTTTTCCATAAGTTCATAAACGGTATCGGTCTGGTCGCCGTTTGTAACTATGGTCTGATTATTTAAAACACGGACGGGTGAATAGATTATAAGGTGCGGATCAACCATTTTGGATGGGTCAAAAGCTTCAGTCCTTATTCCGTCCTCCGTTGGTACAAAAACTCTGTTTCGGCTGTTCTCGCTTCTTCCCATAATAAAATAAGCGGTTACGGCGCATTTCCCATCGGCGGATTTACCGATGATAATACCTCTGCCGGGGTATGCGTTTGCTTTAAGCTGTGTTTCGATCGAAAGCTTCTTCATAAGTCAAAATCCTCCAATTTTTATTTAATAGATCGGCTCGTTCAGAATCTGCCTAAATAGCAGGTCGCCTTAAACCTAAGCTCCACCGAGCCAAAGTCGTTGCACTTCTTGAACAGCTCCCGCAGCTCCCAAACATAACCCTCATATCCGACATCATCGGGCTTAAGGGCATACGAACGGGAAAGGGTGTTCCCAACAAAACCGTCTTCGTCAAGGGAAATGCTGTGTTCAAATTCCACATATTCTACCTCGGAGAAATATTCCTCCCGCAGGAACCTATCTCCATCCTCTTGCGAACTTTTACCCGCATGGCCCTTATAACCACAGTATATACGGCTTATTTCGTCCCTTGCCTTTACCGTATCGTCAACAATTTTGCCATTGAAAATTATCGCAACTCTGCCGTTGGGAGTTAAAATGCGTTTGCATTCCTCCTTGAATTTTTCTTCATCGAACCAATGAAAAGCCGTTGCGGCTGTTACAAGGTCAATTGAACTGTCAGGAAGTCCCGTTTTTTCCGCAGGCGCTTCAACAGCCTTAACCTCGGGGATATTTCTTTGCAGTCTAACAATCATATCTCTGTTAGGCTCAACAGCGGTAATTTTCCATGGCTTATTCAAAAGGCACTTCGTAAATTTTCCCGTTCCCGCGCCAATATCCGCAACGCTCTGCGCCCTTGTTTTTATGCAGAGCCAATCCGCAAGCTCACTCGGATATGACGGACGGTATTTATCATATAAATCCGCCTTACCCGAAAATAATTCTTCATTCATTTACATACGCCCTTCCGTCACGTATCTCTATTTTATCTGCGCAAAGCAACGAAACAGCCTTGGGAAGTATTTTCCATTCAGCCTGTTCCATAACTCGTCTTTGCAGAATCTCGGGCGTATCTCCGTTTTTAACCTCCACGGCTTTTTGCAGGATAATCGGGCCGCCGTCACATTCCTCCGTAACAAAATGGACCGTTGCGCCCGTTACCTTTACTCCCCTTGCAAGGGCTTCCTCATGAACCCTTAAACCGTAATAGCCCTTTCCGCAAAACGATGGAATGAGCGCAGGATGGACATTCACCATTTTGTATGGATATGCCTTGCAGACACATTCATCAAGAATTGTCATAAAGCCCGCATAGACGATAACATCGGCATTTTCTTCCTTGAATATCTCAAGCAAGGCCTTACTGTATTCTATGCTGTCGGAATAATTTTTCCTTGGCAGGGTTATCCCCTTTATCCCGTTTTCGGCAGCTCTTTGAAGGGCATACGCTCCCTCCTTTGAGGAAATAACACAGCTTATTTTGCCGTTCTCTATCTCTCCTCTTTTTTCGGCATCGATAAGAGCCTGCAGATTTGTTCCGCCGCCCGAAACCAGCACGGCTATATTCTTCATAAGCATTCCTCCCCGAAACAATGCAACCGCCGAGGCTGCCCGATATTCGGCTTCGGACAGCCCCGACGGCCGTTACTTTAAGAAATAATCACGCCCTCATCGCTTTCAACAAGCTCACCGAGAACGTAAGCCTCCTCGCCTGCCGCATTAATTGCGGCTATAGCTTTGTCGGCATCATTTTTGTCAACCACAACAGTCATTCCCACACCCATATTGAATGTATTAAACATATCTCGCTCGGGAATTTTTCCGACCGATGCGATAAGCTCGAAAATAGGAAGAACCTGAACCGCGCTGCGTTCGATTTTAACGGAAATTCCCTTTGGAAGGGAACGTGGTATGTTCTCATAAAATCCGCCGCCCGTAATATGGCTTATCGACTTCACGGACACGGCATCAATCAGGCTCATAACTGCCTTAACATAGATTTTTGTGGGCGTAAGCAGACATTCGCCGAGGGTTGTTCCCAAATCGCTGTAATGCCTTGCAAGGTTTTGTTCGCTTACGTTAAAAACCTTTCTTACGAGGGAGAAGCCGTTGGAATGAACTCCGCTCGACTTAATTCCGATCATAATATCCCCCGCTTTTTGGGAATCCGGCTTGAGAATCTTGTCCTTATCGACAACGCCTACCGCAAATCCTGCAAGGTCATACTCATCCTCGGGGTAAAAGCCGGGCATTTCGGCAGTTTCTCCTCCGATAAGCGCAGCGCCCGACTGAACGCAGCCCTCCGCAACGCCCGACACAATATCGGCTACCTTTTCGGGATAATTCTTTCCAACCGCAATATAATCAAGGAAAAACTGCGGCTTCGCTCCGCAGCAGATGATATCGTTAACGCACATTGCAACGCAGTCAATGCCAACTGTATTATGCTTATCCATAAGGAAAGCGATTTTAAGCTTCGTGCCGACGCCATCTGTACCCGAAACGAGGACAGGCTTATTTATACCCGTCATATCAAGCTCAAAAAGGCCGCCGAAACCGCCGATTCCCGAAAGAACTCCGCTCGTTACAGTCTTTGAGACATGAGCCTTCATAAGCTCAACCGCCTTATAGCCTGCAGTTACGTCAACGCCTGCTTCCTTATAGCTTTCAGAAAAACTTTTCATGTTATTCAAACCTTTCTTAAATGGGGTTTTATTTTACTTTTTGCCTCCGATTTTAAATTCAAACTTATCCTTGGGCATTTCCTTAGGAACAGGAATAGGATATTCCTCGGTAAAGCAGCCAACGCAAAATCCGCAATGTGGATTTTCAGCCAGCTTCTGCACATTCTCAACCGAAAGGAAACCAAGGCTGTCCGCCCCGATATGTTCGCATATTTCGGGAAGGGTCATTTTGCAGGCAATAAGATTTTCTTTGCTGTCTATATCCGTTCCGAAGAAGCACGGCGCAATAAACTGGGGGCAGGCAAATCTTACATGAACCTCTTTAGCTCCCGCATCTCTGAGGAGCTTTACAACTCTGCCCGAGGTTGTGCCTCTTACCATGCTGTCATCAATCATAACGACTTTTTTATCCTTTACGGTGCTTGAAATGGCATTCAACTTAATCTTAACGGAGTTTGTCCTTTCAGCTTGGCTTGGCTGGATAAAGGTTCTTCCGATATATCTGTTTTTGATAAATCCCACTCCGTAAGGGATACCGCTTGCACGGGAAAATCCCAAAGCTGCATCAAGGCCGCTGTCGGGGACTCCCACAACAACATCCGCATCAACGGGATGCTCCTTCCAGAGGAATTCACCCGCTTTAAGCCTTGCGTTATGTACGCTCACGCCCTCGATAACCGAATCGGGGCGGGCAAAATACACATATTCAAACACGCACATTTTATGCTCATGCTCTCCGCAGTGCCTTCTGTCGGAACGCACGCCGTTTTCATCGATAACAATAAGCTCGCCCGGTTCAATATCACGGACAAACTCCGCCCCAATGCTGTCAAAGGCGCAGGTCTCGGAGGAAATTATATATGATCCGTCGTCCAGCTTGCCAAGGCTAAGCGGTCTAAATCCAACAGGATCTCTTGCGGCAATAAGCTTTTTGGGGGACATTACAACAATTGAATAAGCGCCCTTTATTTTGGACATAGCGTTCAAAACCGCATCCTCTATTGATGGGCTTACAAGGCGCTGCTCCGTTATAACGTAGGAAATGACCTCCGTATCGTTTGTTGTATGAAAAATCGCACCCTTGAGCTCATATTCCTCACGCAGCTCCCTTGCGTTAACAAGATTTCCGTTATGAGCGATAGCCATTGGGCCTTTCACATGACGGACAACAAGCGGCTGTGCATTGCTGCGGTTTGAGTTTCCCGTTGTTGAATATCTGACATGACCCACGGCAATATTTCCATCGCCGAGAGCCGCTAAGGTATCCTTATTGAAAACCTCATGCACCAAGCCCAAATCCCTGCGATAGCTGAAAACGCCATCGTCGTTTACAACTATTCCACAGGACTCCTGGCCCCTGTGCTGGAGGGCATACAAACCGAGGTAGGTTTGCACTGCCACATTGGAGGATTTGCTGCCGTAAATTGCAAACACTCCGCACTCCTCATGAACATTACCAAACATTCAAAGTCATCCCTTTCCGTTCCAGCAATAGCTGCACAGCTTACACTGCGGCAGCCCGATAGCTTTTGTCGTTCCCTCAAGTGACTGAAATTCAAGAGATGTCAGCTTAAGCCGGGAGCAAATTTCGGCGCGAAGCCTTTTTCCTCTTTCGGTATTTGTGTCGCTGTATTCCTCAATATATTTTACGCCCTCTTTACCCTCAAACTCATCGATAATTTTTCTTGCGATAAGCTCAAGCTCCGAGGTGCTTCTTGAAAAGTTAAGATATTTGCATCCATACATTATAGGGGGACACGCAGAACGCATATGAACCTCCTTCGCACCGTTTGCGTAAAGAAATTCAACGGTTTCCCTAAGCTGTGTACCTCTTACAATACTATCGTCAACAAACAGCAGCTTTTTGCCCTCTATAAGCTCATGAACGGGAATCAGCTTCATTTTAGCGACCTGGTTTCGCATGGACTGATTCTGCGGCATAAAGCTTCTCGGCCATGTGGGGGTATACTTTATAAAGGGTCTTGCGAATGGGATTCCGCTTCTGTTTGCGTAGCCAATTGCGTGTGGGATTCCCGAATCGGGGACTCCGCAGACGTAATCCACATCGGGAAGATTTCCGCTTTTTATATCCGCTTCCGCCATAATTTCACCATTGCGTGTGCGCATTGTTTCAACGGTTACGCCCTCGTACACCGAATTGGGGTAGCCGTAATATGTCCAAAGAAACGAGCAGATACTCATATCATCCCCGCCCTTGTCAAGAACCTCGCACTCATCGGCGGTGACCCTCACAATTTCCCCGGGGAAAAGCTCACGGTAGGTTTCATAGCCCAATTTTTGGAAAGCAAATGATTCAAATGACAGGCAGAAGCCGTCATCACGCTTTCCGACAATAATCGGAAGCCTGCCCTTTTTATCTCTTGCGGCAATAATGCAATCCTTTGTAAGGATAAGGAGCGATACAGTGCCGTCTATTTTACTTTGGGCATACTTTATTCCCTCGGCGAAGGATGTTTTTTGCGCAATAAGTGCGCCGACAATGGAGCTGGAATTAACATTTCCGCTGCTCATAGCCTCAAAACTCTCGCCGCAGCTGTCAAGAAGCTCGTCCTGAAGCTGCTCGGCATTGTTTATTATTCCAACGGTACAAACAGCATAAAGCCCGAGCTTTGAACGGACAAGGATTGGCTGGGGGTCGCTGTCGCTTATGCAGCCGATACAGAGCTTCCCCCTCATATTTACTACATCGTCCTCAAATTTGGTTCTGAAAGGGGAATTTTCGATTCGGTGGATATTTCTTTGAAATCCAAGCTCTTCGGAATAGGCGGTCATGCCTCCCCTTCTTGTGCCGAGGTGGGAATGATAATCCGTTCCGAAAAACACATCGCTTATGCAGTCATTATGGGATGCTGCCCCAAAAAAGCCGCCCATAGATTATTCACCGAAAATACGCTTCATCATTTCCTGATAAGCTTCCTCAACTCCGCCCATATCTCTGCGGAAGCGGTCCTTATCAAGCTTTTCGTGGGTTGTGCTGTCCCAGAAACGACAGGTATCGGGGGAAATTTCATCGGCGAGCAAAATCTGTCCATGGAATCTTCCAAACTCGATTTTGAAGTCGATAAGGTCGATATTAAGCTTCTTAAAGAAGTCAAGCATAAACTCATTTACCTTAAAGGCATACTTGGTAATATCGGCAATCTCCTCCTTTGTAGCAAGGCCAAGACCGAGAGCGTAATAATCATTGATGAACGGATCGCCCAGCTCGTCGTTTTTATAGCTGAATTCAAGGGTAGGCTGCTTAAGGGGAGTACCCTCCTCAATTCCGAGCTTCTTTGAGAAGCTTCCTGCCGCAACGTTTCTCACAATAACCTCAAGCGGAACAATCTCAACCCTTTTAACGACAGTTTCACGGTCGCTGATTTCCTCTACAAGGTGGGTTGGGACGCCGACTTCTTCAAGCTGCTTAAACATATAGTTGGACATTTTATTGTTAACAACGCCCTTGCCCCTAATAGTGCCTTTCTTTTCACCATTGAAAGCAGTTGCGTCGTCCTTATAATCCACAATAACAAGGTCCGGGTCATTTGTAGCGTAAACCTTCTTAGCTTTACCCTCATAGAGCTGACCTTTTTTTTCAATGTTTTCCATTTATAATTCCTCCAAACAAAAATTTACATAATTAATACAAAATATAAACAAGCCACAATTTTACTGCGGCGCTCCGACTGATTTTGCGGAAAGCGATTACAATTCCTCTAACATTTTTTGAAGCTTGTCTTCCTTAGCTTTAACCCCATCAATCATTTTCTGCTTGGATTCCGACAGCTTTTCGGAAAGGCTTTCATCGGAGAGCGCAAGCATTTGAATTGCAAGAATTGCGGCGTTCTTTGCGCCGTTAACAGCGACCGTGGCAACAGGAATTCCCGAGGGCATCTGTACCGTTGCAAGGAGAGCGTCCAAGCCATCAAAGGAAGATTTCATCGGAATCCCGATTACAGGCAGGGTAGTATGACCCGCAATAACGCCCGCAAGGTGTGCAGCCATACCGGCCGCGCAGATGATTACACCAAAGCCGTTCTCCTTTGCCTTTGAAGCAAATTCGCAAGCAAGCTCGGGAGTTCTGTGGGCGGACATTATATGTGCCTCATATGGCACACCATAGCTTTTTAACTCGGCAACAGCGTCCTTTACAACAGGAAAATCACTGTCGCTGCCCATAATAACAGCAACTTTTTTAGACATTATTTACCTCCCAAATAAATTAAGTAAAAACAAAAAAACTGTGAAGATTTTCACAGTCTTAATTTACCTACACTTACACCTTTATTATGCACTTCGAGAGTAAAAATATGTGAGCAGCCGCAGCTATACACGAATTTAAGACTACCAAACACAAATTTTACCTCCCTTACCGAAACGCAAAATAAAATTTACTTACTTTTGTTCGCCATATATACCATTGTACTGTATTTCGCCAAGAATTGCAAGTGTTTATTGTAAATATTTTTTATTTTATAAAAATTACAATTTACATATTGCATTTTATATTAAAATGTGATAGAATAACGAACAAGGGAATATCCCTTATTGTTTATTTTTTATGGAGGTGCTTTATTATGGCATACAAAATTTCCGATGAATGCATTATGTGCGGCGCTTGCGCAGACGGTTGTCCTGTAAGCGCAATTTCCGAAGGTGACGGCAAGTACGTTATTGATGCTAACGCTTGTATTGACTGCGGTTCTTGTGCATCTGTCTGCCCCGTTGGTGCTCCTTCCGCTGAATAATTACATAGCAAAGCCAAATGAACGCTGTAATTACTTTGATTACAGCGTTTTTTTTATTCATTTTATTAAAGCTAAACCATGATTAAATACAGACAACAAAAGCCGACCAACCCGCCAAAAACGAGTCAGTCGGCTTTTTAACAGCCTATTTGGCTTTAATTATTCGTTGATACCTGTTACAACGCCTGAACCTACTGTACGGCCGCCTTCACGGATAGCGAAACGAAGACCTTCTTCAATAGCGATAGGAGTGATAAGCTCAACATCCATGGTAACGTTATCGCCGGGCATACACATTTCCTTATCAGCGGGAAGTGTAATAACGCCTGTAACGTCAGTTGTTCTGAAGTAGAACTGAGGTCTGTAGTTGTTGAAGAAAGGAGTATGACGTCCGCCCTCTTCCTTCTTCAAAACGTAAACCTGACCCTTAAACTTTGTGTAAGGGTGGATGGAACCGGGCTTACAAAGAACCTGTCCTCTCTCGATTTCGTTTCTCTGAACGCCACGAAGAAGAGCGCCGATGTTATCGCCTGCCTCAGCATAATCAAGAATCTTACGGAACATTTCGATACCTGTTACAACAGTCTTAGCTCTTTCGGTTGTAAGACCAATGATTTCAACTTCATCACCTGTCTTAAGCTGACCTCTTTCAACTCTACCTGTAGCAACTGTACCACGACCTGTGATTGTGAATACGTCCTCAACAGGCATAAGGAAAGGAAGATCTGCCTTACGGTCAGGAGTAGGAATATAAGAATCTACAGCATCCATAAGGTCAAGAATGCACTTATATGCAGGATCACTAAGATCATCGGGAGCCTGGAGAGCCTGGTAAGCAGAACCCTGGATAATAGGAGTATCATCGCCGGGGAATTCATACTTATCAAGTGTTTCACGGATATCCATTTCAACGAGTTCAAGAAGCTCAGGGTCATCAACCTGGTCAACCTTGTTCATGAATACCACGATATAAGGAACGCCAACCTGGCGAGCAAGAAGGAGATGCTCCTTAGTCTGAGCCATAGGGCCATCTGTTGCAGCAACTACGAGGATAGCGCCATCCATCTGAGCAGCGCCTGTGATCATGTTCTTAACATAGTCAGCGTGACCCGGGCAGTCAACGTGGGCATAGTGACGATTCTTTGTCTCATACTCAACGTGAGCTGTATTGATTGTAATACCTCTCTCTCTCTCTTCGGGAGCGGAGTCGATATTAGCGTAGTCCTTCTTTTCTGCAAGACCCTGGAGAGCCAGTGTCTTTGTAATTGCAGCTGTAAGAGTTGTTTTACCGTGGTCAACGTGACCGATAGTACCAATATTAACGTGGGGCTTAGTACGTTCAAAATGTGCCTTTGCCATTGGAATTTCCTCCTTATAATAAATAGAAATTGAACTGATATACTTATATTATCAGATTTTCTCTGAAATTGCAAGTATTTTCAGAAATTTTATAAAAATTAATCCTCGCCCTTATTTCTGGAAGACATAATCTTCTCAGCGATGGATCTCGGAACCTCGATATAGCTGTGGGGTTCCATTGTATACTGACCACGACCCTGTGTCTTTGAACGCAGGTCGTTTGAATAACCGAACATTTCAGAAAGCGGAACAAGAGCGTCAACCTGAGCAATTCCGTTATTAATCTCCTGACCGAGAATCTGTCCGCGGCGGGAGTTAAGGTCGCCGATAACCGTTCCCATAAAGTCCTCGGGAACAATTGCGGATACCTTCATAATAGGTTCAAGAATGCAAGCGTCAGCCTTCTTCATAGCTTCCTTGAATGCCATAGAGCCTGCGATAGAGAACGCCATTTCGGATGAGTCAACCTCATGATAAGAACCATCATAAAGCGTAACCTTTACGTCTACTACCTGATAGCCGGCGAGAACGCCTGCCTTCATAGCGCCCTGGATACCCTTATCAACGGCTGGAATATATTCCTTAGGAATTGCGCCGCCGACAACGGCATTAACAAACTCATAGCCCTTACCGGATTCGTTCGGCTCAACCTTAATCTTAACGTGGCCGTACTGACCCTTACCACCGGACTGACGAGCATACTTATGATCGACATCGGCAAGCTTCTTAATTGTTTCCTTATAAGCAACCTGGGGAGCGCCTACGTTAGCCTCAACCTTGAATTCTCTGAGAAGACGGTCAACGATAATGTCAAGGTGAAGCTCACCCATACCTGCGATAATAGTCTGACCTGTTTCCTCATCTGTCCATGTTCTGAAGGTAGGATCCTCTTCAGCAAGCTTTGAAAGACCGATACCCATTTTCTCCTGACCTGCTTTTGTCTTGGGCTCGATAGCGAGCTGGATAACAGGCTCGGGGAATTCCATTGATTCAAGAATAATCGGTGCTTTGGGGTCGCAAAGCGTATCACCCGTTGTTGTATTTTTCAGACCAACGCAAGCGGCGATATCGCCAGAATAACAGGTATCGATATCCTTTCTGTGGTTGGAATGCATCTGAAGAATACGTCCCATTCTTTCGCTTGAATCCTTTGTTGCATTAAGAACGGTAGCGCCTGCATCAACCTTACCGGAGTAAACTCTGAAATAGCAGAGCTTACCGACAAACGGGTCTGTTGCAATCTTGAATGCAAGAGCTGCAAAAGGCTCATCATCGGAAGAAGGTCTTTCCTCTTCGGCGCCTGTATCAGGGTTAACGCCCTTAATGTGGGGAATATCGATAGGAGAAGGCATATAGTCAACGATTGCATCAAGGAGCTTCTGAACGCCCTTGTTCTTATAAGATGTACCGCAGGTTACGGGAACCATCTCATTGGCAATAGTTGCCTTACGAATGCACTTCTTGATTTCTTCGATAGTGATTTCCTCACCCTCGAAATATTTGTTCATGATCTCATCATCCTGCTCAGCAACAGCCTCAAGGAGCTTATCATGATATTCATTGGCCTTGTCAACCATATCGGCGGGGATATCCTCAACGCGGATATCCTTTCCGAGATCATCATAGTAAACATAAGCCTTCATTTCAACCAAGTCAACAATACCCTTAAAGGTTTCCTCAGCGCCGATAGGGAGCTGAATCGGAACAGCGTTACACTTAAGACGGTCGAGCATCATATCTACAACATGGTAGAAATTTGCGCCCATTATATCCATCTTATTGACATAAACCATTCTCGGAACCTGGTACTTGTTAGCCTGTCTCCAAACTGTTTCAGTCTGGGGTTCAACACCGCCCTTTGCGCAAAGAACCGTTACAGAACCGTCAAGAACTCGAAGTGAACGCTCAACCTCAACTGTAAAGTCAACGTGACCGGGGGTATCGATAATATTGATTCTATGACCTGCCCAGTGTGCAGTTGTAGCGGCGGAGGTAATTGTGATACCTCTTTCCTGCTCCTGCGCCATCCAGTCCATTGTAGCAGAACCGTCATGAGTTTCACCAATTTTATGGTTAATACCGGTGTAAAAAAGGATACGCTCGGTTGTAGTGGTTTTACCTGCATCAATGTGGGCCATTATACCAATATTTCTTGTTTCTTCAAGTGAACAATCTCTTGGCATAAATTTTTCCTCCATTTAATAAGCTCCGCCAAATAAGCAGAGCCTCGGCACTCACGCCGCAATTACCAACGGTAATGTGCGAAAGCCTTATTTGCTTCTGCCATTTTGTGAGTGTCTTCACGCTTCTTGCAAGCTCCGCCTGTACCATTCATAGCGTCCATGATTTCGCCCGCAAGTCTTTCCTTCATAGTTCTTTCGCTTCTTGCTCTTGAATAAGTTGTCAGCCATCTAAGACCGAGAGTCTGCCTTCTTTCGGGGCGAACCTCCATAGGAACCTGGTAGGTTGAACCGCCGACACGGCGAGCCTTAACTTCAAGCATAGGCATAATGTTTTCGAGAGCTTCCTCAAAAGCCTCAAGAGCATCCTTGCCTGTCTTTTCAGCAACAATTTCAAATGCATCGTAAACGATTTTCTGAGCAACACCCTTCTTACCGTCAAGCATAATGTTGTTGATAAGGCGTGTTACAATTTCAGAATTGTAAACCGGATCACACAAAACCTCACGTTTTGCGATTTTACCTCTTCTTGGCACAATACTTCCCTCCTTCATAGAAATGATATCATAGGTACTCGTTTCATTCCACAAATCCGCCTTATGCGGTGCGATGACACGCAGACCAATGCAGAGGCATCCATCTATATATAAATGAATACTCCACAGTAATCATGTGGTTTCATTGAGTTTTACCGACTAATGATATGCCTTGAATAAAAATTACTTTGCAGCGCCTGCCTTAGGCTTCTTTGCGCCGTACTTGGAACGAGCCTGATTTCTCTTGGCAACGCCCTGTGCATCGAGTGTTCCTCTGATGATGTGGTAACGAACACCGGGGAGGTCCTTTACACGTCCGCCTCTGATAAGAACAACAGAGTGTTCCTGGAGGTTATGACCGATACCGGGGATATAAGCTGTTACTTCCGTGCCGTTAGTAAGTCTTACTCTGGCAATCTTTCTCATAGCTGAGTTAGGCTTCTTAGGTGTAGCAGTTCTTACAGCGGTGCATACGCCTCTCTTCTGAGGTGCGCTCTGGTCAATCTGAATCTTCTTCTTGGCATTGTAGCCCTTCTGAAGAGCAGGAGCAGTGGACTTCTTTTCAGAAACTTCTCTTCCCTTACGAACCAACTGGTTAAATGTAGGCATTAATCTATCTCCTTTCCGAAAAAATTAAATGGAAACGTTTTTACACAGTTTCACACAAGTAATAATTATACACGCAGTTTCCCGATTTGTCAAGCATTTCATACAAAAAAATCTTCAAAATTTTCACAAAACCCATATTCCAGAAATATTATGCCGATTTTTTGTTTAAAAATTCATTATTCTAAAAGTATTCAGCGGCGATAGCGTCCCCCGCTTAATATAGTATGTTCCCCGCCGAAACGGCTTGGAAAAATCGGCAATTGTCAGATATAATACTGCGCCTGCGCCTTGAACATTTCGGCATAGATTCCGTCCTGCTTTCTGACAAGCTCGTCATGAGTTCCCATTTCGGCAATTGTTCCGCCGGAGAAAACCGCTATTCTGTCGCAGAATTTGCAGGAGGATAGGCGATGGGAGATATAGACGGCTGTTTTTCCCTCTACAAGGTCGTTGAATCGGCGGTAGATTTCATATTCCGCAACGGGGTCAAGCGCAGCCGTGGGTTCATCGAGGATTACGATGGGAGCTTTTTTATACAGCGCACGGGCAATTGCCATTTTTTGCTGTTCTCCCCCCGAAAGCTCGATTCCGTCATTATCAAACTGCTTAAACATCATGGTATTCATTCCGTTCGGCAGGGAGTTTATTTTATCAAGAAGTCCGACCTTTTCAAAAAGCTCATTTACCGCTTCGTCGGAATCATCCTGTCCGAGGAGGACATTATCCTTTGCTGAGAATGAAAGAAGTCTGAAATCCTGAAAAACAACCGAAAAGAGCTTCATATATTCCTCATAATCATATTCACGGATATTAATTCCGTCAAGAAGAATTTCTCCGCCGTCAACATCGTAAAGCCGACAAAGCAGCTTTATAAACGTTGTTTTTCCTGCTCCGTTAAGTCCCACCACCGACAGCTTTTCTCCGCTGTGGAGAACTATTGAAACATTTTCAAGCACCTTTACATCTGTTGCGGGATATTTGAAGCTGACATTTCTGAACTCGATTTCATGGCCTCCCGCAGTTTGCTCAATTTTCCTATCTCCCTTTTCCATAGCGGGAGGATAGTTCATAAATTTAATTATTTCATACATATATACGCTGCGCTTTACTATATCCTGTGACCCCAAAATAATTGCCTGGAGCGATGAATACATAGTTCCCCCCGCACTGAGAAGCTGTGAGAACGTACCGATCGTAATTTTCCCCATAATTGCAAGTATACCGAGATAAAGGTATGTTCCGAAATCACGGAGTACACCCACAATGGTATCGAGGATTTTCAAAGGATACTTTTTATCATTGATATTCTGCCAATAATCGATGAGCCGCTTTATTTGCTGTGCGGATTTTTCAATCATCATTCCCGCCGCGCCGTAAAGACGTATATCCTTGCCGTAACGAAAATCCTCCATTTCCCAGCAGATATGTCCGAAAATACGGTTTATGTTTGAAGCCTCAGCGAAATTTTTTATATCAATATTGTTACTCTTTGCGTTTATTAGGGTTGATGCGACAAGCAGTATACCTATTATTACCAAAAGGATCGGAGCATTCAAGACAAGCACCGCAACCACTCCGATGAACTTCAGACAATTGGAAACAATGGTGCAAAAGGCGGTTGAGATGCCATGTGTTCCGCCGCCCGACATATCCATCCCACTCCTTGCCTTATGTATCTGTTCGAGAGCCTCCTTATTTTCGGTAAGGGAAAAGTCAATATCCATGCAAAGCTCCGAAATTTCCTTAAATGATGCATTCAGGAAAAGGTCCTCACACTTATTAAGATGTATATTCAGCACGTTGCTGATTCCGTCCAAAAGCACATTCAAAACCACCATTGCCGCTCCATAGAACACGATAAGCTTAATATCCTTTTGCTCCGCCATCATCGCATCGATAAGCAAAGGGAGAAAAATCAGCTCAGCAAAGGGAACCGCCGCATCGGCAATAACACGCAAAAAGGAAATTGGCAGATAGGATTTCTTATAGCGCTTTATCTGCCTGAAACAATATTTCAGCGATTCTTTTACAACGCGGGTCTTTTTATCAGCCATTTTCCTTCACCTCCATATCCTCGGGAACATCAAAAATGTCCTTATCCTCAACATAATACTGCGCCTGAACTCGAAACATCTCCGCATATGCGCCGTTTTGAGCCATAAGCTGCTCATGCGTACCGATTTCCACGACTTCGCCATCCTTAAACATTGCAACTCTGTCGCAAAAACGAGTGGAGGAAAGGCGGTGTGAGATATAAACGGCGGTTCCGGAGCCTACAAGCTTGTTAAAGCTTTGATAAAGACGATATTCCGCAAGGGCATCGAGTGCGGCGGTAGGCTCGTCAAGGACAATTATCGAGCTTTTCTTGTAGAGCGCACGGGCGAGGGCGAGCTTCTGCTTCTCGCCGCCCGAAAGGTCTATGCCGTCATCATAAAGAACCTTCAAAAGCTCCGTGTCAACTCCCTTTTCGAGCGAATCCAGTTTATCTCCAAGTCCTGCGCTGCGGAGCACTTTTTCCGCTTCTGCCTTATCCGTGTTAAAAGGCTCTTTCATTGAAACATTCTCCGCCATTGGGAACGCAAAAACCATAACGTCCTGGAAAGCGGGGGAAAACAGTCGAAAATATTCGTTTCTGTCAAACCTCCTTATGTCCGTGCCATTCATAAGAATACGTCCCTCGGTAACGTCATAAAGCCTAAGCAGGAGCTTAATAAATGTGCTTTTTCCCGCTCCGTTAAGTCCAACAACCGCCAATTTTTCCCCTGCATTAAGGGTAAGGTTGACATTTTTGAGGGCATAGCTTTCCTGTCCGCGATATTTAAAGGAAACATTCTCAAAAACGAATGTATATTTACCTGATTTTGGCACAGGGACGGTTTTTTGCAAGTCATCCGCAGATGGAATATCCATAAAGCTGCGGTAATCATCGGTGTGTGCGCTTCTCTCACGCAATGCGACAAGCGCCTCGAGTATCTCACCTATGGCATTGGAAAATGTTGCTGCGCTTGCGGTATAAAGGGTAAAATTACCTATGGAAAGTCCGTCATAGACGACACTGTATACAAGCCATCCGACAATTATAATCTGCCGAACAAGGGTTACGGAATGATAGAAGATAGAGTTATGAATCCAAAACTGCCTTGACTTAACCCAATGCCTCAGCTCCTCATCATAAACCTCGCCTTGCTTTTGCGCAAGATATTTTTTCATCCCGAAAAGTCTTATATCCTTGGCATATGAAAAATCCGTGGTTACGTTCTCCATATAATCCGTTTTTCTCCATTGCTTTGCCATCGCATCCCACATCTCTTTTTTGTCCTTTTTTCTTACATAATCAAAGAACAGGAATTGAATAAACGAGAATACCGCAATTACCGCTATTATAATCGGATTGAATGTCGTCATTACAACGGATGCAATGATTATTGAGAAAATATGCACCACCATAACCTGCATATAGGTCATCATTCCTTGAACGCCCTGCCAATCGCCCGAAGTGGCTCTCTTAGCCTTTTGCAGTCTATCGAGCATTTCGGGAGTTTCAAGGGTTTCGTATTCCATTCCGAGCACCTTCGCTATTCTTTCCTTGATTATCATAAGCCTAACATATGTAAAACCCACGCTCGTTTTCATATTGGAATAGGTACTGAGCCACATAAAAATCAGCTCCGCCGCAGTGGTTATCAAAACAAGATACAAAAGCGGTTTAATGTCCTTATCGGGGGAAACCGCCTGCTGTTCTATCATATCGATAACAAGCTTTCCTATAAAGCTCCACATATATGACATTGATGCCCCCGCTATTCCTCCGATAAGTGTAAAGGCAATGAGGGATTTGCGGTATTTCATGAATTTTCCGAGGACAAAGCGGCAATTGCTTATAACCCCGTATTCCTTGTGAAATTCATCGGTATTTTCATCTTTCTTTTTTCCGAATAAGCTCATATTTATTTTTCCTCCGCTGAAAATTTTTTAGTCATATTTTGTGTTAATGAATTTTTTGTTTGCACCCCATTCCAACAAAAAAGGACGCCCCCACACGGGAACGTCCATCCGTTTGCTTATCCGATTAGAATTCAAGCCGTTTTTTTTACACGGTTCTGTCGGCAAACAAAAGAACTTTCCGTATGAAATGCAGATTTTTCCAAAAAATTTCATGAACAAACATTTGTCTGCCTCCTTTCTGTAATAATACGCAATTATTTTACCATACAATTTTGGGTTTGTCAAGGATTTTTTCGATTATCCTAATCAATCATAGCCTTTGCGCATTTCAGCAGCTCGGCTCTTACATTTCCGACTCTTGAATCAATAACAAGAGAGAGAAGATTTTCCAGAATATCTCCGATTTGCTTACCCTCTGCGCCGAGTGCGGTTATATCCGTTCCGTTGACATTGAGCTGGGATATACTTATGCACTCCTTATTCGCAATTATCTGCTCCGCTTTTCTTTCCATTGCTTCAAGTGTTTGGACACGCTCAAAGCAAAGGCTCTGTTTAGCTCTGCTGTCGCCCTTCATAACCTCGGTAAGCTTGAAGAAATTCTGTATGCCGATAACGGAAAGAAGCCTTTTTACAACGACGGCGTCGTCAACGGGCGTAACATAATGATACTTTATAAGCTCCGAAATGCAGTTCACGGTTTCATTCGGATAGTGCATACGGTGAAGAATATCCTCCGCCATATGTGCGCCGACCTGCTCGTGCCCCGGAAAATGCCCGTTTCCCTCATCGTCAATGGTACAGCAGGAGGGCTTCGCTATATCATGCAGGAGCAGCGCAAGGCGAACATCCCTATCACACTTGGAATGTTCAACCGCCATTGCCGTATGCTGCCATACGTCGTAGACATGGTAACGGCTATGCTGGTCAAAGCCTATACAGGGACGTACCTCGGGAATAATTACGCTCATAACATCCGAATAGTCGGTTAAAATATCGGCGGGAGATTTTCCTGTTATAAGCATATCAATCTCTTTGGAGATTCTCTCCATAGATACGTTTGTGAGGAGATACTTCATATCATGAATCGCAAGCGAGGTAACGCTGTCAATCTCAAAATTAAGGACCGAAGCAAACCTCAAAGCGCGAATTATTCTGAGAGCGTCTTCATTGAATCTCACGGCGGGTTCTCCAACGCAGCGGATTTTCTGCCTAAACAGATCCTTCTGACCGCCGAATTTATCTATAAGTCCCTTTTCGGGGTTATAAGCCATTGCGTTTATGGTAAAATCACGCCTTGAAAGGTCGTCATCAAGGCTGCGTGAAAACTTCACGCTGTCGGGGCGGCGATGGTCGGAATAGTTTCCGTCAATGCGAAAGGTTGTTACCTCGACATAATCATCATCGGAAATTACGGTAACCGTTCCGTGCTTTATGCCTGTATCTATAACATTATATCCCTCAAGGCAACGCTTTATTTCATCGGGAGAAGCCGAGGTTGCAATATCGTAATCCTTCGGCTCTTTACCGAGGATAGCATCCCTCACGCATCCGCCTGCGGTGTAAGCCTCAAATCCGCCTTTTTCCAGACATTTCATTATATTCAATACATTTTCGGGAATATAAATATCCATATTAATCCTCCACATTTTACGGATGCAGAAAAACATTTCTCCCATAAAAGAAAAAATTGACTTCTGCAAAAATGCATTTTTATCGCCGCAGCGCAAATACTATAACCGTACCGCAGATGAGATGCGGTTTTACCATATTATTTATAAGCTAAGGAGAAAGAACTATGTCAAAAAATCCAAGTATTCATTGTGATGTTGCATCGTGCAAGTACAATCTTAACTCGGAGCATTACTGTTCGCTTGAATCAATCAAGGTAGGAACTCACGAACCCAACCCCTCCGTTTGCGAATGCGTTGACTGCGAGTCCTTTGAAAAGAAGTGCAGCTGCTAAGCGTTACCCCCAAAAAGTTATCGCTTTAGCGTGACGGCTTACAGCAATAATCTGTGAAGCAAGGAATATTCCCGCTTCACAGATTTACATAAAATCACTGCACAAGTTCAAATCTCGGCTTAACATTGCCGTGGTCGTCAACATCCTCAAGGAACATCGACATAGGTCTTACCCAAACATCGGGTTTGCCGTTAAGCGACATATAAACCGCAATTTCCTCGCAGGTTTCATGGTCCTTTGCGCAGTTAAGGAGTACGTAATCTCCGCCCTTGAAATGCTTATACTGTCCTCCGATAACGGGCTTTCTTCCATCGGGAACGCCAATTCCTTTTACTCCGTTGCCCTTATCCATAGCGGGAGTTACGCAGGAAACGGGCTTTTCCTCCGATATATCCTCCCGAACCTTTGCTTCGGGAATTACCGTAGGTTCTGTTTTTTCTTCAGGAACAGGCTGAACCATTTCTTCCTCGTCCTTATGCGGCATTTGCAATTCGGAATCCACAAGAACCATAGAAGTATTTTTCGGCACTGTAATTTCGGCATTTCCGTTATTAACATTAAACTGTCTGCCCGAAAGTCTGTCTGCAAGCTTAGAATATTTTGTATTAAAACGGAATGTATAGTCGCCATCGCTTATATTAAGGGCAACATAGACCGTTTCGCCGTCCTTTTCCCTCTTAAAGAGGAACGTCTGATTTTTAAGTTCCATTTTTGCATAGGAGCCTGTTTGGACTGCGGGAATGCACTGTCGGATCGCTCCAAGGTCGGAAATATGCTTCATGAGCTTGATATTTTCTTCAGCCATATCAAGGTCAATGCATGGTCTGAGGGGCGCGTCGGCATTTTCTCCCCTGCCCTTTTCGCCCTTTATTCCAAACTCGCTTCCGTAATAAACGGACGGAACGCCGTACATCATGTATATCATTGTATAACAGCATTCGATATGTTCGGGGTTGCGGAGGACGGATGCAAGGCGGGGAACATCATGGTTATCGAGGAAGTTATACATATATATGCTGCCATACTGCCCCATTTGGTATTCAATCGAATGCGCAATTTCAAAATAGTTGCGGTCATTATGTGAGGAATAAATTCCCTTATAGCATTGATAATTTGTTACGCAGTCAAACATTTCGCTGTTAGCCCAACGTGAATAATTTCCGTGAATAATTTCGCCCATAAGCCAAAAATCAGGTTTAAGCGAGCGTGTAAAGCCGTGGATTCGCTTAATAAATTCATCCCTAAGGCAATCTGCGGCATCGAATCTTATCCCGTCAATATCCCATTCCTCAATCCACATTTTTACCGCCGAGAGAAGGTAGTTCACAACCTCATCATTCCAGAGGTTCAGCTTAACAAGGTCGTAGCAGTTATTCCAGCCCTCATACCAAAAACCGTCGTTATAGGAAGAATTTCCGCCAAAATTAAGTCCGCAGAACCAATCCTTATAGCGTGAACCCTGCTTATTTGCACGGACATCCATAAACATGGGGTTTTCCCTGCCGACATGGTTGAAAACTCCGTCAAGGATAACCTTTATTCCGTTTTCATGGAGCGCATTGCAGACATCCTTAAAATCCTGATTTGTTCCAAGACGTCTGTCAATTACCATATAATCTATTGTATCATATCCGTGCTTAACCGACTCAAAAACGGGTCCGAAATAAACGGCGTTGAAATGCATTTGTTTAAGATGAGGAATCCAATCGATAACCTTTCTTATGCGAGGAACTGGTTTTTCCGATGATTCGGAGCGATACTGTTCGCATCCGCAGAAACCAAGGGGGTAAATGTGATAAACATTACTTTTCTCAATCCAATGTGACATATTCGGTATACCTCTTCAATAATATTTGCCTTTAATCGGGAGCTTACTGTATCACCTAACGCAGTCCGCCGCCGAATTTGGTTCAATCCAAGACTAAAGGCAGTAGGAAAACTTCAACTGAGTAACATTATACCACAGTTTTCTTCCTTTGTCCAGTATTGTTTTATTGTTTCAATCCACTCTCGGTAATTTAACGGAGTGCGGCATCGTACATAGGCATGCATGCGTATTACGCATGCGTACTATTTTGATACCGGGTTCTCTCCGCCCACCGCTGCCGTTAATTCCCCCTTTGGCAATTCACCATCACCTACCTATCGGTTGAAGTGGGGGAATCCTTGCCGATTTTGGTTAAAGCTGCATAATAATCGGAAAAAATCAGCCATAAAACGCTTTTGGGGTATCGTTCTTATCCCGATTAACTGATAGAACATTCCGGCAGCGCCGCCCTTAATTCTTCAATATCGGCATTATCAAATGTTACCCCATCGCCGAGGGTCAAAAATTCAAGGCTTGTCAGCTTTGAAAGTGTATCAACATCCAAGCTGTCAAGCGGATTTTCGGATAATTCGAGCGCTTTAAGCCGAGAAAGCTCCGATAACGGACTTATATCGGTAATTAGGTTGCCGTCAATGAGCAAATACTCAAGACTTTGCAAACACGACAATGCCTCTATGCTTACAATGACGTTATCACTAATGTACAACCGATTCAACCCCACGAGTTTGGACAGCGGTTCCGCATTGCTGATTTCGTTTCCCGAAAGCTCCAGTCCCGCAAGCCCTGTAAGGCTTGACAGGGCATCAATTTCGGTAATTTCATTTGAGCCAAGATACAATTCCGTAAGCCCTGTAAGGTTTGACAGGGCGTCAATTTCGGTAATTTTATTTCCCCAAAGGCTTAATTTCGCAAGCCTCGTTAGGTTTGACAGAGCGTTAATTTCGGTAATTTCATTTGAGCCAAGATACAATTCCGTAAGCTCCGTTAGGTTTGACAGAGCATCAATTTCGGTAATTTCATTTGAGCCTAATTCAAGGACAGTAAGGTTCTTTAGCTCCGACAATGCCGTTAAATCGCTGATATTATTCTCACTGAGCTTTAACTCCCTGAGCTTAACAAGCCCGGACAAAGCGGTTATATCATCGACCGAATTGGAACTAAGATCCAATTCTTCAAGGTTCGTAAGGCTTGACAGTGCGCTTATATCATTGACAGAATTGTAACAAAGCTCCAATTTTTCAAGATTTGTAAGAGTTGACAATGCGTTTATGTCATTAATAGAATTGCTGCAAAGCTGCAATTCTTCAAGATTTGTAAGGCTTGATAAAAAGCCTATATCCGTAATTCCCGTATTATAGCTTAAATACAGACTTTCAAGTGATGTTAGCTCGGAGAGCGGACTTAAATCAACATCCGTGAGGTCGAAGCTTGACAAATACAGAGTTTTCAGGTTCGGCAAATTGCAAAGCTCGGCAATTCCCTCGCTTGTAACCCCCATTTCGGGGTAAAAGGAGAACGACGTTCGCTTCTTGGAATAAAGCCTACCCATAATGGTAACATATTCGCTTTCCGTATCATCGATATTTTCCGATTTTTCCTCCGCATAATCCCCCAAAAAGCTGTTATCGGTTGATGCTTCCTCACTAAATACCGCTTCGGAGGTAAGCAAGGTAATCAGCTCCTCTTCATTTTCGTGCTTTGAACAAGCTGTAAAAAGCGCCAAAATCATTATTACGGATATAATTGCTTTTTTTCTCATATAAAAATCCCCCTATACAAATTTCACATAAGAAAATTGTACCAGGGGGAATTTGCAAGGTCAACTACCATTCGGTTTCAATTCTATTACAATATGAATACAACAGTTACAATTCGGAGGTTAGGATTTTCACCGCAGAGCTTGTTCCTATGCGGTCGCACCCATCCGCAAGGAACATCTCGATATCCTCACGGGTTCTTATTCCGCCCGCCGCTTTGATTTTCACTCCACCGCTGAGATTCTTCGCAAAAAGACGTACATCCTCAATCCTTGCTCCGTCCGTACCAAAGCCTGTGGAGGTTTTTATATAGTCGGCGCCACCGTCCGAAACGCATTTGCAAAGGGCTGTTTTTTCACTCTCATTAAGGTAACAGGTTTCGACTATAACCTTGAGAATTTTGCCCCCTGCGGCTTTTTTTACAGCTGAGATCTCCGACGTTACCTTATCGTAACAGCCGTTTTTGACATCACCGAGGTTAACAACCATATCAATCTCATCCGCGCCGTCCGCAACGGCACACTGTGTTTCAAACACCTTAACTGCGGTTGTATTATATCCCAACGGGAAGCCTATAACTGTGCAAATATTAAGCTCCCCGCCGAATTTTTTTCTTGCATAAGCGACATATGACGGAGGAATACAAACGGATGCCGTTTTAAGCCTTAGCGCTTCCTCACAAAGGAGGTCAATATCGGCTTGCGTTGAAACAGCCTTCAGCTGTGTATGGTCGATATGAGAAAAAATTTCGCCGTCCGTCATGGTAAAATCTCCTTTTAAAGCATCAATTTATTCAAAAACGGAACAGATTTCGGACGTAGCCTTTATTCCGTTTTCTCCGTTAATAAGCACCTCGCCCCAATCGGCTGAAAGGACGGAGCCGTCCCAGCTTTCGGAAATATCAAGATATTCAACTCCGCCGCCGTTGCCTTTCCAACTCCAGCCCAGGTATCCTATATCATTCTCCGTGCAGTATTGCATTATATATGCTTCGTCAACGTCACCGTCCGAATGCTTATAGCCGAATTCGCCGACACACACGCAGAGATTCTGCGAGGTTACTCCCTCGATACCCGATTTAATCGTACTTTCATTCTTTCCTGCCGAGCCGTACATATGAATAGAAAACATTGTATTCGCATCGGGGTCTGCAGCAAAAACCTCTGCTCCGTAATCCGCAATGCTTTTGCTGTACTGTCCCCAGCCTGCCGCATCAACCATAAGCGTATTCTTTATACCGGCCTCACGCAGCTTTGGGATAACGCTTACATATCCGTCACGCCAAATTGTACTGTCCCATGTGCCGACCCATTCATTGGCAATGTTAAGGATAACATAGTCCTCCGTTCCGATAAGGGCGTCCTTAACCTCAATCCAGTAGTCGCAGATTTGCTCTATAGTTTCAAGGCTGTCATCGCCTGTGCCGTCATGAACCTCAACAATGGCGATCATATTCAGGGCTTTGCATTTTTCAATAAGCGAGGTAATTGTTTCAGAAGAATCCTTCGTCCACTGAATACCGTTTGCCAAAACTATTCTCACGCAGTTTGCGCCCGTATCGGCAATAGCTTGGAGCGCCTCGCCGTCATTCTGAGGAAACCACGAATGCGCATGATTTATTCCCCTGAAAACGAACTCGTTTCCGTTAGCATCAAGGAGCTTTGTTCCGCTGACGGTAAAACCGCCTGCGTTCTCCTGCGTTTCCTCTGCTGTTTCGGAAGCAGTCTGAACGGTCGCATCCGAGGCTTCCGCAGCCTCGGTCGTATCCTCCGACGAACAAGCCGTCATGGAAATCATAATTATTATCGGAAGTATTGCAGACAAAAGCTTTTTCATATTATATTAAATCCTCCGCCAATTTCGTTACATCAATCCGCATTAATTATAACAGACGCATAGTCGACAATGCTTACATAAACATCTTTAACCGAGCCGTTTGCATCATCAAACACAACGGAATAGTTGCAGACAACGTCATTGCCCGTTACATCGTCGGAATAATAGTAACGGTAGACATACGTAACGTTATTGTCAACCTCTTTTATTATTGTATACGGCTTAAAGCCCATTGCTCGTTCAACGGATTTTTCGCTCATTCCGTATTCAATCCTCGCAAGGGGAATTTCATCATTAGAGTGGTGACCCTTCCAGTTTTTCTGGAGCTGGGAGAAGTCATAATAGACGACCTTATTTATAGTCTTATCCTCCGCAAGGGAAATTGTGACCGCCCATTCGGGGTACTGTATCCCCTCAACACGCAGGCCCGAATCAGCCTCACAAATATTATCAAATGCTGCAATGTCCTCAACTGCGGCATATTTCGAAACGGTTGTGAAGTTTCTCCCCGTCTTGGACTCGGCATAGGCGACATCTCTGCCTATCGGGATATTATTCAGCACCTTTTCGCCCTCGGTTGAGGAGAAAAACAGAACGAGAACCGCAACGGCAATCACAACGATGATGACAGCGACAGCGACAAGGATTACCTTAACCTTAGTTTTCTTGGATTTTTTATTATCGGTATTTTCGCCATTATTCCGCTTGTCCTTTTCCTTTTTGGAACGCCTTTTCTCTTTCTTTGAAGATGGCTTCTCGCTCTCGGAATCACCATTATCAAGGGCGTTCATTATGTTATCGGAGGAGAAATCATATCCGCACTCCCCGCAGAAAGCCGCATCCTCACTATTTTCTTTACCACATTTCGGACATATCATTACGGTCACTTCTTTCATTTAAAATATATGTATATGAACACGCTGTTTCGGCAGCAAATTTCAATCAAAAAGCACATATATAGTATATCACCGACCTATTATTTTGTCAAGGGGACAGGAAAAAACTTGATTTTGGGTATTATCCGCTCAAAAAAAGCAGAGCCGCCGAAGTGAATCGGCAGCTCTGTTACTTTATTCATCGATTTTAATAAATGAGGTTGGGTCGCTGCTGTAGGTGTAGGAAAGATAAAGACTGTCCCTGTACTCCTTTTCAAAAATGAACGAAATCTTTACGGTTTGCTTTTCTCCCGCAGGAACAATGATGTTATTTTTGTTATGCTCGCCGCTTGCCACAAACGAAATCTGTAATCCCGAATCGCACTTTGCCGCAAGAGTATCTCTTATTCCAATGCCATTTTCGCCCGACTGCATCGATAATCTTGTATCATCGCCAATGCCTGTAAAAAGTGTCGGACACACGCATATTTCGGCTTCTTCGGACGAAATGTTTTCGTATTCAACCTCCATTGTCACTATTTCAAGGGGAACATTCCTTTCTTCAATATCCTCGTCAAGCGTTGATATTCCATCGCCATAAGTATAGTATGTTCTTATATTTTCGTCAAGGCTTCCGACAAATGCGCTGAAATCCTTATCATATCCTGCGTCGTCCGTTGTAAGGGTTTCATAACTGTCATAGAAATTAACGCTCCTTACAGCGACATTTAACGTTACTCCGTCACTGTATTTGAATTGCGCCTTCTCACCGACTGCATAGATTTTCTCGGCATTTACGGCTTCATCGTCTGTTTCTCCTTCTTCAGCCTCGGGCTCTGCGGCAAAATCGGGATAAAGCTCTGTTTCGGCAGGTTTTAAGGTCACTCCCTCGGCGATTTTCCTTATCTCCTCCGAGAGAATATCATCCGTGAAATAAAGCCTTGCAAGGTACGGAGCATTCTTCATAACCACGAAAACCTCACGCCCGAAATTGTCGGGTGACGCTTTTTCGGCGTCAAAGCTTACACGATAATTTATAAGTATCTTTGCGGTTTCCGTTTCAAACTCCTCCGATGCTTGCGAAAAGCTAAGATTCTTATAGGTTTCTCCGCTAAGATGATAGAACAAAGAGGTCATCCCGCCGCCGTTTTCATTCTTATACTTCCCTGCGAACGGGCTGTCCTCCCCTTGCAGAACAAGGCTTTCGGGAACATAGCTCAAGACAACCTCCATAGGGTCGCTCTCCATCTCTTCCCCTGCACTCACATAAACGGTGCTTCGGTACTTCTCCGTCTTTTCAATATTTGCGGTTATAAGGGAATACGCATATACTCCCAAAGGAATTATCGCTATAACGGCAGCTGCGGCGGCAGTGGTAAAACAGATTCTTTTTATGCGTATATTCCTCCCCGAAACGCTCTTCATAATTTCTTTTCTGCGTTTTTTGTAGCTTTCGGAAAATTCATGAATTTCTCCTCCTTTAAGCGCATTTTCAAATATTATATCAAGCTCTTTTTCGTTATAATTTTTCATGCCTTTTACCTCTTTACAAGTTTTCTTTTAAGCCTTTCAAACCGTTTTCTTGCGGCACTTTCGGAAATATCCAACCGTTCCGAAATCTCTTTCCACGAAAGCTCCTGACACTCCCTTAAATAAATCAGTCTTTTCTCATCATCACCCATTTCAAGTCCCGAAATAATCTCTCGATTAATGGCGTTATCCTCAACGTTTTCATTGCTTTGCAGGTCATACTCATCAATCGACAGAGCCTTTTCCCTCTTTTTGGCTATGCTTCTGTACATATCGATGGACTTATTCTTTATTGTTTTAAGAATGAAACGCTTTGTCATTTCGCTTTCGGGTAAATCTATTTTTCTTAGGCTTTTGATGATGACCACAAAGCTTTCGGAAACCGCATCTTCCGCCTCCGCCTCATTTTTCAGAACAGAAAACGCAACTCTGTACATCGCCTGTTCGTAAAGCTCATACAGCAGCTCCACCTTCCGCTGATTTTCTGAATTCATTTTTCTCACTTCCCGATTTTATCTTGATGGACAGTATGTAACAGCTTTTTCCTGCGCAGAAAATACCGTCAAATGCGCCGACCTGACTAAATGTAATCGAAGGCGAACGCTTTTTTGAACGCTCTGTCTATTATAACGAATTATGGGTTCATTTTGTGACATTTTTATCGGAAATTTTTTTGAAAACAACTCAAGCTCGCATTTGATTTTTACCGGCAAGCAGCCGTTTTTTCTTCTCTTAGAAAATTTCCAAAAAAAATTCCAAAAAAGTATTGACAAACCAAAATCTATGTGATATAATATATTTCGTTGTCAGGGATATGGCAAATACGATGCGGGTGTAGTTCAATGGTAGAACACTAGCCTTCCAAGCTGGTTGTGTGGGTTCGATTCCCATCACCCGCTCCATTTTTCCCTTTAGGGACTTTGTATCGGCGTCATTAACTCAGCTGGATAGAGTAACTGCCTTCTAAGCAGTAAGCCACTGGTTCGAATCCAGTA
>JAJQIG010000048.1 GCA_021199335.1 Oscillospiraceae bacterium | reverse complement strand
CGTTCAACTTCATTTGTGATAATTTTTGGCGGCATTGTGCGGTGTTGCCTTAAATGTGGAGATAGAGAATATCGTCAGACAACATACGACCAAGTTTACGATTATGCGTTAGACCTTAGAAACTTTCAGAAAGAAAGTCATAACAAGCTCTTAGTACCTATAATGATTTCAACAAAAGCTCCTCGTTATCAAAATAGACTTGTAGAAAAAGAAAGAATTATTGAACCTATTCGCTGCAACGGAAATAATATCGGTATTGCTATAAAATATATAGCTGATAAATACAGCGAAGAAAAATTTGATTCTATAAGGGGCATCACCCCGTCATTCAACGAACGACTGGGGGTGTTAGCCCCTTAGGGGTTTCAGTGGGGGACTGGGTCCCCCACTGAAAGACCGTATGATCCCCCGCCTGAAGAGGCAGGGACATCAGTCGTGAGTTATAGGCGGAATGTTGAAATTCAAGTTTGTCCGGGAGGCGGATTTCAACAATGGTACAAGCGTTAAAAAATCTATCAGTATCTTGCCGATTGCAATTTTGTTTCATTTATAACCTTTGCCCATATTCTGCTTAATCGTCCTTATGGTTTTGATTATCAAACCGGATACAGGGAAAGTTCATACTTCAAAAACGATGCCTATAAGAGAGGAAAAGAAAATGGCAAAAAAGAATAAAACCAAAGAGGCTGACAAGCTTCACACTGAGCACGGAATTTTCAGCAACATAAAATTCGTCCTCGGCAGAATAAAAAGATACCGCCCCGTGCTGTTCCCGATAATGCTTATCTGCGTTGTGGCAGGCTCTGTGATGAGCTATCTGTGGAGCTTTTTCGGAAAATTTGTTATAGATATAATCGAAACACAGGCACTTACTCCCGAAAAGGATATTCAGCCGCTTATAAATTTGCTTGTTTGGGTGGGAATAATCCTGCTTACGCTAGGCTCCCTTAATTCCCTTGGCGCTAACCGTTTCGGGTACATTGCCATAGATATCCGTATGAGGGTAATTACCGAGCGTATCAGGAAAACGCTTAAAATGGATTATCAGTCACTTGAAAAGCCTGAAATGCTTGATATGCTTCAGAAGGCAGAGAATTCATGTAATGACAATAATAACGGCTTTGAGGGTATGATACACAATATCCGTAATCTTCTTACCTCGCTTTTAACTATCGCTGTTGCGGTTACAGGCGTAGCCGTGCTTGACCTGCGGCTTGTAGTTGCCCTCACAGTTATCTGCATTTTACAGTTTTTATTTTTTAATCACATTATAAAGCGTGACAAAAAAGAGGTGTGGGATGTGCTTGCACCCTCATGGCGAAAAATCGATTATATGGAGCAGACTACACAGAATTTCGACTATGCGAAGGATATCAGACTTTTTGAAATGAAAGGCTGGCTTTCGGGCAAACAGTACAGTATTCTCCGTGACAAGGAGAATAAGGTTATGCACAGCAAAAACTTGTGGATTTGCAACAACATTTTTAACGGAACTTTAAGCATTATTTCAAACGGACTTATCTATGCTGCGCTTATTTATTCTGTGCTGAAATCCGATATGTCAATCGGTAATTTCACGTTGTTTATGGGGTTGGCAACAGCTTTTTCCTCCAACCTTACATTTCTCCTCAATAAGATAGGCAATATGAAAAAATGTTCTATGCAGATCGACGACCTGCGCACATTTTTAGACTATGATGAGGGTGAAAGAAACGATTATATTCCGCTTCCGAATACGGATAAATACATCTTTGAGTTTAAAAATGTTTCATTTAAATATGACGGCGCAGAGGATTATGCCCTAAAAAATTTAAATCTTACTTTAGAGGCAGGAAAACGTCTTGCGGTAGTGGGACTTAACGGCGCGGGAAAAACTACTTTTATAAAGCTATTACTCCGCTTATATGATGTAACCGATGGTGAAATTCTGATGAACGGTGTTAACGTCAAGCTTTACAACAAAACGGAATACTACACGCTGTTTGCGCCTGTTTTCCAGAATGTTGAGGTTTTTGCATTCCCTATGAGTGAAAACATTTCAATGAAAAGCCCCGAAAAAACAGATGCCGGGCTGTCCGAAAGCTGCGCAAGGAAAGCAGGTCTTTCCGAGAAGCTGGACAGCCTTACAGACGGGATAAGTACCGAGCTTCTGAAGGTTCTCCACGATGACGGCGTTGACCTTTCGGGCGGCGAAAAGCAGAAGCTGGCTCTTGCGAGAGCATTATACAAAAATGCCCCCGTAATTGTTCTTGACGAGCCTACAGCGGCGCTTGACCCCCTTGCGGAGTATAATCTTTACAAGAGCTTTGACGAAATTATTTCAGACAAATCTGCGGTGTACATATCCCACAGGCTGAGTTCAACCCGTTTCTGTGACAGAATTGCGATGTTCAAATCGGGAGAAATGGTGGAATACGGAACACACGACGAGCTGCTCTCAAAGGGCGGCGACTATGCGGAGATGTTTGAAATTCAGGCGCAGTACTACAAAGATAAAGAGGAGGTTTCAACGTGAAAAAGAGCAAAGAAAAGAAAAATCCTGTGGTGCGCCCCGTATTGAAATACTTCTTGCCTATTGCGTGGAAGAACTTCAGGGGATACTTTTTCTGCGGTATATTTAAAGTTATTACCTCGGCGGTTACACCGTTTATAAACATTCTTATGCTGCCCCTAATCATCGATGAGCTGCTTGGCGAGCGTAACGTGGAAGAGCTGGTTATTTTCGCCGCTGTAATCGTCCTCGGAAATTCGTTGCTGAATATGCTTAACTCCATTCTCAGCATGACGATGCAGAAATATGACGAGCGTATGCAGAATTTCTTCTCCGAAGAAATGAGCCGCCGTGTAATGGAGATGGATTTTCAACACACCGAGGACAAAAACGCTCTTGACCAGATTGAAAAGGCAAGAACAGGTATGGGCTGGTATTCCGGCGGTGTTCACGGAATATGCACGCAGTTTTTTGACATTATTTCAAACACGATTACTCTGGCAGGCGTTATTGTGCTTATGGCAATATATGCGCCGATACTGTTCGCTCTGATACTGGTGATTCTTGTGGTGAATACCATTGTAAGAGCCAAAAACAGCAGAATTGAAATTGAAAGCTATGAAAAGCTGTCAAAAATAAACCGTATTTTCTTCTATCTCGGCTGGGAGCTTTCCAACTTCAAATACGGCAAGGATATCCGACTTTACGGCGCAGATGAAATGATGGCGCAGAAATGGGAAGCGTACACTGATGACTCCATCGGAATATGGAAATCCAGCGCCGATAAAACTCTGCCCTTTGACTTTATTTATGTGGTAACAGGTCTTGTCCGTAACATAGGCGCATATCTCTATCTCGGAATACTTGCCATTACGGGTAGCATCACCATCGGAATTTTCTCGCAAATGCTTTCAGCGAGTACAGCATTTAATGACTCGCTGAATAACCTTATGGGCAGTGTGCAGGAAATAAGCAAGCGCTGTAGCTATGCCTATGAGTACATAAAATTTATGGAGTATCCTGCTGCTATTGAAAAGGGTGACAAGCAGGTTTCTGAAAAGCCGCACACAATTGAGTTTAGAAATGTATCCTTCACTTATCCGAATACAGATGTCAAAGCGCTTGATAATGTTTCAATCACATTAAAACAAGGTGAGCATTTATCAGTTGTTGGTCTTAACGGTGCAGGCAAAACCACATTTGTAAAGCTGCTGTGCAGGCTCTATGACCCTACTGATGGTGAAATTCTCCTTGACGGAATTAATATCAAGGAATATGACTACAACGAATATATGAGCCTGTTTTCGCCTGTGTTTCAGGATTTCCGCCTGTTTTCATTCTCAGTTGCGGATAATATCACGCTTGAAAATGAGTGCGACAGCTCCGAGCTTAATGCGCTGATTGAGCAGGTAGGTCTTGCGGATAAAATCAGTTCTCTTGAAAACGGCACAGATACAATGCTGTTCAAGGCATTTGACGAAACCGGAGTTGAGCCATCGGGTGGCGAACAGCAGAAAATTGCGATTGCAAGGGCATTATTCAAGCGTTCCCCTGTGGTAATTCTGGACGAGCCGACAGCGGCACTTGACCCTGTTGCGGAATACGATATTTATCGCCAGTTTGATGACCTTGTGGGCGAAAAAACCGCAATCTATATTTCCCACAGGCTTTCAAGCTGCCAGTTCTGCCACAAGATAGCAGTGTTTGCAGAAGGCTGTATCAAGGAATACGGCACTCATGACCAGCTTTGTAATATCGCAAACGGAATTTATGCAAAAATGTTTGAAGCACAAGCACAGTATTATAGATAAAATTAACCGCACGATATGGAGGTATCACTATGGAAAAAACTATTTGTAAAATCGCAGGCAATTGTAGGGAACTTCTTCCACATCTATCTGTACCTTTTTGCCCGGTACCAACAATTCGGGATAACGGCGGTCATGCTTTCTTGAAGGCTTTTGTGTCTTCAATTCACTCCCCAGTCCTATTCGCTTCGCTGCATATACCATTCCGCTGAAGCTCCGCTTGTAGCCTCGTTCTACAGCCTCGTCATACACTCCATCCCATCCGTATCTGAGATATTTTTCAAGAAAACATTTCCTTATGAGTTCTTCTTCCTCGGCTGTGTGACGTTTTGGATGACTGTTTGGTCTATGTGATTTTTCTTTCAGCGACTGCAACGTCCCGTCATAGCGTTTGCACCATCTTTTTATGCTTGACAGACTTACTCCGTACATCCTGCTTGCACGATTCTTCCCTTTTTTCACCTCACACTTAACTACTGTTTGACGTTTCTTTGCTTCTTGTGTTATAATATTCATGAGAAGTTTCTCCCTCTTGGTTTAATGTTTGTGGTGAATTCATTATACCATATTTTGCGAGAAACTTCTTCTTTTTTAGTTCACCTCATTTTAACACATACACTTATGGAAACACGGTCTTTTGAAAATGGTGTGGAAACGGTTGATGAAAGGGCTGCGCCCGATTTATCCGAGTATGAAGAACGCCTAGCTGCGCTTGTGCTTGGGCCTTATGAATGAAGGCTTAAGGAGCTAAGGTTTAATCGATACCACAGCCCAAAAGACGGAAGATTTATAAGCGGAGATTCGGAAGCAGAAAAAGGTGTTGACAACTCGGGGAAAAGTGGTATACTAAGAAAAGAAAAGTCACCTTCCGGAAGTTCAAACCGTGGTTATTTGCAAGAAAAATTGAACTATATTTTCCAAGGCGAAAAATGCTTTATCCCACAATATGCGGAGTTTGATTCAACTACTACCATTGCGGGAAAAGGAACAAAAATAAAAATCAACGACATTAGCAGGCTTGTTTCAAGCTATGGTGGCACCGCTAACGAGTGTAAGAAACAAGTTGGAAAAATAGAAACGGATTTGTATACTTACGATATTCATTGGTATGAAAAAGACGATGGCATTCAACATGATGTAAAAATGAAGAGTAGGAATGAGAAAAAATGAAATTGCGATATGTAGGAGAATCATTTGGAGTTGACAGCTTAACAAATGGCAAGATATACGAAGCAGTAGAGGAAAATGGTTTATATCGTGTCATTGATGATAGTGGTGAAGATTATTTATACTCTATGGAGAAACCCGCCCCACTGGATGGCAGCAGCCCCGGCGGTGTCTGGGAAATTGTGGAGGAATAATTAAAAAACCGAATATTTTTAAAGCACTCTTAAAAGGGTGCTTTTTTTATGCCTTGATTATGGACGACGGGGTTTAGTAATTATAATGAGTTTTGCAGTCAACTGCACGGGGCGCATTTTTTATGTGAGAATTAGGAGGATAAAATGATTGATTTAAAGCACGGCGATTGTTTGGAGCTCATGAGAAGCATTCCCGACAGTAGCGTTGATATGATACTATGCGATTTGCCGTATGGAGTAACGGAATGCGAGTGGGATAAGGTCATACCGTTCGAGCCGTTGTGGAAGCAATACAAGCGCATAGCGAAAGAGAATGCGGCTATTGTGCTGTTTTCGTCAATGCCGTTCACGGTTGACGCTATAAACAGCAACCGCAAAATGTTCCGCTATGAATGGATTTGGCAAAAATCAAACAAAGGGGGATTTCTTAACGCGAATAAAATGCCGTTAAAAATACATGAAAATATCTTGGTATTTTACGAGAAGCTACCGACATATAATCCTCAATTTACGCGGGGTAAGCCCTACGCTCGCGGACACAGCGGCTACAGTGATGTATACGGCAAAGAGGTTAACGTACCGACCATAAGTGATGGCAGAAGATTTCCCATTGATGTTATAAAGTGCAACAGTGTAAGCACAAGCAAAAACGAGTTAAAACTAGGTACAGAAAAGCCCGTGGACTTGCTTGAATATCTCATAAAGACCTACACCAACGAAGGACAGACCGTGCTTGATAACTGCATGGGCAGTGGGTCTACGGGGGAAGCGTGTGTAAACACTAACCGTAATTTTATCGGGTATGAGCTTAGCAAGAAACACTATGATTACGCTGTTGACAGGATAGCACGGGCTTTGGAGCGGAAAAACACGGCGGCGAACGGCTTATAATTTCAAGCGATAATCATTGGGGCGGTTGGGGTGGTTTGATTATTGCAAAGGGGGCAGGAAAAATGACGTTGGAGGAAAGCCCTGCGGTTAAATATGCGCAATGGTGTACGGAAGAAGGCAATGACAAAGTGCCGAAATATGTAAAGAAACAGGCGGCCGCTTGGCTTACTATTGCCGCCGATGCGGACGGTGAAGCATACGTTGACAGGCGAATGTTCTCAAAGATAAGCAAAATTCTTAAGCTCATAATTCATCCCGACCTACAGCGGCCGCTTTATGAGTGCATGGAGGATTACGCTTGGTTTTTGATTATCGCTGTTTACTGCACTCGGAGCAGGTCGGATGATACAAGGTATTATTACACCGCCCTTCTTGAAATTTGCAGAAAAAACTTTAAGACGTTTTACAGCGGCGTTATTTTCATTATAGGAATGCTTACAAACGGCAGCTTTGCCCGATATTTTTCCGTTGCGCCCGACCTAAAGCTATCCAAAGAGCTTCAGCTTGCGATAAGGAAGATAATAAAATCATCTCCTGCGCTTAATGACGAAAAAATTTTTAAACTTCTGCGAAGTGAGATTCGATGCCTTATAACAGACAGCGAATACACTCCCCTCGCCTACTCCGATGACCGCATGGACGGCAAAATGGCAAACATATTTCTTGCGGATGAAGCGGGGGCAATGGACGATTACCCCGTTGAAGCGATGCGTTCTTCTCAAATTACCCTTAGAAACAAGCTCGGTATAATCATATCAACGCAATATCCCAATGACAGCAATGTACTGCTTACCGAAATAGACATAGCAAAACGAACGCTTGACGGACTTATGGACGACAGACGTTATTTTGCGCTGCTTTATGAACCCGACGACTGCTATTTGCAAGGCGAACAATGGCAGACAAACGACCTTGTTATATATCAAAGCAACCCCGTTGCCGTACATTACAAATATATTTTTGACGACCTTGTAAAGAAGCGGAGCATTGCGGTGCTTTATGAAAACAAGCGTGAAAATTATCTTTGCAAGCACAACAACATACGTTACAAGGGGCTTGGCGTAGAAGGGTTTATTGACATAGGCATTGTCAAGGAATGCGTTATAGCCGAGGATTTGAGCTTTTGGAGGGGCAAGCGTGTATGGCTGGGGCTGGATTTATCGCAGACGGAGGATAACACAGCTGTTGCAATGGTTACATTTATTGATGATGTGCTTTACGCTAAGGTATGGGGCTTTGTTCCCGCTGACAGAATTAAAGAAAAGTCGGAGCGGGAACGGGTTGATTACAAACGCATAATAAGCAGTGGGGTATGCTTTGCCTGCGGCGACAGGGCAATTGATTATGGCTTTGTTGAGAAATTTATACTTAATTTGCACGATAAATACGGAGTTGAGGTAATTCAATGCGGCTATGACCGATACAATGCAATTTCAACGGTTCAAAAGCTCGAGGGCGACGAAAGAAACCCGATAGAATGCGTTGAAATACGGCAGCATTCAAGCCTTTTGCACAGACCCACAAAGCTGCTTAAAGAAAGCATTTTGCGCCGCAAATTTCATTATGACAGCAATGAGCTGCTGGAAATAAACTTTGAAAACGCACGATGCACCGAGGACACAAACCTTAACAAGTATGTAAACAAGAAAAAATCAGCAGGAAAGGTTGACTGCGTTGTCGCCCTTATAAATGCGATGTATCTTGCACAGCTTGAAATGGAAGCTCCGAAATTTTTCGGCGCACAGACGTTTTAATTTTTAGGAGGAGGGGAAATTATGTTTTTTTTGGATTTATTCCGCAGGGAAAAACGAAGCAAGCAGGTTGAATTCGACGACGGACTTCTTGTTGCGATACTCGGCGGCAAAAACAGCGTAACAAAAGCCGAAGCGCTTGAGATTCCTTCGGTTCAGTCGTGCGTGAATATTATTGCCAATTGTGTTTCAACCCTGCCGATAAAGCTATATGAGGAAATTAACGGCGAGGTTAAGGAAATAACGGACGATAACCGCTTACGACTGCTGAACAAGGACACGGGCGACACTGTAAACGGGACACAGCTCAAGAGGCTATGGGTTGCGGATTATCTGCTTGGAAAAGGAGCATACACCTACATAAGCCGAGACGGGGCAGGAAACATAAACGGCTTATATTATGTTGATGAAGCCGCCGTTTCGGTCATAAGCAGTCCCGAGCCGATATTCAAGACATATACGATAAACGTAAACGGTAAAATATACTATCCGCATGAATTTATAAAGATATGCCGAAAGGCTGACGGAAAGGGCAAGGGCAAAAGCGTTATTGAAGAAAACGGAATGATAATGGCGGTTGCGTACAACCTTATGAAGCTCGAAAATGGGCTTGTTAAAAAGGGCGGCAACAAAAAGGGCTATCTTGAAAGCGAAACGCAGCTTAGCAAAGATGAAATAGAGCGGTTAAAAAGCGGTTTAAGCCAGCTTTACAGCAACAGCGCAGATGTTTCCGACAATGTTGTGGTACTTAACAAAGGGGTAAAATTCCATGAAAGCTCGGCTACGTCCGTTGAAATGCAGCTTAATGAAAGCAAGATAAATAATTCATCGGAAATATGCAAGCTGTTCGGAGTACCCGAACAGGTAATGTTAGGCAATGACAGCAATTCCGAAAAGCTGTTTTTGAAAAACTGTATTACTCCGATGCTTAACATAATAGAAGCGGCGTTAGACAGCGACCTACTGCTTGAGAGCGAAAAAGCAACGAAGTATTTCGCTTTTGACGACAAGGAGCTTACAAGGGGCAGCATACAGGAGCGATACAACGCATATGCGGTAGCGCTGCAGAACAACTTTATGCAGATTGATGAAATACGGGAGCGAGAGGATTTAAAGCCGCTGGGCTTTAACTTCATAAAGCTGGGGCTTAATGATGTTATGCTTGACCCGAAAACCAAAGTCATGTACACGCCGAACACCAACGCATTCGCAAACCTTGGAAACGGCGCGTTTGATTCTCTTGGCGATTTCGGCGAAGAAGGAGCCGCTGACAGAGCCGCCGAGGTTAGGTTTAATTCATGCCACGACCCGAAAAGCGGAGAATTTGCACGCAAGGAAAAACAGGGCTTGACAAGCAGTGGAAAATCTGTTAGAATGAGCAAAAAGGAAAAAGCCCTTGTTACTTCTCAAATAAATACTTATTATTACAACAGATATAGCGGTATTACAAAGGGAACATATTATTCGGGAAAATACGGCAAGAAATACACTTTTTCAATAAACGGATATGATGATTATGTTATAACCGAAATAGAAAAAATTAAGGAGTGAAAATCCTATGCTTGAAAAATTAAGAGAACTTTTGCAGGATGTGCCGAGAACATACTATGACTTTCAGCGGTCGGTTTTAGAGGATTGTGCTGACAATGAGGATGCTCAAAAAAAGATGATTGATTTTATTCAAAGCAATCCGGAGGCAACCACGGGGGATATTCTTGTATACCTTGATGACGAAGTTCTTCAAAAAGAACCGATGGACATTATTATTGTTGATGATGATGAACTTTACGATGAAAACGGGAACGAAATCGATTATATCGAAGACGGAAACGGCGAATAATCCTACAATCAAATAACGGCAATACGTTTGCACCAATTGTGCAGGCGTATTTTTTTATACCTAGTCGGAAAGCGTTGGGGCAATAATCCCGGCGCTTTTAATATATTAAAAAAATTAGGAGGAAAAACAAATGGCAAACGAACTTAAAGGACTTAGCGAAAAGAAAGCAGAGCTTGTGGCAGAGGCTGACAGCTTAATCGCCGCAACAAAGGACGAAAGAAGAGCGTTCACAGAGGAGGAAAACACACGTTTTACCGCCATTGAAGCGGAAATCAAGGCAATTAACAACACTATGGATGCGGAAAAGAGAGCCGTTCAGCTGGCATTGCAGCCACCCGATGAGGAATCCGTGGACGATGTTAAGGCGAAAGAAACTGAAAGCGCAAAGGCTGAGGAAAGAGCGTTCACAAATTACGTTTATTCCCGGTGCGGCAGGGCCGTTCCCGAAATCAGAGCCGATGAACAGAACCTTACAATGGGTAATAACGGCGCAATTATTCCTGTTACGGTAATTCCCAAAACCGAATCTTTTGACATTTCAGAAACAATATCAACAAGCAATTTGTTATAAAATATATTGGTATTGTTATTGAGTATGCTCCTTGTGATGATATCGCCAAACACATCAAAGCACGATTGTGTTGAGAATTAATTTTGACCTAATCGAAAACAATATTTCCTTGAAGAAAAATAAACGGCATTGACAAGTTCATTAATCCAAGCAAAAATATATAATACAACGAGGAAGGGACAAAAACGAATTACAGTACATCGGGATTTACACTTCACAAAAATGTACCGCATCCGCAAAAACAGAACAGTAATATTCCCAATCGCTACGATTATGAACATCTGAAAGCTGTTCGACAGGAAACGGATAAAAAAATTGCAGTCCTCAAAAAAACTTTAGAGGACTGCAAAGAAATGTATGAAGTGTACAAGGATATTGCTAATACGTATTATTCTATTTCTAACGGGTATTACGTTTCAAAGCTTGCAGAGAAAGAATGTGAAAAGCAAGTCATTAAAAAGTCAAGGTCTACGTAAACCAATCATTTTACACTATTCTGCCATCGGAAATTTCAATAATACGACCGCATTGCGCTGCAATTTCCTTGTCGTGAGTAACTATTATAACAGTTTTACCGTCGTTATTAAGCTTTTTAAATAAGTCCATTATATCAGCGGCGGTCTTGCTGTCAAGCGCACCTGTTGGCTCATCTGCAAGTATTACAGACGGGTTATTTACTATTGCTCTTGCAATCGCTACTCTTTGCTTTTGACCTCCTGAAAGCTCTTTAACATTTTTATTTGCTAAATCATTTATATCAACAGCTTTTAATGCGTTCATAGCTGTTTCCTTTCTTTGCTTTTTTGGGTGTTTTGAAAATGCAAGAGGTATCATCACATTTTCAATCGAAGAATATTCCTCAACAAGAGCAAAGTCCTGCATTACAATTCCTATTTTTTTATTTCTTACATCAGCCATTTGATTTCCCGAAAGGCCGCTTACCAAATCATCTCCAAGATAATATTTTCCGGATGTGCTGTTGTCGATACAGCCGAGAATGTGCAGCAGGGTAGATTTACCGGACCCGGATCTGCCGACAACAGCCGTCAGCTCACCGTCTGCAATTTCTATATTTACGTTCGTAAGGGCAATACATTCATTGCTTTTCCCTTTATTATAGATTTTACCGATATTGCTTAACTTAATCATAATCATTTCTCCTTTACAATATCCCGCAGCTGATACTTTGAAATATTGTTCATTACAAAAATAAAAATTACCGAGAACGTTACACTCAAAATAATAAAAGCATACAGATAACATCTGTTATCAATTACTGCAGCTATCATTGGCTCCGTTTCTGATATTATTTTCAAAATAATTGTTTTAAAAAGTATATAACCTATCCCATATTGAAACATAAAAAATATTGCCAAAATCGAATAATTTATAAGCAAAACACGACCTTTCCTTGCGCCGCATAATTCATATACCGCATAATCTCTCACGCATTTTTTTAATATGTAAATATAAAAGAAAACTTCACTTATTATAGAAAGAAATACAAGAATTACCGATAACGTTTCGTCGTTCGCCATCCCCTCCTCTTTGGCGTAATTTCTTTCAATAGGATTATTAACCTCACCGCCTGCAAAAGCAATAAAAATTTCAAGATTTTTATTGTCCATGTCACTTTTACCGCTTATATTTTTGTACTGTATTTGAACTTCTTTTATAGGTAAATCCCTTTCAATGGCAGACTTTAACGGGATTATTGAATACTTTGAAAGATAACTATCAGTTACAGCAATAACTCCGTAATCATTATCGGATATTTTTATTGTTTCGGGGTAATCAGTTATATTAAATGAATTATATATTGACAATAAAATCTCATCACTATCTTTCCAAGCATTATAATCAAAATCATTTAATGCAAAGGATTTCACTTGTTCCGTAACACTTTCTTGCTCCCCTGCCGCATATGCAATAATTTTATAATCAGACGAATCATCAATAAACATTTTCACAGTTTTAATTTCGGACATATCAAGCTGCGAAATACAGTCGTTCACTTGTTTGGCAGTAAGCGCATCCTTGGTAAGTGTAAACGTACATATATCTTCGTTATAATCGCTGATGTAATAATCCTTTGATTGAATTTTTACAATAGTATAAAGCATTGTGCAGACGATTATCACCTGAATTACAGAGATTATAATAAAAACCAATTTGTTTTTATTATAAAGCAGTTTAAAATTTGAAAGTAAAAAATTCATTTTGTATTCTCCCTGCCATTATAAATTTTAAAACGAAACATATTACTGCTTACTGCCCAAGTGACAATTAAAATTATCATAATCAACAATAATGTCAAATAA
>JAJQIG010000015.1 GCA_021199335.1 Oscillospiraceae bacterium | reverse complement strand
AAGTATTATACCACAAATCTATAGGATAGTGGGTGAGTTATTAGAGATTCCCTTAATTTTGAAACAGCCGTAAAAACTTATGACAGGAATGCCTTGGTGTGCGGTTCTCCTGCGTGGAGGTATGTCTACCATACGATTCATTCGGCTGATAAGTGGTTCATAAATCCGTTTATTTACAGCGAGCCCGAATTCCATATTGACGGAATGGACAATCCCGACAACCGCTGCGATTTGGTCCTGAGCGACACTCAGCTTCTTGAATACCTTGACAGGGTTAAATGCAAAACCCTTGATTATATCGATTCCTTGGACGACAATGCCCTGCGTGAAAACCCCGAGGGCTGCCGATATACAAGGATTGAGCTTATTCTCGGGCAGTTTCGCCACATAAACCATCATATTGGTATGCTTAACGGACAGACTGTTGAACGGACAGGCAGATTCCCTCTTTTTTGCGGCCTAACAGGCACGAAAAGGCTCAAAAACGGACTGTATGATGAATAGTGAAAGGATTTTTGCAATAAAAATTTGAAAGGAAGTAATGAAAAATGGGTAAAGCTCTTATTATCGGCTGCGGCGGCGTTGCATCCGTAGCAATTCACAAATGCTGTCAGAATTCCGAGGTTTTTGAGGACATCATGATAGCTTCAAGGACAAAATCAAAATGCGATGCTTTAAAGGCAAAGCTTGATGCTCTTTACGGCGGCAAAACCAAAATTTCAACCGCCAAGGTTGACGCCGACAATGTAGGCGAGCTTGTTGCTCTTATGAAAAGCTATAAGCCCGATGTTTGCCTTAACCTTGCGCTTCCATATCAGGATTTATCGATTATGGATGCCTGCCTTGAATGTAAGGTTCACTACATCGATACCGCCAATTACGAGCCTGAGGACACGGCAAAATTTGAGTACAAATGGCAGTGGGCATATCGTGAAAAATTTGAAAAGGCAGGCATTACCGCTCTCCTCGGCAGCGGCTTTGACCCGGGCGTAACGGGAGTTTTCTGCGCATACGCCATGAAGCATTACTTCGATGAGATACATTACATAGATATTCTTGACTGCAATGCGGGCGATCACGGTTACCCCTTTGCGACAAATTTCAACCCCGAGATTAACATTCGTGAAGTTTCCGCCAAAGGATCATACATTGAAAATGGCAAATGGATTGAAACCGAACCCATGGAGATAAAGCGTGTATACAACTTCCCCGAGGTGGGTGAAAAGGATATGTATCTGCTCCACCATGAGGAGCTTGAATCGCTTGCGCTTAACATAAAGGGAATTAAGCGCATACGCTTCTTTATGACATTCGGACAAAGCTACCTTACGCATCTTAAATGCCTCGAAAATGTCGGCATGACCTCCATTGAGCCTATCAATTACAACGGTATGGAAATTGTTCCGCTTCAATTCCTCAAGGCTGTTCTCCCCGACCCCGCATCGCTTGGCGCGCGCACTAAAGGAAAAACCAACATTGGCTGCATTATGCAGGGCGTAAAGGACGGAAAGCCCGTAAATTACTATGTTTACAACGTCTGCGTGCATGAGGAATGCTATGCCGAGGTAGGCTCTCAGGCAATCTCCTACACAACGGGAGTTCCCGCAATGATTGGCGCAATGATGGTTATGACGGGCAAATGGCAAAAGCCGGGCGTTTACAACATCGAAGAGTTTGACCCCGATCCATTTATGAATGCGCTTGGCAAATGGGGACTTCCGTGGAAGGAATCATTTAACCCCGAGCTTGTTGATTAGGCTGATCCCACCGCAAAATTGGCTGTAATAAATCAGCCTTTGAACAACATAAATCCCGATTCGGAGCATATTACCGAATCGGGATTTTTCCTTATTTCATAAAAACAAATGATTTAAGCTCAAAAAGGCATCTTTCCTTGAAATAATCGGCTGCCCAGCCGCTGTAATCCGTCGTCACCCTGAAAAAAACCGAGTGACGTCCCGTAACGCTCTTTACAACAGTCAAAGCCGTTCCGCCGTCATGACCTATTTCGCAAACGCCAATCTCCTCGCCGTCCTCTCCGTCAATAAGGATATGAAGGTGGGCATTGCAGCCGCAGCCCTTTACCTGAACCGCAAAATCCATTGTTTTACTGCCGAAATCCTCCCCGAAATCGAAATATTTATATCCCATAACACAGCCGTCCTTGATGTTTGTTATAACACGCTCAAAAACGTTATGCTCCGTAACAAAAGCGCCGTTCTTCAGCACGCAGGCAATATCCGCATCGGTAATTTTGTATGGCGAAAGTGATTTTTCAAATCCGAGTGAAGTCATTTCAACCGTTGGGATAGTTCCGTCAGGGAGAATCTCTATCCGTTCAACGCAGCCCCGCCTAGACATTATAGTGTTGTTGGTTGTTCTGTGATAAAAAATATACCACTGACCTTTTATGCAGACAATAGAGCCGTGGTCGTTTCCGCCGGGGTAATCTACGCCGTTATCTACAATATATCCTCTGTATGTGAAGGGGCCTGTCGGGGAATCGGATGTTGCGTATGCAAGTCGGCAGCCCCTTTTCGGGGAATAAATCATATAATATGTATCGCCAACCTTGCGCATTGATGCCGCCTCAAAGAAGCACTTATCCTTTTCGTCAAATCCGCCCTCAGTCTGCGCCTCGCACGGAATAATATGCTCTATACAGGTGTTATCAAGAACCTCATACATATTGTCGCTGTTGATTTCAGCCATAAATGAACGCTCGAAGCCACAGTAAATGTAGGTTCGTCCGTCATCGTCAACCAAAACTCCCGGGTCGATAAACCAGCCGTTGCAGCATATCTCATCAGGAATTGTGTACTTATACTTTGAAAGAAGCTTAAACGGACCTTCGGGTCTGTCACTTACGGCAACACAGCCCTTTCCGTTGACAATGTACGCATAAAGGTAATACCGTCCGTCCTTTTCAACAACATCGGGAGCGTAAAGCATTGTGTCCCTATTGCCCCAATCGATGTCGGACGGGTAATCCCTTGTATCTGCGATCCTAAAAATATCGCCATGACAGACCCAATCGTTAAGATTATCCGTTGATGCACTCCAGCATTTCAGCACATAATCGCAAAACTTATCCGACCCCGCAACATCGTGCGAGCCGTAAACATAAACTCGATCCCCGAAAACCCTCGGTTCACCATCAGGAATATATTCCCAGTTCGGAAGATATGGATTTGACATAGAAAAGCCCCCTCAAATGTTATGTATACTGCAAAAAATTATACATCACATCGGGGGACATTTCAATATCATTTTATACTAATTAAGCTGACCTATTGTGCATAAATAATATGCCTTTGCGCAATGCGAACCAAGCTTTGCCTTTATAGAGCTTTCGGCTGAAAGCTTTTCTCCGCTCCAAAGCTCTGTGGCGGATATGCCGTTATAAATTTCAAGGTCCGCAAGCGGAATTTCCACCTCGCTGTCCCTGTCGCCTGCGTTGAAAACGGCTGCATACTGCCCTCCCTCGCTGCTTGCGGAAGTCCAAAGGATATGCTCGATTCCGTCTATCTCCTTTCTCCAAACCTGATGAGAATGGCGGGAATTATGGTGCATTTTTATAATCTCTTCATTTGTGAGGAGGCTCATTGTAAAATCGTCAAAGCCCGTCATTTCTCCGCCTATAATAAGCGGGGAACGGAAAATGCTCCACAGAGTAAGCATCGTAATCTGCTCATTTTCGGTAAATTTTGTACGAATTGATTTATCGTAATCCTGCAAAATCGGTCCGATGGGGAGCATATCCGCATCGGGCCAATGACCCGCTCCCGTGTGAATGCTCCACTTTTCAGCGCGTTCAAACATATTGTAAAGAAGCTCCCATTTATCCCAAAAATCATCGGTAATTCTCCACATATTTGATACCTGCTTGTAAAGCTCCGCCTTTTCAAGAAGCGCAGGTCCGGGGGAAAGGCTTAGAATCATATCCCTGCCGCAGCCATTGAGCGCTTCGCTGAGCATTACAAGCTCCGACTCCTCATGCGGAAGCTCCCTTGCAATATCGTCACACTTTATGAAATCGACTCCCCATGATGCGTAAAGCTCAAAAAGGCTGTTGTAATATTCCCTTGCCCCGTCCTTTTCGGGATTTACTCCATACATATCGGTATTCCAATGACAGATGCTGTCGGTTTTGGCAATCTGCCTTGCAGTTGCGTTTGTTCCCTTTATGGCTGTGTTGCGGTGAACCGCCTGACGCGGAATTCCCCTCATAATGTGAATTCCAAATTTCAGTCCGAGGGAATGGACATACTTCGCAAGCGGCGCAAAGCCCTTTCCCCCGACCGATGAAGGAAAACGGTTTTCCGCAGGAATAAGCCGTGAATATTCGTCCATACAAAGCTCCGTGAACGGATCATATTCGTGATTTTTGGCGTTTGGAGCGCTCCATTGAATGTCAACGGTAACGTACTCCCAGCCATACTTCCTGAGATTTTTTGCCATAAATTCCGCATTTCTTCTGACCGTTTCCTCATCAACCGCTGCTCCGTAGCAATCCCAGCTGTTCCAGCCCATTGGCGCTGTAAGTTCTTTCATACAAATTCTCCTTAATATTTTATTTCAAGCTCAGTGAACTCTGCTTTGTTATTTCCAATTGCATAAAGTCCTGTCAAGACACCTGTGAATCCGCCCGAAACCTCGCTTGAAAGGTACTTCGACATTGCATAGCCCAGTCCGATTTCATCCGAGCCGTCCTTAACATAAAATCTGTAAACCTGACTGTCCGAGCGAATTATAAGCTTCGCCTTGTTTCCTTTAAGTCTGACTGCGCTTTGAATATGCTTTATGCCGCCGATATTGAGCTTTAATACAGCTTCAAACGCATCCTTATTCCTGCGAAGCGCTACATCGTAATGCTCGTTTTCACACATATAAACGGTAATGCCGCCCTCGCCGCCGTCAACCTCAACATCAACGGAAAAATCCATATCAAAATCACGCTGTCGAAGTCCGACAAATGTTGGAGAATCAACCTCTTCAAGCGTAATCTCCGTTCCCTTCAGCACTGCCCTATCTCCGAGAAGCTCGTAATTATCCATATTCGGGTGACGAATGAAGCACCAATCAATCCCCCAATCGGTATTCTCGAAGGTGTATGGCTTCAATTTGTCCTGATTGAAATTCCCGTCTGTTTCATACTCGAAATCGGTTGTTCCGTCATTTCCTGCGGTGAACCAGCCGTCCTTATCAAACCTCACAGGTGTAAGGAAAACCTCTCTGCCCAGATGGTGATACGGCTGCCACATATGAATTTGGCGAAATCCGAGAGTAATAATATGCCATTCGCCGTTTTTGTCCTTAATAAGGTCGCCGTGGCCAATTCCCTGAATAATGAACGGAGCTTTATTTCTGTTAGTGAGGACAGGGTTCAAAGGATAATTCTCAAACTCACCCCATACCGATTTTGAACGCGCGTATGTAACCATATGTCCATATTCCGTTCCGCCCTCCGCAGCCATAAGATAATATTCGCCGTTGATTTTATACATATGCGGCGATTCGAGATAGCGTCCGCCCGAGCCCTTCCATATGCATTTGCTGTGAGAAAGCTTCTCGCCCGTTTCTATATTGAGTTGACACTGAACAACACCGCTCTCGCCATAATCATCGCAGCCATTGCTGAGGAAATAGACATTTCCATCGTCATCGAAAAGGAGCGACGGGTCAATCCCGCCTTGGTCAACGAAAATCGGGTCGGACCATTTTCCGTGGATATTATCGGTGTAAACATAGAAATTCTGATGCGTTGTATCATTTGTCGTTACCATATAAAATCTTCCGTTATGATAGCGAATTGTTGGGGCAAACACTCCGCCCGAGCTGTTGATTTTTTCAAGCATAACTTGATTTTTTTCGGTAAGGACATAACCTATCTGGTTCCAGTTGACAAGATTTTCGCTCTCAAAAAGAGGAACTCCCGGAAAAAACTGAAACGAGCTGCTGACGAGGTAGTATTTTCCCTCCGCAAAGCAAACGCTGGGGTCGGGGTAAAAGCCTTTGATAACAGGGTTTGTGTACTTCATTTTTATAAATTCCTTTCCGCTTTAATTTTGAAAGCGAATGCTGCTCATACGATTTTTATTCCAAGGAGCAAAGCCAAATCTGCCGCCTGTGAAACGTTCAGCTTTAATCCTCTAAGCTCAAGAAAGCGGTCGGAAACCATTATCCTGTCAATAACGCAGTCGGAAAAGTCCTGACCCTTGAGCATAGTTCCGAAAAAATCCGTGCCCGTAAAATTCACATTGTGAAAGGAGCTGTTTCTCAGCTTACATTCTGAGAGGAACGCTTCCTTAATTTCGCAGGAAACAAAGCTGCAGCCGTCAAAGTGCCCCTCCCCGAAATCCACATAGCAAAACGAGCTTTCCCTTGCCCTTAATTCACGCATTGAAGCCTGTTTAAAGCCGCTTCCGTCAAATTTACAGAAGTTAACCGTAACATTTTTTATATAAGCATTTTCAAAGCGGCAGTTAGAAAAATCGCAATTCTCAAAAACAGCTTCATAAAATCCCGCACCGCTGAAATCACAGTTCAAAAAGCGGCACTTTGCAAGCCTTACATTTTCAAAATCCATTCCCGAACAGTCAAGCTCCCGAACAAGCTCATTTTCCGCCGAGATATTCTGCGCCGAAACCTCCTCCGTGCGTGATACGGCTACTGCTTCTTCAAACATCATTTTTCCCTCGCTTATTCAAGAATATAAAGCTCCGTTTCATCTCCGGCAATCGTTGCTTTAAACTGAACGTCCGATTCTGCGCTGTAATAAATATCCTGCTTTGAAATGTAAATTGTCTGCGCCGATTCGGGACTGCTCAGATTATATGCTTCAATTATGTATTGGTTAGCATTTTTTGAATTATTCGAAATTTTAGAAGCATTAAATACAGTTCCGTCGTCCGTTACAAGGACTGACGGTATTCCGTTGGAAAGCTCGCTTATAAGCAAATCAAATGCGGCTTCGCCTTCCGAGCCGAAAGAAACGGCTCTGTAATTATCGGAATTATCGTAATAATTTATGCAGCGGAATATCTGTTGTTCACTGTCCTGCAGAGCATCAATATTTATCACTGCCTTTTCGTAATATGTATAGTCACGGAGCTGTTGGAATGTAATTTTTCTCAGCATAAGAAGCGTGTCCGACTGGGGTATTTCCCCTGTAAGCTCCGTTTCGACATAGGAAAATCCGTTGTCCGAAAGCCATATGTGCGCATCGCTTGTGTATTTGAGTACATCCCCCTTTGAGCTGAAATTCCATTTGTTTTCAAAGCTTAAATAGCTATTATATAACGAAATGCTCGGAATATCACAGTTACCGAGGTTATCCTTTCCGTTGGCAAAAAAATCGTTGTCGGCAAGGTGATATTCCGCATTTGCCGGTGTAAGGCTGCCCGTATAATAAAGCTTGTTAACTATGGCACTTCCGACAAGGCTTCCCGAAATGCTTAGGGTTGTCGGCAGACCCGCCGCTTTAATGCAGTCGCTGCCTCCGAAGCCCGCGTCGGCAATCAAAGAAACCGAGACAGCTTCATCGCCGTCACCGCTTACGCTTATGCCGCCCGAATAGAGCAGCTCCTCTATTTTCGTTTCAATCTCGGCAAAAGAATCCGCATTAAACGCACGGTAGAAAACGCCGTTTGTTTCCTCCGCAATTTTTGAAAGATAATCAACATCGGTATCATTGCCAAGGCTTATGGAGATTACGGAAATGTTATTTTCCGCGCAAGTGTCAATAGCGGTCTGTTCGTTGACCTTAAAGCTGTCCTCCGAAGGCAAACCGTCAGTAATAAGTATTATAAACCGTCTGCGGCTCTCATCCTGAAACTCATCGGCGGCTTTAAGAATTGCGCCGGCAAAATCCGTTCCGTCAAAATTCTCCGAGCCGTTCTTGATTGTTTCAAGGCTTTCCTTAACAATGTCCTTATCGAAGGTAATCCCCGAAATAAGAGTGTATGATGCCGTAAATTTCGCAACTCCGCATCTTACCGAATCATCAAACGAATCAACAAGATCCTCGGAAAGAAGAACACGCTTGAATTCAACATCATTTTCCTCTGAACCGCTGATAACCGTTTTGGAATACATTGACCCTGAGTTATCTATAACAAACATAACGTCAATGCCCGCATCATCATTGAATGTCGACCTATTTGCGGCAAAATATGCACCGTCCGAGGTTATCTCCGTTTCAACATAGCCGTTTCCGACAGACGAATCCACCTCACTTATGCTTGAATCGGATGTATCCAGGCAGAATATGCCTACGTTTTCTTCATCATCGCAATTGATTTTCAGATCCGCACTGCCGCTTATTCCCGAAACGGAGTAAACGCTGCTCACAACGCCCGGGTATCTTGAGATTCCCGAATTAATTGTGTCAATGGAGGCCGTGCTTACATTATCCGCACTGCCGTTAACAGTCAGAACAACCGACTCTGCGCTGATTTGACGTTCAAAATCGGTCCCTCCGCCATCGGATGAATCAAGCGGATCCGTTCCGCATATAAATTCTATCCCATCGGATGCACCGTCACTGTCAGAATCGCTGTTATTGGGATCTGTTTTCAGCGTGTTCGTTTCAAAATCATCTGTAAGACCGTCCCAATCCGAATCAATATAATAGCTTTCGGCTTCGGCAACAATTTCATCCTTAACCTCGGCTGTTTCCAAACGGGTTGTAACATCTTCATAATAATCCTTATTAATAATGCTGACAGCCCCGAGAATACACACATAAACCACAGCAATTACAGCGCCGACTGCGCATAGTGCTCTTATTCGCTTTCCGCGGGTTTCGGAGTCAATATAGTGATTACGTTTACGGCGTTTTTTCTCCGCTGCCACATCAGAGCCATCCGTAACGGCAAGGTTATCATCCAATCCGAGCTTTTTCCGCAGCTTTTTGCTTTTGGTTGCTTTCAGCGGCTTAAACATTTCCTTTTCCTCGATGTCAAAATCTGCGTCACTCTCCGATTTCTCATCGTTCGGCAGATTAGACTCGGAGGCAGGTTCGTTTTCCTCCTCAAAATCCCCGAAAACAGGCTCAGGGATTTCTTCCTCCTCCGACAGAATGCCGGCATTCTCGTCCTCGGACAAAGGACTGTCATTCTCAGCCGTTCCATCGGAAACGCCGCTTTCGGTCGGGACAATCATATCATCAACAAGAACGTCATCAATGGGTATATCCTCCGAACGCTTGCCGCTGCCCCTGCGTTTTAGCTTATAAGTTTCCTCCAAATATTTCCGATTAATGTCCTCCTCTTGAATCGGTGTTTTTATTTCACCCATACCCTTGTTATCAGCCATACATTATCCCTTCCATAGACATTCAATAAGGGGCATCGCCCCGTCATTCAACGAACGACCGGAGGCGTTAGCCCCTTAGGGGTTTCAGTGGGGGAAGCAATCCCCTGCTGAAAGACCGTATGCTCCCCCGCCAGAAGAGACGGGGACATCAGTCGTGAGTTATATTGTAAATTTACTTGAAACAAAGCAAGGGACGATTCTTTCAACCGTCCCTTTTACGAATCTGCTAACCGTAATTTTAAATCTCGTCAACCTTAAACTTTTCAACCTGTTCCATAAGAAGCGCAGCCTGGCTGTTAAGCTCCTCGCAGGAAGCAGCGCTTTCCTCTGCCGTAGCGGAGTTTTGCTGAACGACCTCGGAAATCTGAGCGATGCCCTCGGTAACCTGGAGCACGGATTCAGCCTGTTCCTCCGATGCATCGGAAATTTCCCTTACAAGGGCGTTGGTTCTTTCGGTAATTTCCGAAACCTCAGCCATAGTTTTTCCTGTTATCTCAAGCACAGCGCTTCCGTTCTCAACCGCTTCAATCGTTTCGCCTATGATTGCGGCAGTCTGCTTGGTTGCTTCGTCACTCTTTGTCGCAAGATTTCTTACCTCATCGGCAACAACGGCAAAGCCCTTACCCGCTTCGCCCGCTCTTGCGGCTTCAACAGCCGCATTGAGGGCAAGGATATTTGTTTGGAAGGCTATATCCTCAATTGTCTTAATAATATCCTCAATCTGAGCCGATTTTTCCTTAATATCGTTCATCGCCTTGGACATTTCAACCATTTCCTCGGACTGGGTTTCAACCTTACGGCTTGCCTCGGAAGCAAGCTCATCAGCTTTCTTTGCATTTTCCGCATTAAGCTTTATTTTCTCCGAAATATCATTTATTGTTGCGGAGAGCTCCTGAATTGCGGCAGCCTGACGAGTTGTTCCATCGGCAAGAAGCTGCGAACCGTTGGCGATCTGCGATGAACCCGCCGTTACCTCCGATGCGGAAACGGAAAGGTGACCGACGACCTCCCCAAGCTCACGCTGAATGGATTCCATAGCGTTCTTTATCGCTGTAAATTCGCCGACATACTCAACCCGCGGCGTAACGGTAAAGTCGCCCTCGCCCATTGCGCCCATGACCTCCGTCATATCACGCATATACATTGCAAGGCTGTCCTTTGTATGATTAAGAACGGAAACCATTTCGCCGATTTCATTTTGCGGGAATTTGGTATTGCTCATCCGCATGGAAAGGTTACCATCCGCCATTTCCCTTGAAATCTCATTTGCGGAAATAACGGGCTTAATGATTTCCTTATTTGTAAAGAGCGTCAGTGAAACAACTATAACAATACACAAAACAACGGCAAGAATAATGGATGTCATTACCGAGCTTCTCAGCATTGCATCGTTCTCTGCGGTAGACATACCCGAGAAGTACGCCCCGACAATGTTGCCGTCATTATCTGCAATGGGCACATATTTACGAAAATGAGATTGACCGAGAATATCCGCACGGCCCTCATATTTCTGCCCGTTTTCTATAACAATTTCTCTTACCTCATCGCTCATTTGGGTGCCGACTGCCCTGCTTCCATCCTCATTGAGAACAGTGGTCGCAATACATGTGTCGCCCGCAAAGACGGTAATTTCCGCAGCGATGCTGCTTGCAACGTTATCTATATATTCCTCATCGGAAAAATCCACGCCTATGAAGGATGTTCCTACAATGCTTTCAATAGCGTTGTAAACGGGAACTGCGCTTATGTAATAGAGCGGCATATTTTCATCCCCGCCAACGTATCCGCTATAGGAATTTCCCGCAAGTACAGCATCTACATCAAGGGTCGTCATGGTTGCGTTATCGCTTTGCCAGAGTACATCTCCGGATGCGTCGGTAAAATAGGCAAAAAAACAGTCGTCAACAGCAAATTCCTCAAACCTGCTTTGGATTACCGTTCCTCTGCCGAGGGTGAATGCCTGCACAAAATTAACATTTTCCGAAAGTTCAGCATTTATTTCATCCGATTCCGCACACAAGCTTTTAATTCCATCGGAGAGGATATTTGAACCAACCTCAGCCTCATTGGACAATGAAGTTTTTATCAAGGAATTAAACTGAATGCAGTTCACAGAAACTATCATAGCAACTGCAATGACAATAAAAGTTGTCATTACGGCGATAAGCTTTTTCCCTATTTTTGACATATTACTAATCAACCCTTTCTCAGCACAACAGCCTGATCCATATTAAAGAGATTATAACATATTGTAAAAAATAAGTCAAGCATAAATGCATTTTTTGTTTATTTTTCTTTTCCGCACCGTGAAAAAAAATAAGCTTGAGTTTAACATGACCGCTCAGGGGTCAGATAGGTCGAGGTTACTGCTGCGTATTTACTGCTTCAATAAGGGGCATCACCCCGTCATTCAACGAACGACTGGGGGCGTTAGCCCCTTAGGGGTTTCAGTGGGGGATCCAATCCCCCACTGAAAGACCTTATGCTCCCCCGCCTGAAGAGGCGGGGGACATCAGTCGTAAGTTATAACAGGGCTTTTACACACATTATGGAGAAATAGCCGCTGTTCCGCAAATAAATCCCCCGATATAGCGCATATCGGGGGAAAGCCTTTTATCACAAATCCTGCAAATCGGCGGCTGTAAGGTCATTTTCCACATTATCCCTTGCAAGGTCATTGTCAATAACGGGGTAAATGTCGGGGATTGGTTTTTCTCCCTTTCCCTGAGAATGTGGAACCGAGTGATAAACTTTAAGGGCGGGTGCGTGTGTTCCCGCTATAATGGGGTTCGCCCTGACATTCCCGTGCTTTGCCTTGCCCTGAATCTCGGGAACTGCGGCAGCTTCGTTTTCGGGCTTTGTGTGGGTCATTTCCGGCCGACTCATACCTTGTTTTGCCATATAAAATCACCTCGAGAATAGTTTTTCCCGTCATGGACGGGATATGCCTACTGCCTAAGATTACCGTTTGCGGGGTTGTCAAGCACCTTTCCGTCACCGCTAAAGCGTGAGCCGTGACACGGACAGTCCCAGGAATGTTCTTCGGGATTCCATTTGAGTGCACAGCCAAGATGTGGGCACCGTTTCTTTGTCGGCGAAAGAAGGTTTGTGACCGATTCAAACCCGTTAATGAAAAGCTGTGGCTTTAATATGCTCCTTGACGGCGAGAAAAATTCCGCATATTCATTTCTCACTCCCGCCGCCATATCGCTTAAAATCATTGCCGAGAGCATTGCGCCCGTCATTCCCCATTTATTGAAGCCGCTTGCGGTATATAAATTCTCTGTTCTGTCGGAATAATGACCTATATATGGTATACCGTCAAGGCTCATACAATCCTGCGCCGCCCAAAAATATTTCTCATCCGAATCGGGATAATTTTTTTCCGCAAAAAATCTAAGCTCCCTCCAACCTCCGCCCGATTTACCTGTGCGGTGTCCTCCGCCGCCGAGAATCAGCAGATTCCCGTAATTTCGGAATGACATACCCTTGTTGTTCTCATCAACATACATCCCTTCGACATCCTGCGCATTCTCAAGCGCAATTACATATGAACGATGCTGATAAAGCTTCAAAAAATAGCTGCCGTGCTTATTTATAAAGGGAAAATGCGTTGCGACAATAATCTTGTTTGCATGGATTTTTCCGCAATTTGTAACGGCGGTGTTGCCTTCTGTTTGTCTTACAAATGTATTTTCGGAAATATTAAGTCCCTTTGAAATTCCCGCAATAAATTTTAAGGGATGAAACTGCGCCTGTTCGGTAAAGCAGACCGCTCCCGCCGTCTTTAAGGGAATAGGCAGATTTCTGCGGAATTCCGCATTAAAGCCTATTTTGTTCAAAGCGTTGAGTTCATTTTCAATCTTTCGTCTGTCGTTAAGCGAATAAACGTAATTATCTTTTATCTCATAGTCGCAGCTTATGCCCTTGCTAAGCTCCGCTAACCTTTCAAAAGCCGCTTTATTTGCCGAAAGATATGCTTTGGCGGTTTCTATTCCCCTGCTTTTCAGGATTTTATCATAAATAAGGTTATGCTGAAAGGTTATTTTCGCTGTTGTACAGCCTGTAGTTCCGCCGCAAATTCTATCCTTTTCAACAAGGACATAGGGTATCCTCCTCTGATGCAAAAAATACGCCGTAAGGACACCCGTAATACCTCCGCCTATAATAAGTACATCCGTTTTGACATCACCGTCAAGCGGAGAAAATCTTGGCATACCCAAAAAATCCTGCCATAATGATTTCATATCTGCGTTCTCCCATAAAATTTTTTCTGTAATATTTTTTCTTTGTACGGAAAATCTATTCCTTGAAATAAATTCTGAAATGCTATCCTTTTTTAGGTTGTATATATTTTTTTATGATTAAACAAATTTTACCCTAAAGCCTGAAATGCGGTGATTAAATATTTTTTAAGTGCTTTTTTACGGAAAAATTATTCCGTAAAGCATTCCCTGCCCCTGCCGTTAAATTACGCTATATTTTACAAAACTGCGCTTGTGGATTTTACATAGCGGAAATATAATAAGACCTGTACCAAGGCAAAATAACATTGAATTAGGAGAGAAAAAAGTATGGTAAAAAGTAAAATTGCAAGAATTGCGGCAGTTGTTTCCGCCGCAGCGCTTATTGCAGGAACTGTTGCCGTTTCTACAGCAGCAATGAGCGATAACGGCGGTATAGGGGCAACCACAAAGAACGTTGTTGATGCCGCTAATTATTCGGGAAAAACCCCAAAGTACATATTTATGTTTATAGGCGACGGAATGAGCTATCCTCAGATTCAGGCAACTGCGGATTATTACTCGGCTCTTGCGGACACAAATGAAAACGGAATTCTTGAAGCGGAAAAGGTTCTTAACTTCACAAAATTTTCCGTAGCAGGTTCCGCTACAACCTATGATTCAACCTCATTCTGTCCCGACTCCGCATCAACCGCAACATCACTTGCAACGGGATACAAAACCTACAGCGGAACAATCAACATGGACGAAACATACACGGTTGAGTATGAAACAATTGCTGAAAAGCTTAAAAATCAACTCGGCTATAAGATTGGAATTGTTTCAACTGTAAACCTTAATCATGCAACTCCTGCGGCATATTACGCACATCAGGCAAGCAGAAACAGCTACTATGAAATCAGCGAAGAGCTTATCGAAAGCGGATTTGACTACTTTGCAGGCGGTGAACTCAAGCAGACCACAGGCGCAAACGGCGATCAAACCGACAGCTACACTCTTGCCGAACAGGCCGGATACAAGGTTATCAAAACTCAGGCTGAAGCGGAAGCGCTTACTGCCGAGGACGGAAAGGCAATCGTTATCGCAGAAACAATCGCAGACAGCGGTTCCTTATCCTACAACAATGACCGTGACCGTGCAAATGGTGAATGGGCGCTCAGCGATTATGTTGAAAAGGGCATTGAGGTTCTCGATAATGATACAGGATTCTTTATGATGGTCGAAGGCGGAAAAATTGACTGGGCTTGCCACGCTAATGATGCGGGTTCAACCATTGCCGATACGGTTGCGCTCAGCTCGGCTGTCGGCGAGGCAATTGAATTTTACAACGAACACCCCGATGAAACCCTTATCATTGTAACAGGCGACCACGAAACAGGCGGACTTACAATAGGCTACGCAGGAACGGATTACGATACATTCCTTACAAATCTTAAAAATCAGAAGATTTCTTATGCAAAATATGATTCCGATTATGTTGCAAAATATAAGGAGGAAAACACTCCTTTTGAAGACGTTATGAAGGACATCACAAGGCTGTTCGGGCTTACTGCCCCCGCAGGAACGGATGAATACACCGCTCAGATGGACAGCGCAGACCTTCATCCCGATTCCAATAACACGGGAACTCTCGAAATGACTGAGTATGAATATGACAAGCTGAAAAAGGCTTATGAAACCACTATGACAAGAACGGGCGATGAGGAAATCGGTCAGGAGGAATATCTTCTCTACGGCAGCTATGAACCGCTCAGCGTTACAATTACACATATTCTCAACAATAAATCAGGCATAAACTTCGCATCCTATGCACACACAGGACTCCCCGTTGCAGTCTTTGCAGAGGGTGTAGGCGCAGAGCTTTTCGACGGATATTATGACAATACCGAAATTTATGACTTCCTTGCAGAGCTTACGAATGTTGAATAACTGATAGATTATTCCCAAAATTCTTCATATAACCCCCCCTTTTTCATAAAATGAGCCTGTGATAATTCAAAGCTTGTCACAGGCTCGTTAAATTTATTCTCGAAAGGTAAGTTTTCCATGAAATTCAATAAAGAAAAAGCAGCGTATATCGCACCGACAGTTGTTACAATACTTATGATAATTACTCTTATTCTCATCCCTACGGGATTTGAGGATAATGAAATATATAAAGGCGCGGAACGAAGTGTCGTCAAAGTGCTTTCAACGGACGAGAGCAGCATTATCGATACGGGACTTGTGCGTTCAGGTGAACAGACCTGCACGGTTGAAATTCTCAACGGCATATTCAAGGGTCGGACGGCTTCCGCCGTTAATATTTTATCGGGTTCACTTGAACAGGATAAGCTCTACTCCATTAATGACAAGGCGCTTGCGGTAATAAGCTACTCCGATGAAGAAATACTTACAATTACCATGACGGATCATTATCGCATCAATTGGGAGGCTGTGCTTGCCGCCCTCTTTGCGGTTGTACTTATAGCCTTTGCGGGAAGAACCGGAGTGCGCTCGGTTATGTCCTTTATCCTTACAATTCTTGCGCTGTGGAAGCTGGTAGTTCCGCTTTATCTCAAGGGATTTAACCCTATAATAGTGGGCGGATTTTTTACGATAGTCCTTTCCGTTATGATAGTTTCACTTGTTTACGGATTTGACAAACGCGCCCTTGCCGCTTCACTCGGAATAACCGCAGGCGTTGCCGTAACGGCAGTTTTAGGCATTATTTTTACAAGCGTGTTTAAAATTCACGGTGCGGTAATGTCCTATTCGGAAAGCCTGCTCTACAGCGGTTATCAGTATCTCAACCTTACGCAGATTTTTATGGCTTCGATTTTTATGGGAGCATCGGGAGCTGTTATGGACTTAGCGGTTGATATAACCTCCGCCATTAATGAGGTAGCGCATAAAAAGCCCGACATTTCACGTATTGAGCTTATAAAATCAGGTCTGAATGTCGGACGTTCGGCAATGGGAACAATAACCACAACCCTACTCCTTGCATATTCGGGAAGCTGCATTGCTCTATTAATGGTCTTTATGGCTCAGGGTACACCTTTGGATAATATTCTGAACTATAAATACGTTGCGGCTGAGATTGTACATACAATTGTAGGCAGCTTCGGGCTTGTCTTTGCCGCTCCCTTAACTGCTTTGACAGGCGGTATACTTCTTGCGAATGGGGAGCAGACAAAAAAATAATGCGGCAAAACAAGGGTCTTGCCGCAGCTTTGTTTGGTATGAACATTCTACCCGAGCTATGCACTGTGAATGTATGAGAAATGCCATTTAAGCACGCATATTAATTTGTCATAATCGGCATCAAATCGGAAATATAAGTACTATCCCTCACCTCAGTTTTGAAATACATTTTATGTACACCGTTTGAAATCTCTTCGGAATATCCGTTATCATGCATAACAATGGCAAAAAGCATCGTCCATCAGGTTATATTTTCGTGCCTGTTCACGCTTTTGCACAAATGCGCCAATCAAACTGTCATGGTCGATTCACATTTAAATTGACCTCTCTGTCTTTTCTTTCCTCACACCTATTGCATCATTTTTATATGAAACTGCAAGCCATTTTTTACATCACCGAGGGATCATCACCATAAGGAATAATTATTGCACAGATAATGTATGCAAGAATACCTGTTCCGGCACAGCAAATAAGCACCGCCCAAACAAGCCTTACCAATGTTGGGTCAATGTTGAAATATTCTGCAATTCCTGCGCAAACTCCGCTGAGCATTTTGTTGTTTCTTGATTTTGTAAGTTTTTTCATAATATTATCTCCTTTTTATTCGTATATTTCAATATCGCAATCGCCTGCGACGGTTGTGACTTTGAGGGTGTTTTCCCCCGAGGTATCGGGAATTCGCCTTTCATCGTTTATGGATATATCCCCCACTCCCCTTTTAATGTCAAAGGTGTAGTCGGTTATATCACCAATAAGGTCCAATTCCACATCTCCTGCGGTTGCTTTAATTTCGGAGTTCCCTGTTAATCGGGATGCGGATATAAAAATATCGCCGGCAGTGTTTGATATTTCGGTTTTATTAAAAAGATTACACTCATTTATTGTTATATCCCCTGCGCCGGATTCTATTTTGAACTCCTCCGAAATCGTGACCATATCCAGGTTCAAATCGCCCGCAGTAATCTTTGCGTCTAAGCGCTCGGCGTTCATCTCCGAGATATAAAGTGTTCCCGCAATCATACTTACGGAAACCTCCGAAAGCTCAATAGCATCGGGCAGATAAACCGTAATAGTAGGTGTTTCGTCAAAGAAATCAAATGCATAATCTACTAAATTATCCGTTGATTCTGTATAATTTATCGTAAGAATGCCGTTTTCGTCAAGGTCTTGAGCTAAAAACTCGGAGTTTATATCATAGGCATCAATGCCCAAATAATCATAGTCCGAATAGATATAAACATCCGCATAGGGAATATCTATATTAATGCCCTTCAAATTCGTGTATGACGGGTAGGTTTTTGAGTAGCTTCCACCTACATACGTTACTTCAGCCGATCCTTCCACAACACCTACGTCATCGGTAACTACAACAGAGGTTCCGTCATAATTTTCGTCACGATTATCTGAAACAGCAACGGCAAGCACAGTTATTATAATGCAAACAACGGCTATAATGAGGAGAGCGATGACAATAAGCGCTATAATGCAGCCGTTAGGTTTATTATTCCTCTTTTTCCCTGACAGCGGAGGGGTATCCGCAGTATAGCCTTCCTTATAGGCTTCATAAGAGGTATCGTAATACTTATTTGCCGTATCACTCGAATCCTGAGAAGCGTATGAGGTATACTGCGTGTGCGGCTTTGAGCTGCCGTTCGGCATAACATCCTCATTGGCGGAAGCGTTGCCCCTATTTCTGTCAAGAGCCTGACTTTCACGATACTTTGCGTAGGAATGGCTTTTAGAGTAAGCGGATTGTTCGCAGATTATGCTTTTTGCAAGGGTATAGGGCTTTCCAAGCTCCTCCATAACGGCGGCTTCATTTTCAATTCCCGCATCTTCAAAATATTCTTCGTAAAATCTTACCGCATCGTTTCTTTCTTCATCGGGAAGCGACATAAGATGTGTGTTAAGCTCGGAAAGGTACTCCTGTCTGGTCATATATTTTCACTCCCATTTTCGTTGTTAAAAATCAAAAGCTTATCAATCTTGGTTTTATATAAATCCCACTCGGCCTGATATGAATTGAGCTGTTCTCTTCCGGCGTCGGTTATTTTATAATATCTGCGGTTCCTGCCCATATACTCCCTATCGTAGCTCTCAAGAAAGCCGCCCTTCAAAAGCCTACGCAGGACCGGATAAAGCGTTGATTCCGACATTTCCATAGCCTCTCTTATTTCCTGCGTAATTTTGTATCCATAAGTATCTTCCCTTGAAACAACAGAAAGCACAAGAGAATCAAGCAGCGCCGCACTTACGGGAAACACCATAAACGTTCCTCCTTATCCTTTTAAATTTACAGTTCAAATCGGACTAAAAAATATTGTATTTCAGTATTCCGAGAATTGCGAGGTGAAGCGGATAAAAGATGTAGAAAAACCATTTGCAGAAGCTGCCGCCTTTGCCTCTTTTTCCGTTATAAAAATATAGGGGGATAAGCGCCAAAAGAACGCCGAATTGGAATAATGAATCGGTAAGATTTTTCCCGAAAATCAAAACAATCAAAATTACGGATGAAGCCGCAAAAGCAATTGCCTGCTTTTTAAAATCGCCGTGAAATTTATCGAACAGCAATATCCAAACAATTGCAAAAAGCGGCCAATCTCCAATTATGGAAAGCCCACAGATTATGAGGACGATAAAGCCACGTATAGGCTTTGGGACAGTTTCGTTATGAACGCTTATAAGAGCAATAAGCCCCAAAAAGAGCGTGTAAATTACACCCTGCACGGGGTTTAAGCTGATTTGCCCATCCGTTATATTGACAGCAAGCGTTCCGTATTCCATATAAACAAACGGAAACCACGAAATCAGCGCAAAAATGCCGAGCCTAAGCAGATACATTTTAACATTTTTGGTGTAATGGTAGCCCTCCGCTATAAAGTAGCACATTATCGGCGCAGTAATTCTTCCGATTATATGCATAATCTGCCCAAGCATCGAACTTGTATCCACAAAACACCATGCTATGTGATCAATAAGCATTGCAACGGTGGCAATATATTTAATTGCGTTGGAGGTTAAGGGCTTTCCCCCGCTGTTTTCGATTATTTCTGTATGTTCTTCCATAAAAAATCAGATTATCCTTTCATGCTTTAATTTATTATATTATACGTTATATAATATAATATGTCAATATATATATTGCTTTTTCGTAAATCTTCACAAAAACAGGCGGTGTATTATGTTTATATTTAGGTAACACCCCATAAAACGTAAACAAATTAATAAATGTAAAAGAAAGCGAATTTTTCTAATGGACAGTAATTATGTATGCTGTTACTCATTAAAAATGGCTGCAATCTCGAAAAAAACGGGGTTGCAGCTCTATTTTACAATGCGGGAAGAAAAATATCACAAAAATGTTGAAAAATGTAAATATATGTGCTATAATGAAACAAAAAATTCAAGAGCGAGGCTTTTCTATGAACAAGGACATTATTTTTATTGATGTTGAAGTAGACGTATCCGAACATAAAGCGTATGATTATGGCGCTGTCACTCCTGACGGAAACAAATTGCACGTTAATTCCCGTGAAAAATTTCACGAGTTTATAGCGGACTGTGATTTTATCTGCGGACACAATATAATAAACCATGACAGTAATTATATCGACGTGCCCGAAAACGCAAATTTTATAGATACGCTGTACCTGTCGCCGCTCCTCTTTCCGAACAAACCTTATCATGCGCTTGTAAAGGACGAAAAGCTTCTTAACGACGAATTAAACAACCCTCTCAGCGACTCAATAAAGGCGATGGAGCTTTATTTTGATGAAGAAAATGCCTTTAGGGAGCTTCCTTCAGAACAGCAATTTATATATTATGCACTGCTGAGAAACTCGATATATTTTTCGGGCTTTTTTAAGAAGCTGAATTATGCTTCAAGCGGTGACGCAGGTTTGGCAATACGTGACTTTTTTGAAGGTAAGATATGCTCAAATTCTCCCATCGGCAAGCTTGTTATGGAGCATCCCATAGAGCTTGCGTACTGTCTTGCGCTTATTTCGGCAGAGGATGTACATTCCATAATTCCTAAATGGGTAACGATGACTTATCCATATGTAACAAATGTTATGCATATTCTGCGGCATACTCCCTGCATGGAATGTGGATATTGCAGGAATGCTCTTGACCCAATAAATGCGCTGGGAAAATATTTCGGTTATACCGAATTTCGTACATATAATGGCGAACCATTGCAGGAAATGGCAGTAAGAGCCGCAGTAAGCGACAAATCTCTCCTTGCGATTTTTCCCACGGGAGGAGGAAAGTCCCTAACATTCCAGATACCCGCTCTTATGGCGGGAGAAAATAAGAGGGCGCTTACTGTTGTAATATCCCCCCTTCAATCGCTTATGAAAGACCAAGTGGATAACCTTGAAAGGCGCGGAATTGCGGAGTCGGTTACAATAAACGGACTTTTAAGCCCAATTGAGCGTGCTGATGCGATTGAAAGAGTTGAATCGGGGCTGGCGTCAATACTGTACATTTCACCGGAATCACTCAGAAGCGTTACAATTGAAAAGCTTTTTATGTCACGGACTATTGAGCGATTTGTAATTGACGAAGCGCACTGCTTTTCCGCATGGGGACAGGATTTTCGTGTTGATTATCTCTATATTGGCGATTTTATAAAGGAGCTTGAGGAAAAAAAGGGCGAAGGCTGTAAAATTCCCGTGTCATGCTTTACAGCCACCGCAAAGCAAAAGGTAATAAGCGACATAAAGGAGTATTTCAAGGAAAAACTCGACATTGAACTTGAGCTTTATACCACAAATGCATCAAGAACAAATTTAAGATATGAAGTGCTGTATCAGGAGGATGACGGTGAAAAATATGATACGCTCCGCAGGCTTATTGAGCAAAAAAACTGCCCCACCATTGTTTATGCATCACGCACAAAGCGTACCGTTGAAATTGCGGAGAAGCTGTGCAGTGACGGATTTAGGGCAAGGGCTTTTCACGGAAAAATGGACAGCAATGAAAAGCAAGCTAATCAGGAAGCTTTTATAAACGATGATGTGCAGATAATTGTCGCTACCTCTGCATTCGGAATGGGCGTTGACAAGTCCAATGTGGGTCTTGTTATTCATTACAACATTTCCGATTCGCTTGAAAATTATGTTCAGGAAGCGGGAAGAGCAGGAAGAGATCAAACCCTGAATGCGGATTGTTATGTGCTTTACAGCGATAACGACCTTGACAAGCATTTTATGCTTTTAAATCAAACAAAACTGAGCATCAACGAAATACAGCAGGTTTGGAAGTCGATAAAATATTTTACAAAATCCCGCCCCGAGGTAAGCTGTTCTCCTCTCGAAATTGCGAGGCAGTCGGGTTGGGATGAAAGCAAGCGCGATATAGAAACAAGAGTAAAGACCGCCATCCTTGCGCTTGAAAATGCGGGATATATAAAACGAGGAAAAAATTCGCCCAAAATTTATGCCGACAGTATACTTGTTAAAAACATGGCTGAGGCTTCGGTTATTATCAATAAATCACAACGCTTTGAAAATGATACCGAACGTACCAACGCAAGGCGAATTATAAGCTCGCTGATTTCCGAAAAAGCAATTTCGAAAACACGAAATGACGATGCCGAATCTCGTGTGGATTATATCGCAGACCGACTCGGGATACAGAAAGCGGACGTTATTGCAGCAATATCCAATATGCGTGAAGAGGGCATACTTGCAAATGCAAAAGATCTTACCGCATATATCAGCAGGACTGATACCGCCAACAAGGCTCTTATCGCTCTCAAAAGGTTTGAAGCAACAGAAAATTTTCTCCTCAGTAATCTTAACAAACGTGAAATAAACACAAATTACAGGGAGCTAAATGATTTTGCCATAAAAAACGGCATTAAAAACTGCACCGTTAAATCAATTAAAACAATTTTTTATTATTGGACTATGAAAGGATATATACAGCGTGAGCAAAACGCACTTACGGACAGGGTGACAGTTGTTCTGAAGCTTGAAATTGATAAGCTTAGAGAAGTAAGGAAAAAGTGTTATGAAATTGCATCCGTAATTATAAAGTATCTGTTCGACATAAGCGGAAAAGCTAACAATAAGGATGAAGCGCCTGTGCAGTTTTCGGTTCTTGAGCTTAAAACAGAGTACAAGTCCCGTACAGGTGTGGATATAAAGATTAAATATATTGAAGATGCGCTGCTTTTCTTATCGAAGATAGGGGCTATGCGTCTTGAAGACGGGTTTTTGGTAATTTATAATGCAATGAAAATAACTCGTTTGGAGCTTGACAACAAAAAACGCTACAAAGTCGATGACTACAGGCAGCTTGATACATTCTATCAACAGAAAATACAGCAGATACATATTGTTGGAGAATATGCAAATATGATGGTGAGGGATTATGATGCCGCGCTTAAATTTGTCAATGATTATTTTTCGATGGATTATAAGAAATTCATCAATACATATTTTGAGGGAGAAAGAGCAAAGGAAATTGAGCGGAATATTACCCCCGAAAGATTTGAACGCATTTTCGGCACTCTTTCCGAACGACAGCTTGCAATAATAAATGACAAGGTATCAAAAAATATTGTCGTAGCGGCAGGCCCGGGCAGCGGAAAAACAAGGGTTCTTGTCCACAAGCTTGCGTCACTGCTTATTATGGAAAATGTAAAAAGCGAACAGCTCCTCATGCTGACCTTTTCAAGGGCTGCTGCGATAGAATTTAAGCAAAGGCTTTGCGACCTTATAGGAACCTCTGCGGCTCATTTTGTTGAAGTCAAGACATTTCATTCCTACTGCTTCGATATAATTGGCAAGATAGGAAATTTGGATGAATCGAAAAATGTTGTTGAAGACGCTGTTAAGATGATTAAAAACGGCGAGGTTGATCTCGGAAAAATCACAAAAACAGTGCTTGTTATCGATGAAGCGCAGGATATGGACAGCTGTGAATATGCGCTTGTCGAAACACTGATGGAGCAAAATGAGGATTTACGTGTAATTGCCGTTGGCGATGACGACCAAAATATATACGAGTTCAGGGGTTCGAATTCCAAGCATATGAATATGCTCCTCACGAACCATAATGCAATGATGTATACGTTGATTGATAATTATCGCAGCTGCGGAAATGTTGTAAGATTTGCAAACAGGTTTATATCATCTGTTTCGGGAAGAATGAAAACGGAAGAAATTCTTTCTGCGAGGGAAAGCGTCGGAAAAGTGCGGCTCATAAAACACATTGGAGCTGACATGGAAACGGCAGTGATAAACGATATTATAGCCTCAGATTACAGCGGCAGCATATGCGTCCTCACAGAAACAAACAAGGAATCAATGATGGCTCTGGGTGTACTCAGACAGAAAAAGATACCTGCAAAGCTTATTCAGGGCAATGATGGATTTGACATAAGCAATTTGGCTGAAATACGTTATTTCATAAAACACCTTAAACACCCTGACAGCAATGACTATTCTCCCGTTATTTCGGACGAAATATGGGAAAAAGCCATAGAAGAACTCAGCCAAAAATATGCGGCCAGCGGCTGCCTTGACTTTGTGCTTGATGTGCTCAAGTCCTTCTCGGACCTAAACGAAAAAAAATATCGGACAGATTTCAGCCTTTTTCTGCATGAATCGAAATTTGAAGATTTTTACAAGGACGAAAAGGATGTAATTACCGTTTCAACGATGCATAAATCCAAGGGCAGAGAATTTGACAACGTTTTTCTTATCCTCGGAAAGAACTCTCTTGCGGACGATGCGGCAAAAAGGGCGGCTTATGTTGCTGTAACAAGAGCTAAAAACAATTTGCATATTCACTATAGCTGCAACGAAATGGATGCCTTTGCGGATTATTCGGATGAATATATTATCGATAAAAACAGATACGTTAAACCCGATCAATTAATTATGCAGCTTTCTCACAAGGATGTAAATCTCGGATTTTTCAAGGATAAGAAACGTATAATTTTGGAGCGGCTAAAAAGCGGAATGCATCTTGTCATGAAAAATGATTATATGTACATAAATGCAAACGAAAAGGCTGTGCTTAAGCTTTCCAAGGATTGCAGCGCACAGGTCAGAAATCTTACTTCACAGGGTTATGTGCCGACCGATGCCGTGATAAGGTATATCTGTGCATGGAAAGGTGATGATGACGACGAAGAAACCGCAATAATTTTGCCTGATATTATTTTCAATAGGAAATAAGGCTTATGCAGGTTTTACTAAGCCGCTTGTTTTGCACCCCACATCGAAAATATGCAATCATACTCTTTGCTATAATTATGATTCCTATGCCATCTACGCACATTGTGAATTTTTTTCGCTGCCCGATTCCCGTTGACAAATCACCGGACAGCGCATAGTTTCCATACACCCCAGATTCAACCGTATTTCCGAAGCTCAAATTATTCCTCCCCCATTAAAAATCTGCCCCTCCATGCATAAACCTACATTGTCGCTGTAATTCTGCACATCAAGGCAGAGAAATCTTTTATTTATATCCGAATGGAGCATACCCTCTTCGTTGAGCTGATCCACTTGGTACCTGAATAGATTTATAGTGTATGGCTTAGCTTTTTCAAAAAGCTCCGCTGCGTACGCCATGTCGTACTGCGCCCTTTCGGAATTGAGGTCGGCGATTATTTGCGCTCCCTCATTATACGGAACAATTACATCCGTTGTACTTTGGTCAAAAACGCAGAAAAGCTCTCCCGCTGTCTTGAAGGATTGATGCAGACGATATTTTCCGTTTTTGTTTTTGTTTAAATTGGTGATTACTCTATTTCCGGATAGTAATTCATAGATGCTTGTTTCTATATCCAACTTATTTATAAGATAAGAAAACGTTGCGCAGGTTTTTTTATCCTTGAATAAACACTCATAGTATGTATTAATATTTTCTTCATCGGAAAGATCGCTGTTATCGGGCATAAAATCCAAAACATCGGACGTACATTGCTGCGAAAACTTTATTTCTTTCAGCATTCTGAGATTTTCGGCATCATCGTTTAAATTCACAACATAAACATCACCAAGCTCGGAAAACTCGCCGCCGCGATTGCATCTGCCCGCCGCTTGTATGATATTATCAACACCCGCTATTACACGTATTACCGATGAAAAGGAAAAGTCCACCCCCGCCTCGACAACCTGAGTTGAAACACAAATTACCTTTTTCTTTTTGCTAAGAAGCCCATTTATTCTGTCAACAGTGTCAACTCTGTGCCGCATACACATTCCTGCCGAAAGGTATACAAGCTCCGCATCGGTTCTTCCTTGAAGATGCCTATGCAATTCAAGCGAGCTTTTCTTGGTATTGCATATAACCAGCAAGGACGGATTCTCATTGGATTTATCAAGAACAAAATCGGAGAATTCCTCTATTGTAAAGCCAAACCTGCTGCGGCAATCGTATATCCTTGTTCGCTTAAAGCAATTAAAATATTTATCATCATAAGGGACGATGTTTGCTGGTTCGGAATATTTCAGGGAACGGACTGCATAGCGGGAATCCCGCCACGGCATATCCAAAACAGGCTGCGTTGCCGAAGAAAGAACTATCATTGCCCCGCAATTTTTCGCAAGAAAATTCATGGCGGAATTAAACATATCAATAGTCTTTTTCGGAAGCGACTGAACCTCGTCTATAATTATGACACTGTTTCGGAGCGACTTCATTCGTCTTATGCATGAGGTTTTTCCCGAAAATAACGTGTTCAGGAGCTGTACAAGAGTTGTAACCATTATGGGCTTATCCCAGCATTCCGTAAGAAGCTCATTCATATCAAGCTCTTCATTGGAATCCTTCTCACTTACAACATTGGAATGATGCTCCGCAATAATGCTTTCGTCCGAAATATTTTCACGAATAACCTTTGCGTTCTGCTCGATAACACTTAACAGGGGAATGACGAAAAATATTCTCTCCTTATTAAATGCCGCTGCGTTTGCAAGGGCAAGCCTCAGTGAAGCGAGGGTTTTTCCTGCTCCTGTCGGCAGCGTAAGTTTGTATATACCGTCCTTATATACGGCAGCAAATTCAGCGCACTTATTTGAAAAATATTCACGGGACAGCTTTATATTTTCGTTTGCATTGCTCTTTATATTTTTCAGGCGATCCTCAAGATTTTTCAGCTCCTTTCCCCAATCGGCGGACTTTGGTTCAAGACTGATTCCGTTCATAAACTCGGATGTATCGCGTCTGTCGGCATCTATCAAAGCGGATTGGATAAGCCTTACGGTCATACCTTCATTGAATCCCTTTTCACCGCAGTTTCCTAAATTATCTATGAATTTATTGATTTCGGCATTGGCATTCTCCATAAGCTCATCTAAATATGAAGTGTTGGGAAAATCCGATAAAAATGCCGATATTGCGTTGCTGTAATCTATGTCGTCACGGTTATAGTCCAAACGATGTGAAAAACCATTTCCATCAAATCCGCAAATGTCAAAGTTGCCGTGGTGCGCCCCAACAGCATATGCAATCATTTCCGAGGAGAGCGGATACTTCTCGTGATAACGCTCCATAAGCCATATAACGCCCGCAAAGGTGTGGTTCACGGAGCCCCTCACGACCTTTTCTCCGTTTGAAGCCTTTTCTATATAGTTCTTATATGCCTTGGTATATTTCCCGATATCATGAATAAGCCCCGCTAACCGAGCTGCATTCTCAAGCTTAAAGCAGGCGCAAATTTTGGAAGCGTATTCCGACACATTACACAGATGTTCGGATACGGTTTGTATTCTTTGCTCTCCATTTATATAGGTTATATGCGCAGGGAATATATCTTCATGAATGTTCATTTCGGAATTTCTCCTTTAAATAAAATATTTTTCCAAAACAGATTTTTGATATAAATAGCCAATTTACTCAACATACTATACCACAACGCCTCAAAGGCAGAGTGATTTTTTCAAATAATGGGCGGACGTTCGCTCTTAGGTACAGCATAAAACATAAGCGTTTTTCGGTGGGATGCACTGAAAAACGCCTGCCTTATGCGGAAACGACAGATTGTATCCACACCTGCCACAAGTGGTGAATAATGCGCCTATTTGTAAAAAAACAACTCCACTAAAAGCGGAGAAACCATTGCACCAGACGTCTGATTTAATGTTTGAGTTAAACTAAATAGCGTCCCATGCCGAGTTACTGTAAATTAGAGCTTCATTCAAGATAATTATGCCACAACATTCCAAAAAAATCAATACTTCCCCTCGGAAAAATCCGACAGGTGTTCGCTTTTTGGGACGGCAAGCAGCTTAATACAGCAAACCGCACACCAAGCATAAAAATATCCCCTGCCCCCAAGCCGAACAAATCGGATTTAGGGGCGAGGAGAGCCTATGTTACTGCATATCCTAATTTACAGCGAAGTATATCCACCGTCAACAGGAAGGACTGCTCCGTTTACATAGCTTGATGCGGGTGATGAAAAGAATATAGCAGCCGTATCAAGCTCGCCGTCAACGCCGTAGCGTGACTCGGGAATCATCGTGTGGGCATAGTTCCGGAAAAATTCGCTTTGCAGAGTTTCCTTTGTAAGCGGAGTTTCAAAATAGCCCGGGCAGATTGTATTTACGGTAATTCCCTTATCGCCCCATTCGCAGGCAAGCGCCCTTGTCAGGTTGACAACGCCGCCCTTTGCTGCATGATATGGCGATGCCGGGGCAATTTTATTACCGACAAGACCGTACATTGAGGCTATATTGATTATTCTGCCGTAGCCTGCGGGAATCATAGCCGTTTTAGCAACCTCGCGCGCCATCTTGAATGTTCCGAAAAGATCTATATTAACTTCGTTTAGGAACTGTTCATCGGTAATCTCCTCGGCGGGGGCAACAGCGCCCGTACCTGCGTTATTTATAAGTATATCTATTCTGCCGAACTTATCCATAGCCGCCTTAACGGCATTCTGAACCTGTTCGGTGCTTGTGATGTCGCAGGAAACTGCCAACGTTTCAACGCCGTATTCCTCAGCGATTACGTCTGCAACCTCATCAATGAGGTTTTTACGGCGTGCCAAAGCTACGATTTTACAGCCCTGATTAGCAAGCGCCTTTGCCATTTGAACGCCAAGTCCTGTTGAACAGCCTGTTACTATCGCCACATTGCCTGTTAAATCAAAATAATTTTTCATACCTCAAACGCTCCTTTACATAATAGTGTCTTTTAAGCTCACTTTACAAGCCTATATTTAAATTATAACATATAATATCTATTATTTCAAGGGAAAATGTTAAAAAATATACACAAATTCTTCAAAGATTTACTGTATAAGTTGAAAACTTTTGTTGTAAAGAAACAAAAATATTGCTGTAGTAGCTTCTCTCCAATCCATACAAACGAAAAGGCGGCGCATGGATTCATGCACCGCTTTCCCGACTATTCTATATGAAGGTTTAGTTTGGAAATAATCAATCGTCAGCATCCTGGAGAGCATCATAGCCGCTTTCTCCGGTTCTTACTCTGATAACATCCTCAACATCATATACGAAGATTTTACCATCGCCGATGTGACCTGTATAAAGAGCCTTTCTTGCCGTTTCAACAACGGTTTCAACAGGAACCTTTGAAACAATAACCTCAACCTTAACCTTAGGAAGAAGAGTTGCTTCAATCGGAACACCTCTGTACATCTCGCCTGCGCCTCTCTGAGTACCGCAGCCGAGGACGTTTGTAACTGTAAAGCCAGTTACGCCGATCTCACTAAGCGCATTCTTGAGCTCTTCAAACTTACCCTGTTTGCAAACAACAGCAACCTTTGTGTACTTGTTCTTTTCGCCGCTGATGCGTTCGATATTGGGTCTTTCGGAAACAACGGGTACAGCAGCCGCAATGGGAGCTTCCTCATGAACTGTAGTTTCACCCGTAAAGATTGAGTTTGAAACAGGCATTGGCATAAAGTCAGCATATGCAGAAGGAAGACCATGCTCTGTAATATCAAGACCCCTTGTTTCTTCCTCAACAGAAGCACGAAGACCGATAGTTTTCTTAATAATAACAAATGTAATTGTGATTGTAACGGCAGTCCACAAACCAACTGTAAGAATTGCAAGGCACTGGAGTCCGAGGAGCTTTACTCCGCCGCCGTAGAAAAGACCTGCAAATGCTGCTCCATCGGCATTTTCAACTGCGTATCCGGGAACGTCGGGGTTAGCGAAAAGACCAACTGCGAATGTACCCCAGATACCGTTCATCATATGTACCGCAACAGCGCCTACGGGGTCATCGATGTAAAGGACATGGTCAAGAAGCCATACGCCGAATACTACAAGAAGTCCGGAAACAACGCCAACCATTGTTGCGCCGAATGCATCCATAACATCACATCCTGCGGTAATTCCAACAAGGCCCGCAAGGGATGCGTTAAGGCACATTGAAACATCGGGCTTGCCGTATTTAATCCAAGTAAAAATCATACAAACAACTGTTGCAACGGCAGGGGCAATTGTTGTTGTAAGGAAAATTGAACCAAGCTGCGGACCTGATGTAGCTGCTGCGCCATTAAATCCGTACCAGCCAAACCAAAGGATAAAGCAGCCGAGCGCGCCAATTGTAAGCGAGTGACCGGGGATAGCGTTAACCTTTGTAACCTTACCCGTTTTCTTATCGGTAACAAATTTGCCGATACGAGGTCCAAGAATCTTTGCGCCGATGATAGCGGAAATACCGCCAACCATATGAATTGCACATGAACCGGCAAAATCGTGGAAGCCAAGCTGAGCAAGCCAGCCGCCGCCCCAAATCCAGTGCGCTTCAATCGGATAAATAAGTCCACTGATTACTGCGGAATAAATGCAGTATGAAAGGAACTTGGTTCTTTCAGCCATTGCGCCCGAAACGATAGTAGCGGTTGTTGCGCAGAAAACCATATTGAACACAAATGAGGACCAATCAAAGTTTGCATAATCCGTAAAAATATCAAATCCCGGTTTGCCGATAAAGCCTGCAACATCTTCGCCGAGAAGAAGTCCGAAACCGATAAGAATGAACATCGGAACGCCGATACAGAAGTCCATAAGGTTCTTCATAATGATGTTTCCGGCATTCTTTGCTCTGGTGAAGCCCGTTTCTACCATTGCGAAACCTGCCTGCATGAAGAATACAAGCGCCGCACCGATTAGATACCAAATTCCAAACGCTTCTTCAGTCACAGCGCTCGAAATTATTTCCATGATACTTGAGTCAACCATATTTTACCCCTCCTAAAATATTGAGTAAGTTGATATTCAAAACAGAAACAGGGTACTGCGAACCGAGCTGCGCCTTTGCAGCCCCATTCACAGCGCCCTTGCTGTTTTCTATGTTTTGATTATATACCATTCGGAGTAATTTGTCAAGTCTTTATAATATTTTTATGCAATTTATCTTTATTAAACTTTCATAGCAAGTACATTTTGGGCAACATTAATGCAAAACGAGAGAAATATATGAAATTCAGTATTGTTTTTGTTGCATTAATTCTGTTTAAATATATATAAATTATATACAGCAAAATATGACGTAAAATGAATTTTATATTTATAATTCCTGCAAATTCATCATCTATCGCTTTAACTCACATAAACGCATAAAAAAATCCCCTGAGGCTGCATTTTACGGCGGCTTCAGGGGCGATTCCATTAAATTTATTTTTTGATAGCTTCATTGATTTTATCGATAATAATATTCATTATCTTAATTCTCGCAAACATTTTGTTGTTTCCCTCAATAATGTGCCATGGTGCTGCGGCTGTTGATGTTTTCTGTATCATTTCGTCAATGGCAGGTTCGTATAGATCCCATTTTTCACGGTTTCTCCAGTCCTCATCGGTAATTTTCCACTGCTTTTCGGGGGTATTCTGCCGTTCGGTGAACCTACGAAGCTGCTCATTTTTATCAATCTGGAGCCAGAATTTCAGCACGATAATTCCGCATTCGGTAAGCTCCTGCTCAAACTCGTTTATTTCACGATAAGCCATAGCGCAGCGTTCCTCGGGGGTGAGCTTCTCTATTCGTTCAACCATAACCCTGCCGTACCACGAACGGTCGAAGATTGTTATGTGTCCCGTTTTTGGCAGCGAAGCCCAAAAGCGCCACAGATAATGTCGGTTAAGCTCATGCTTATCGGGTGCGGCGATGGGAACTGCCTCATAGCCTCTCGGATCAAGCGCCGTGCCTATGCGCTTTATTGCTCCGCCCTTTCCTGCCGCATCCCAGCCCTCAAAGACAAGGACAACGGGAATTTTCTTTTTATAGAGCTTTCCGTGTAGCTTTGAAAGCTCCTTCTGTGCTTTTTTCAGCTCATCAAAATATTTGGAGGGCTGCATCTCCTTTCCCTCAAGGCGCACTTCGGACAGCTTCGGCTGAGGGACAAGCTCAAAAAGCTCCGAAATCGACGGAATCACCTTTTGCGGCGGTTCGGAATTAACCGCATTTGCAATTTGACTTACAAGGACGTTAAAAACCTGGAATTTTGTAAAGCTGCGGTCGGTTGTATCGATAATTTTCCATTGGCAATGCGGGGAATTGGTTTTCATAAGCATATCGTCAAACTGCTTATAATAAATGTCGTAATTTTTATGTCTTTTTTTATCAAGCTCGGTAACTCTCCATTTGGTTGAGCTGTTCTCTTTGAGCTTTAGGAAACGCTTTTTCTGCTCCTGGTGGGAGATATGGAGGAAAAATTTTATTATAAGGTAGCCATCATCGGTAAGCTGACGTTCAAAAATATTAACCGATTTAATTCTGCGCTCATATTCCTCATTGGAGATTCCCTCCTCAAGCCTTGCGATTGCAAGCTCCTGATACCAGCTTCGGTCGAGGATGGACATTGCGCCGTATTCCGGGAGATTTGCCCAAAAGCGCTTCATTAGTGGATAGCGTTTCTCAAAATCATTTGCGGGCATGGTAGAATAAACCTTGAAGAAGCGCGGATCGAGCATTTTGATTATATCTGCGATAAGCTGACCCTTTCCCGAAGCTCCCCAACCCTCAAAAAGGATAATTACAGGCAGCTTTTTATCCCTGATTTTTTGTTGAAGCGCAGATAAATTCTGTTCAAGCTGTTTTGTCATATCCTTGTAGTTTACGGACTTATTTTTATTGACAAGAGCGTTTTCAAGCATACTGAACCTCCGTTTAATTGCAGATTATACCTGTTTCATAAATATGTTATCCGTTTTTTACAATTTCAATCTGTTTTTTTACGGAATCAATGTCCTCATAGCCATATGCGGAAGCAAGGACAAGCTGTTCATCCGATTTTTCATACTCATATGCCATTGCATAAGCAATTGCGAGATAGGCGTGTGCGGCGGGCTGTTCGGGATAAATTTCCTCAGCCCTTTCAAGGTAATCTATCGCCGTATATGGCTTATTGTTTGAGATATAAAGCGAGCCAAGGCTCACATAAAGCCCAACCGAATCGGCATTTTCGGGGTCATATTCCAGCGCCCTTTCGTATGCCTTCAACGCATTTGATTCATCGCCCAGCTTACGGTAGCACACCCCAATCGTGACCCAGCTTTTGAAGAGATCCTCCTTGATTTCAACCGCCTTTTGATGCGCTTCAAGGGCATTTTCATAATCGCCGAGCTTATAGTAGGTTTCCCCGGAATAGAAGAAATATATCTCCGGCTTAACGCTTTTAAGGTCGTTTTCATCCACCTTGATAAGCTCATCGAGGGCGCTTTGATAGTCCCCTGCATCGTAAAGCTCAACGGCATTCTGCACAAGCTTGTCCGACTTTGAATTTTTCCCGCAGGAGGTAAGCATTGCCGCCGAAAGGCATACAGCAAGCAAAACCGCCGTGTATTTTCTAAGATTCATATTGTAGTTACGCCAACCTCTCCTAACAACCGCTGTCAATGCTCCCGCCCCTTAGGCTCATGCGGCAGGGGCGGGACACAATTTCCGCTTAATCAGCTTATGCTGTTAATATTATCAAGAAGCTTTTTCTTTGCATCATGGCTCTTTATGCCGTTTTTGAAAAGGCAATCCATCCTGTAACGGATATAATCATCGTAAAGCTTTGTTTCAAACACGCAGTCGTTAAGCAAATGCATATAAGAGGTACTGTCCATATTTCCGGAGATAATATAAAGGAGCTTTTCAAGAATAAGCATACGCTTTTCCAAATCGCCGACAGAGGATTTTCTTATTTGCTTAATTTCATTGACAAGCGGAAGCTTATCCGTGCGAACAGTATAACCCTTTGCTTCAATTCCGCCGAGGAAACGTATAATATTTGTATTGAGCGCAGACTCCGTGAAGGAAAATTCCGCAATTGGGAGATCCTCCGCATTGACAGGGACAAAAGCAGCCTTATCGGCGGCGGGGAATATAAGCTCCTTGTAAATGTCGGAGAACCAGAAGCTGCCATCATTGCTGAACACAAGGGGATACTTATATCCGCGGCAATCTGCGCCGAACGATGTTTCAATGACCGCATCCCTGTTGGAGGTATAGAAGCTGTCATAATTCTCCTTGCACTTCATATCTATAACTGAAAGAAGCTTGTCATATGTATACTCGCCCATATCGTTTTTATCCGAATCGAGGAACGTTCTCATTCCATCGAATGAGTTTGCGTGGAGGTCGGAAACAAAGTCGGCCGCGCATATATAACGATTGTTGAGCTTAGTCATAACATTTGTAACAAGCGTGTCGGAAATAAGCTCGCCATCGCTGCGGAACTCATAGTTTGAAACAATGTATTCCCTAAGCGCAGACTTTATGGTTTCGCTTTCCTCATCTGTAATTCCCGTAAGCTCAAAGCGGTCATAGACGATATTGAACATAACGGAAAGCGGGATATTTCCGCTTATATATTTAAAGCGGTCATTATTAAGGAGAATTGCCATTTTCGGGAGAATCTCCTGCTTTTGAGCTTCGGATGTTGAAATCTTATTGGACATAATTCCAAGGCAGACAAGGAACTCGGCATAGTTCTTCATAACGGTCTGTTCGGAAAGATAGTTGAAGAAATAGCCGTAAATATAGCCCGAGAAAAATTCTTTAAGACTATTGAAAAGCTCAGGCTTTGCGGAAACCTCGCTCACAAAGCTCTTGATAAAGCCTTCAATCTCCGTAACATCGATTGACTTGCTGCCGCCGTTTGCCACGACAAGAGCCTTTTCCTGGGATTTAACGAAAAGCTTGAGGAACTTGCTGTAATCTGTTTCATTTTGCGGCATCTTGCCATAGTCCTCGTTAAAGGTCCAGATGAGATATGCCCTTTGCATATGAAGAAGAGTTTCCTCGGAGCTTTCAACAAGGCCCTTTACATCAATATCGGTATTTCCGCCAAAATGCTTTGTCTTATTGAAATCGGCAAGGATTTTTTCGATTTCCTCCTTGAAAGCCGCATAGGCGGGGGATTTATCCATAAATATAACAGAATCGAGAATTTCGGCACCCGCCACAGTAAGGTCAAACTTTACGCTCATTTTTTACTCCGTTTCTCAGCGGTGAAAATTTATTATGAACCAAGCCTTTCCCCGCCGCTGACAGTGAAAGCCTTAAAAATCAAGCAGTCAACGGCGCAGACGCAGACTGCGCAGCCACGCCGAACCTATATGCGCCGTTCCACGCTGCCGTTAACCGAATTATGCCCCATAAACAGACCTGTATTCGAGCATTTTATTGAGGTATTCCTTTCCCTCAATAACTCCGTCCTTAATTGCATCTATAATATCATTCATTGTAACAATGGAATAAACCTTGACCCCAAACTCCTTGTAAGCCTCCTGAACGGCGGAGCTGTCGGAATTGAGAGCCTTTTCCATTCTGTCAACCGTGATAACCATACCTGTTACGTTAACCCTTGCCTCCGAAGTGAGCTTAGGCATAACCTCTTTAAGCGCCTTTCCCGAGGTCATAACGTCCTCGATGATAACGACCTTTTCGCCGTCAGCAAGCCTTTTGCCAACGAACATACCGCCTTCGCCGTGATCCTTTACTTCCTTTCTGTCAAAGCAGTAATTAACCTCATCGCCGTATTTATTATAAAGAGCGACGGCGGCTGAAACGGAAAGCGGTATTCCCTTATACGCAGGGCCGAAAAGGGTATCAGCCTCAATGCCGTTTTCCTTTATGCAGGCAGCATAGAACTCACCGAGCCTTGCAAGCTGCGCGCCCGTTCTGTAGTTGCCTGTGTTAATAAAATAAGGAGCTTTTCTTCCGCTTTTAAGGGTAAAATCCCCGAACGTAAGAACTCCGCACTCAACCATAAACTTAATAAAATCCTGTTTGTAGCTCATTAAAAAATCCTCCTACCGGATAAATGGTAATATTTACGCTTTATTTCATACATTTTTCATAGATACAGTTAAATTATATCACATTTAATATGTAAAATCAACAGTTATACTAAATTTTCTTATATAAAAAATTTGCTTTTTTTATAGCAATATGCTATAATAGCTGTAAACCGATACCGACAGATGAACTTTATAGTGAGGTGGGTGCTTAAATTATGAAAAGAACGGACTATATTTCATGGGATGAATATTTTATGGGAGTATCTCTCCTTGCCGCCAAGCGCAGCAAAGACCCCAACACACAGGTTGGGGCATGCATAGTAAGCGAGGACAACATCATCCTTTCAACGGGCTACAACGGTTTCCCCGTCGGCTGCTCCGATGATGTTTTCCCATGGGCAAGGGAGGGCGAAAACACAAAATACAAATATGTTGTCCATGCCGAGCTTAACGCTATACTCAATTCCAACGGCAAATCCCTTAAAAACGCCAAAATTTACGTTGACCTTTTCCCCTGCAACGAGTGCGCAAAGGCTATTATTCAGTCCGGGATAAAGGAGGTTGTCTATCTCTATGACAAATATGCCGACAGCGAGGCAACAATTGCGTCAAAGCGTATGCTTGAAGCGGCGGGAGTAAAATACACAAGGCTCAAAACATCTATTGAGAGCTTAGAGCTTTCCTTTAAGAAATAAGTACAAAGGATTATACATATTATGAGAATGAGGAGAAAAAAATGGGCAAGGCCCGAGCTTGCGGTTTGTCCGTTTTACATTGAACACGCAGAGGAATACAAGGGTAAATGGAACACCGTTTACAATGACGATAAACCGCTTTACGCCGAGCTTGGCTGCGGTAAGGGACGTTTTGTTGTTCAGGCGGCAATGCATTATCCCGATGTAAACTGGCTTGCCCTGGACATAAAAAGCGAAATGCTTGCCGTTGCAAGGCGCACTGTTGTAAGCGGCTTTGATGCAGCGGGCAGGGAGATAAACAACATAAAGCTCGTTTCCTGCAATATCGAAATGATTCATACATCATTTGATGAAAACGACCGTATAGACAGGCTTTACATAAATTTCTGCAACCCGTGGCCGAGGAAACGTCATAAAAAACGCCGCCTCACTCACACAAGGCAGCTTATGCAGTACAGGACATTTCTCAAGGACGGCGGGGAAATCCACTTCAAAACCGACGATGATGAGCTTTTCGAGGAATCCCTCCCCTATTTTGAACATTCGGGCTTCAGCATAAAATTTATAACAAGGGATCTGCACTCCTCCGATTATTCCCCGAATTTTGAAACGGAGCATGAGGAAATGTTCACAAGAGAGGGTAAAAAAATCAAGCTCCTTGTTGCGGTCAAGGAACAGCTCCCCGAGGGATATGTTCCGCCGAAGGAAAAGGACGAACTTCCGGCAATCCAAAGCGAGGAGGATTGAACACATGAAAATAACTCTCAACACCGATGCGGCTGTAACCGAAAAAATCAAGGAGGGGCTCAAACGCACGGGAGGCTATTGCCCATGCCGCCTGCAAAGGACGGAGGACAATAAATGTATGTGCAAGGAATTTCGGGATCAGATTAAAGACCCCGATTTTGAGGGATACTGTCATTGTATGCTTTATTATAAGAGCAAATAATCATACCGAAAGGAGAATTTTTATGGCTGTAATAACGATAACCAATGCGAATTTTGAGGGCGAGGTAATAAAGTCGGACAAGCCTGTGCTTGTAGATTTCTGGGCGGCGTGGTGCGGACCGTGCATAATGGTTTCACCCATTGTTGACGAAATCGCAGAAGAGCGAACCGACATAAAGGTTGGCAAAATCAATGTTGACGAAGAATCGGAGCTTGCGGTGAAATTCGGCATAGACAGCATACCATCGTTACTTGTTTTCAAGGACGGGAGGGTTGTTAACCGATCTGTCGGCGCTGTTCCGAAGCAAAGCATTTTAAAGCTGATTGAAGAATAAAAAGTAAAACCTGTCGATTGAAATTTTCGACAGGTTTTTTTATTTATTAGGTTGCAATTCCCTCAAATTGGTTTTTATAAAGCCTATAATATGCGCCCTTATTCGCAAGAAGCTCTTCGTGATTTCCCGATTCGATAACCCGACCGTTATCCACAACAATAATTCTGTCAGCATCACGAATGGTAGAAAGTCGGTGAGCTATAATAAGGCTTGTTCGGTTTTTCATAAGGGCGACCATAGCCGATTGGATGTTCATTTCCGTTCTTGTATCAACGCTTGACGTAGCTTCATCGAGGATAAGTATCTTAGGGTCTTTGAGGACGGCTCTTGAGATAGAAAGAAGCTGCTGCTGACCCTGCGAAAGATTGCTGCCGCTCTCGGAAAGCCTTGTTTCGTAGCCGTCCTTAAGTCGATCGATAAACACATCCGCATTTGCCGATTCCGCCGCATTAAGGACTTCCTCATTCGATGCGCTGAGTCTGCCGTAACGGATATTATCAGCAATTGTTCCGTCCCAAAGGACTGTGTCCTGCAAAACGATTGCGATTGCTTCCCTAAGCTCGGATTTGCTTACCTTGGATATATCCTTTCCGTCAATTGTGATTGTTCCGCTGTCCACATCGTAAAAGCGCATAAGGAGGTTTACAACCGTTGTCTTTCCCGAACCCGTTGCGCCGACAATGGCAATCTTTTCGCCGCTTTTTACTTCAAGGTCAAAGCCCTTTAGTACAGGCTTTTCGGGAACATAGGAAAATTGTATATTTTTGAAGCTGATATCTCCCTTGACATCCTCTGAATGAAATTCAATTTCACCCGCTTCGCTTTCCGTTTCAGCCTCCATAATATCAAAGACACGCTCTGCGCCCGCAATTGCGGACTGGATTTGAGCATATTGATTGGCAATTTCGTTTATGGGACGTGAAAACTGCTTTGAATAAAGGATAAAAGCCTGAATTGTGCCGATTGTAATTGCTCCCTCAAGGGCGAGCTTTCCTCCGAAAACGGCGACAAGGAGAAAGCCTATATTTGAAATAACATTCATTGATGGACCCATTGCGCCGCCGAAAATCTGCGCCTTTATGCCCGCTTTCTTTAAATTTGCGCTTATTCCGTCAAACTTATCGGCGGCATCCTTCTGCTTATTATACGCTGTGACGGTTTTGCAGCCCGTAACAATTTCCTCAATATGTCCGTTGAGAGTTCCCAAAAGGGTTTGCTCAGCAATGAAATATTTACGCATATTTCGGCTCATAAAAGCGCTTACAATTATCGTAAGAACAATTGTTGAAATGCTTATCAATGTAAGCAGCGGGGAATAGTAAATCATTATAACAAGCGAGCCGATAACTGTGAGAACGCTTGAAATAAGAGAGCCTATGGACTGCGAAACAGTGGTTGATACATTTTCAACGTCGTTTGTCATTCGGCTCATAAGGTCGCCATGAGGATGTGTGTCGGTATATTTTATCGGAAGGCGAACCAATTTTGCAAAGAGATCCGTCCTCATTTTTCTTACGGCAAACTGTGAAAGCTTTGCCGAAAAGATGCCCTGGAAATAGGTAAAAACAGCGTTTAGGGCGTATGTGAGCAGAAGGAGCGCGAGCATATTTCCCATTTTAACGAAATCCACACCATCAGCCGAAATAGCATCGATTGCGCTTCTCTGAAGTGACGGGGCAACAAGGTTTAACGCCGTTATAATAAGCATTACTATGATAAGTCCAATGAATATTGCCCTGCTCGAGCCGATATATTTTATCAGTTTTATAAGCGTTTCCTTGGCATTCTTGGGCTTTTCAACAACCATAACGGGTCCGGGGCCTCTTCTTCCACCACCCGGTCTTGGAATCATCGGCTGGGGCGCAGCGCTGCTGTTTCTGTTTTCAGCCATTAGTTTCCGCCCCCTTCCTGCTCAATAACAGATTTCTGCTGTGAATTATAAATATCACGATAAACCTCGCTGTTGGCAAGGAGCTGTTCATGCGTACCCACAGCCGAAAGCATACCGTTATCAAGGACAGCTATTCTGTCGCAGGATTTAACGCTTGCGATTCTCTGTGCAATTTTTATTACCGTTGTTCCCTCAAGCTCGGTTTTAAGCGCCTGTTGAAGCCTTGCCTCGGTGCCGAGGTCAAGCGCAGAGGTGCTGTCGTCGAGGATAAGAATTTCGGGTTTTTTCAGGATAGCCCTTGCTATGGAAAGTCGCTGCTTCTGACCGCCCGAAAGGCTTGCGCCCTTTTCGGAAATCATATTATTGTAGCCCTCGGGCATTTTGGAGATAAACTCATCCGCCTGGGCAATTTTAGCCGCCCTTACAACCTCCTCATGCGGAGCGTTCTCATCGCCCCAGCGTATGTTTTCCTCGGCAGTTCCCGAAAAAAGCTCGCTCTTTTGCAGAACCATACCTATCTTGTTCCTCAAATCCTCCAGCTTATAATCCTTGACAGGAACTCCGTCAACAAGAACCTCTCCCTCGGTGCAGTCATAGAATCTCGGAATAAGGTTAACGAACGAGGATTTTCCCGAACCCGTAGCTCCGAGGACGGCAAAGCTTTCACCCTTTTTAATTTCAAGCGAAATTCCATTGAGTACAGGCTCTCCCGATGAATTGGGATAGCTGAAGCTCACCCCCCTGAATGTTACCGAGCCGCCGCTTACCTTTGCGGCATCGGAATTATCGCCATCGGTAATTACGGGGACAGTTTCAAGAATTTCCGTAACACGGTCTGCGCTTGCCTTTGCCCTTGAAACGGACTGGAAAAGGTTGCTGCACATTGTAACAGCCATAAGAATCTGAGTAATGTATGTTACCGCAGCCATAACCTCGCCAACGCCCATTCCGCTGCCAAGCACATTTGCCGCCTCAACCTGCAAGCCGCCTATGTAGATGATTGCCACAACGGAAATATTAAGTACGATTGAGAGCATAGGATTAAGAACAGCCATAATTTTCTGAACACGGAGGTTGGTTTCGGTAAGGTCCTCATTCGCCTTATCGAAGCGTTCGCTCTCGTAATTCTCACGAACAAAAGCCTTAACAACTCTCGCTCCGCTGACATTTTCCTGAACAGTATTGTTTACGGTATCAAGCTTAAACTGAACCTGACTGAAAATCGGCACAGCCTTTTTAAGGAACCACACCATTATGATAATTTCAACAGGCAAAGCGCAGACGAGTACAATTCCGAACGAAATATCAAGGCTCAGCATCATTATTATTCCGCCGACAAAAAGCAATATTGAACGGACAAACGACCGCAAAAACATATCCACAAACTGCTGAACTGCTCTTATATCGTTTGTAAGCCTTGTAACAAGGGAACCTGCTGTAAATTTATCAGTCTGCTCGAAGGAAAAAGCAGTAACCTTGCGAAAAGCGTCATTTCTCAGGTCGCATCCGAAGCTTTGCGCAGCCGTTCCGCTGAATGCCGCAGAGCCGATGCCGCAAAGTCCGCCTATTATTACAAGTATAAGCATTTTTATTCCCGTTGAGATAATAAGATCCATATCCCCCGCAAGAACGCCGTCATCAACGATTGAGGACATCAGCTTCGGCTGAACAAGGTCAACAATAACCTCCCCAACCATTGTAAGCGGGGTAAGGAGGGCTATCAACCAATATGGTTTAAGATACTTGGCAAGCTTTATCATTCTTTTCTTCACTCCTTATCATGTTTTCCTTAATTTTCAGCAGGGCTTCGCTAAGCGACATAATTTGTTCATCGGGAATCCCCGCAAACATAATTTTGCGGACCTCGCATATGGACTGCTTTATAAAGCGGTAGAATTCCTCGCCCTTTTCGGTGATTTGGACAAAGGTTTCACGCATATCCTTGGGGTTTTGCCTGCGGACAATAAGCGCCTGCTCCTCCATATTGCGAAGGGCAATGCTTATTGTCGGCGGGGTGAGGTGCGTAAATTTTGCAAGGGCAAGCTGATTGATTTTTTCATCCTTATGTTCGGCAAGGTAGAAAAGTATATGCCTTGCGCCGAAGCCCTTATTTCCGCCAAAGGTTTCATAAGAGGGAAAATCGGTGGATTTTTTCCTTATGCTGTCGTCAAACATTTTGGCGATATCGTTTATAAGCATATCGGCGGGCGGAATGTTTTTATTTTCCATAAAAGACCTCCTATTCGAGTGCGGCTTTACCAAGCCATATTTATGCCGACGTTAAAATTACTCCCTATCCTGATGTAAAAATCATTTTGAAAGGGTTTATCCTTCAAGGAAGATATAATTAGTTATCAAACTAATTATATCTTTTTTATACCATCTTGTCAAGACAAAAATTACCTTATGTAAATGTAGTAATAATATATATTTTTTTTATTTTTTTGTTGAAAATATAATGTAAATATGTTATCATATTCAAAAGCCAAAAAGGAGGAATCATTGATTATGAATACAAAAGCGCTTAACAATATCAGCTACGGTCTTTACGTCCTTACGGCAAAGCTCGGTGAAAAAAGCAACGGCTGCATCGTCAACACTGTTATGCAGGTTTCGGCTTCTCCGATAATAATTGCCGTTGGGGTAAACAAACAAAATTATACTCATGACATCATTTCAAAAACAAAGGAATTTAATATTTCCGTTCTCTCAAATGAAACGGACTTCGATATAATCAAGCGTTTCGGTTTCTCTTCGGGACGTGATAATAACAAATTTGACGGTTTCCCCACTCCCATTGCGGAAAACGGAATTCCCTATACAGATAAATTCACTAACGCCTATTTAACCTGCAGGGTTACCGATGAAATCGACTTCGGAACTCACACGCTTTTCAAGGCGGAGGTAACGAATGCGGAGTGCCTTTCTGAGCGCGGTTCGCTTACCTACAGCGATTATCACAAATACGTTAAGCCGAAGCCCGCCACTGCCGCAAAAAAGGTTACAGGCTGGCAATGCACGGTTTGCGGTTATATTTACGAGGGAGAAGTTCTTCCCGATGATTTTGTATGTCCGCTGTGCAAGCATGGCGCAGCTGATTTTATAAAAATTGAAGCAGATGCAGACGAGAAAGGAGCAGAAATTACTATGAACAAGTATGCAGGAACCAAAACAGAACAAAATCTTATGGCAGCCTTTGCGGGAGAAAGCCAAGCAAGGAACAAGTACACCTACTTTGCATCCGTTGCAAAGAAGGAGGGCTACGAACAGATTGCCGCCATCTTCCTCAAAACCGCAGATAACGAAAAGGAACACGCTAAGCTGTGGTTCAAGGCACTCGGAGAGCTTGGTAAAACCGCCGAAAACCTTGCAAAGGCAGCGGAGGGAGAAAACTACGAGTGGACGGATATGTACAAAACCTTTGCCGAGGATGCCGATGCGGAGGGATTCCACGACCTGGCAGAACAGTTCAGGGCTGTCGGAGAAATTGAAAAGTCACATGAGGAAAGATACCGCGCGCTGCTCAAAAACGTTGAGATGCAGGCTGTATTTGAAAAGTCGGAGGAAACAATGTGGGAATGCCGCAACTGCGGACATCTTGTAATCGGCAAAAAAGCTCCCGAGGTTTGTCCTGTATGTAACCATCCCCAGAGCTTCTTTGAAGTCAGAAAAGAAAATTATTGAATCATTAGCGAAAATTACGGCGGAAAGCGGAAATAACTCCTCTTTCCGCCTTTCCTTTTGCATAAATCCCATTAAGCTGTACAAAATAAGTAAAAATGCAGGAGGAATGCTTATGGCAAAAAAAATATCAAGAAATACTTTTATAATGGAAAATCCGCCGACAATTTACAGCTATGCCTCTGTTGCGGGAAAAAAGGAAAGCGAAGGCCCTATGGGCAAATATTTCGATGAAACCGAACAGGACGGCTATTTCGGACAGAAAACATGGGAAAAGGGCGAAAGCGAGCTTATAAAGCGAACCCTCAAAAAGGCGATTGAAAAGGGCGGACTTGCGCCGAAGGACATTGATTATATGTTTTCGGGGGATCTGCTTAACCAATGCATAAGCTCCACATATGGTCTGCGTGACTTTGAAATTCCCCTTTTCGGGATATACGGCGCTTGCTCGACAATGTCGGAAGGAATTGCACTTGCAAGCCTTATGACGGACAGCGGACTTGGCGGAAAGATTGCGGCGGTAACATCATCGCACTTTTGTTCAGCGGAAAGGCAGTTTCGATTTCCGCTTGCCTATGGCGGAGTACGTACACCGACAGCGCAGTGGACCTGCACGGCATCGGGGGCGGTTATATTGTCCCCCAAGGCTGACGCCCCTTACGTTAGAGCTGTAACCGTGGGAAAGATCATCGACCTCGGCGTGACCGATGCAAACAATATGGGTGCGGCAATGGCGCCCGCAGCGGCTTATGTTATAGAAACATTTCTTAAAGACACTGCTATGGAGCCGTCCGACTTTGACGCGATAATAACAGGAGATTTGGGACTTGTCGGCAGCAGGCTTCTGATTGAGCTTCTGCGTGAGGATAACATCGACATTTCAAAGCAGCACAGGGACTGCGGAATGATGATGTTCGACAGGGAGGAGCAGGACGTTCATGCCGGCGGTTCGGGCTGCGGCTGCTCCGCTTCAATTTTATGCGGATTTTTCCTTGACAAAGTAAAAAGCGGGGAAATAAAGAATATCTTATTCTGCGCAACCGGTGCGTTAATGTCAACAACGGCATCTCAGCAAGGCGAAAGCATCCCCTCAATTTCCCATGCCGTATTTATTTCAAATGAAAGCCGTTTCAAAGAGAATATGGGATAAAAAGGTCAGCGTACTTTTCGGAGTGAAAAGTACGCTGCTTTGCTGTTTAAAGTCCGCCCTCAATTTCGGCTTTCTTATCCGACTGCTGAATTGCGACAAGTGTATATTCATTTCCCCTCTTTGAAACGACATAGTCTACATATTTTTCAGGCGATGGGGATTCGTCCGATGTAAGCGTCAGCCATGCAGGCGTAGGTGAAACATATCCCACAGTGAGCGTATACCTCTCGCCGACACGGGTTATTTCTTCGATATAAGGCGAATAAGTGAAATATTTCGGATTTGACGGAATTCTGTAGGATTTTATATCCTCCTCATAATAAAAGCTTATGTCCGCACCGAGTATTGATTCATGAGAAAAGCTCAGTCCCGAACCGAACAGCTTGGTTGCGTGTTGTTCAACATCAACCTCGGGCACGATTATATAGTCGAAATCGCTTTCATATTTGCTCTTATCCTCATAAAGAATAATATCCCAAATTGCCGCCGTAAGCATTGTATCGCTGCGGAGCTTAACCGTTTGGTCAAAGGGGGCAGGGTCGCATATTACAATTGGATAGATAAACTTTGCGAACTCGTTTTTCTGTTGGGTATTATCGGCAAACGCTTTGATTTTGTCAATCGAGAAATTCACCGTTGAAACAAGTCCGACAATCGCAAGGAGACTTATTATTATTCCGAGGAGCATATAAAGCCTCCGCCTTGTTCCATGCGAGCCGTTCAAGGTTGGCATTTCGGGTTCTGGCTCGGCGGCGGTAAACTCCGCCATATCATCCGCTTTTTCGTCAAGGGCATCGTCGAACATTTTCCTGATGTTCTCAATTGATTCCTTGCTCTCCTCTTTATTTTTTTCCGCCTTTGGGGCTGCGGCGGGCTTTTTCCTTGTTACGCTTTTTCGAGGCTTCTTCTTTTTGCCGCCCGCTTTTATATAGCTGTCATAGTCAAAGAAATTTTTGTTATCATTATTATCCATTTTATCACCGTTATGATCTTATCTGACCGTTTCCCGAAATGAGATACTTCATTGATGTAAGCTCACGAAGTCCCATCGGACCTCTTGCATGAGTTTTTTGGGTAGAAATTCCGATTTCTGCGCCGAATCCGAACATTCCTCCGTCTGTGAATGCGGTGGAAACATTAACGTAGACCGCAGCCGCATCGATTTCCTTTTGAAAACGCTCCGCATTGGAAAGATTATTAGTTACAATGCACTCTGAATGGTGGGTTGTGTAACGTTCAATATGCTCTATTGCCTCATCAATTGAGGATACAACCTTTACCGAGATAATATAATCGAGGAATTCCCTTGCGTAATCCTCCTCCGATGCGGGAACAACGGAATCGCCGAGGATTGCCCTTGTCCTTTCGCAGCCACGGATTTCAACATTATGCTCATCGAGCTTTGCCTTAATCATCGGCAGAATTTTATCGGCGGCCTTTTCGTGAATAAGCAGAGATTCCACGGCATTGCAAACGGAAACACGCCTTGTTTTTCCGTTGTTAACAATTTTTACAGCCATATCGGGGTCTGCGCTTTCGTCAACAAAAACGTGACAGTTTCCAACGCCGGTTTCAATAACGGGAACGGTTGCGTTTTCCATTACCGCATGAATAAGACCTGCTCCCCCTCTGGGAATAAGGACATCTATATACCCGCTGCACTTCATAAGCTGCGTTGAAACCTCTCTTGATGTATCGTCAACGAACTGAATGACATCCTCGGGCAGACCTGCTCTTGAAACAGCCTTTCTCATTATATCACAAAGGCACTTGTTGGAATTATACGCCTCCTTGCCGCCCCTTAGTATGACTGCGTTTCCCGATTTAAGGCAAAGAACAGCCGCATCAACCGTAACATTCGGGCGTGACTCAAAAATTATGGCAATCGTTCCGAGCGGAACTCTTATTTTTGTAATTTTCATACCGTTCGGACGAACCGATCCGCTGTCAACGCTGCCGATAGGGTCGTCAAGCTTTATAACATCGGCAACTCCGTCCGCAATTCCCTCAACCCTTGCTTCGGTAAGGCGGAGCCTGTCCTGCATAGCTTCGGACATACCGTTTTCCTTTGCGGCGGCAAGATCCTTTTCGTTTGCTTCAAGAATTTCGCTCACATTCGCCCTCAAAGCCGCTTCAATTTCGGCAAGAGCGTTATTTTTCACCATAGTCGAAGCAACGGCGGCGGCTTTTTCGCAAGCCTTTGCCCTGCTTCCCAAAGTTTCCGCATAGTTCATACTAAAACACTCCTTACTTTTACTTATCGGTTGTAAAAATTGTTCCGACCTGTTTTCCGTCAAAAAGGTCATAAAGGATTTTCGGATTTCTTCCGTTGAGGATAACCGTATCAATTCCCTCCGCCATAGTCATTTCGGCGGCGTTGAGCTTTGTAATCATTCCGCCTGTGCCAAGGCCCGAAACGGCATCGCCGGCAAGCTTTCTTACATCCTCATCTATTTTATTCACCATCGGAATAAGCTTTGCATCGGGATTAAGCTTTGGATTTGAATCGTAAAAGCCGTCAATGTCCGAAAGGATAATGAGCATATCCGCCTTGCAAAGAAGCGCAACGTGCGCCGCAAGGGTGTCGTTTTCGCCGAATTCAAGCTCCAGCTCATCAATTGCAACGGTGTCATTTTCGTTTACAACGGGGATAACATTACGGTTCAGAAGCTGCTCAAAGGTGTTGACGACATTTTGCTTTCTTGGGCTGTCGATATTATATTTCGTAAGAAGAAGCTGTGCAACGGTGAGGTTATACTCCCCAAAGCACTTATCATAAATATACATAAGCTCGCACTGACCGACAGCTGCGCAAGCCTGTTTAAGCTGAGTTTCCGTAGGGCGGGTTTGCATACCGAGCTTAGACATTCCAAGCCCGATTGCCCCCGAGGAAACCAAGGTTATCTGCCTGCCGCCGTTTTGGAGATCGGATATAACCCTTACAAGGTTCTCCATTCTGCGGATGTTAAGCCTGCCCGTTTTGTGCGCAAGGGTTGATGTACCGATTTTTATAACAATTCGTTTTTTCCCGTCAATATTATACATAATTCAATGCTCCTTAATTCACTGTGTTTATAGGATTCCCGTTAATATACGCCGAAAGGTTGGCAGCGGCAGCTTTCATGAGCCTCCGCCTTGTATCGATCGGCGCCCACGCAACATGAGGGGTAATAACGCAGTTTTTAGCGGTAAGAAGCGGATTTGCGGGATTCATCGGTTCTTCACAGAGGACGTCAAGTCCTGCCCCCGCAATTATTCCCCCATTAAGCGCGGCGGCAAGGTCAGCTTCATTCACAACCGCACCCCTTGATGTATTTATAAGCACCGCCGAAGGCTTACATTTTTTCAGCACATCCATATTAATAAGTCCGTTGGTTTCGGGGGTAAGAGGACAATGCAGGGTAATAAAATCCGACTCCGAAAGGAGCTGTTCAAAGCTTACGAATTTAACAGTGTTATCCTGCTTTGCGGTTCTTGTGTTTACAATAACATTCATGCCGAATGCCCGCGCAATCTTAGCTGCGGCATGGCCTATCCTGCCGTAGCCGATTATGCCGAGGTTTTTTCCTTCAAGCTCGGTTGTTGGGAAATCGAAAGCGGAAAATGTTTCGGAGCGTACCCAGCCGCCGTCATGAACAAATCCGTCATACTCCCCCACTCTGTTTGAGAAGTGGAGAATAAACGAGAAAACCTGCTGCGCAACGGCGGAATCGGAATAAGCGGGGACATTGCAAACGGTTATACCCAACCTGTTCGCAGCGTCAATATCTATATTATTGAAACCCGTAGCGCACAAACCTATATACTTAAGGTTCGGGCACTCCTCCATAACCTCCGAAGTGAACGGCGTTTTATTGCAAAGCACCGCTTCGGCGTCGCCCACATACTCCGTTATTTTATCCACAGGGGTCAGCGGATACTCCCTAACCTCACCAAGACGATAAATATCTTCAAACGAAACATCGTTTTTTGAAACAGTTGCTGCTTCAAGCATTACAATTTTCATATTTAAAACCGACCTTCACCAAAAATACAGCTCACGCACCCGATGTAAAAGCGGTACACACCAAATACCCCCGCAAAGCTGCGCTTAATCAAAAATATTATAGCACACTATTAACAACATTTCAAGTGCCTGATGCGGCATAAACAAATTCTACGCATAAACGTCTTATTTCGAACCTGCTTTAATTCTCCAGCCAAAACTCCGCTTTATTCTCCGTAAGGCTGCTTCCGCCTATGCGAACGATAAATTTACCGTTTTCGGCGGTGTAATTCATATTTATATCATAAAATTTAAGCATTTCCGCCGTTATTTCAAAGGAAACCGTTTTTTCCTCCCCGACTTCAAGGGAGATTTTCCGCAAGCCTTTGAGCTGCCTTGTCGGTCTTACAACGCTTGCTTTTTCATCGGTTATATAAAGCTGAACCGCTTCTTTAAGGGGCATATATCCTTTATTTTTAACCCTAACAAATGCGGTGATTTTATCGTCCGATGTCATTTTATCCTTATCAAGCCAAACGGCGGAATACTCCGTTTCGCAATATGACAGACCATAGCCGAAGGGATAGAGCGGTACATTGGGCGCATCCATATAATTTGAAATAAACGGAATAAATTCCGCTGCGCCGTCCGGCTTTGGTCTGCCGGTGGAAAATGTGATATAGCTGAGCGGGAGCTGTCCCGTGCAATAGGGCATACTCATCGAAAGCTTTCCCGATGGATTCACCTTACCGAAAAGAATATCCGCAACGGCATAGCACCCACATGAACCCGGCAGCCACGCTTCAAGCAATGCGGCGGAACGCTCCGCTTCATTCGGAACGGCAAGCGGTCTTCCTCCGAAAAGAATCGTAACGACATTTTTATTCACGGAATAAACCCTGTCAAAGAGGATTTTTTGCTCGGGGAAAAGCGAAATATCCGCACGGCTTCGCGATTCGCCCGTGTAATTTTGGTTTTCACCGAGGGCGATTATAACGGCATCGGCATTTTCTGCGGCAAGAGCGGCTTTCTCGGTATCGCTGTCGGACAGAACATATTCAATTTCCGCTTCGGGATAAAGCCTTTCAAGCGCATCCTTAAGCGTAACCGTTTTAAGCTTGTCCGCAAAGAGCGCCCATGTTCCTATAATTTCCTTATCATCGGCAAGCGCTCCGATTACGGCAATTTTCTGTTTAACGGAAAGCGGAAGAATGCCGTTGTTTTTGAGCAGGACAGTACACTCCTCCTGAGCCTTTCTCGAAAGCTCCCTATGCTCCTCGCAGAAGCAGTATTTCTCCTCATCCTCGGGGGAGCCGTCCTTATATGGATTTTCAAAAAGTCCGAGATTATTTTTAAGTTCAAGGAGCCGCATTACAGCTTCGTCAACAAGGCTTTCCGAAACCGTTCCCTCTCGAACCGATTGCTCAAGGTAGGACGAATAGCAGTCCGTCACCATATCAATGTCGCAGCCCGCCTTTATTGCCTTTTCGGCGGCATCCTTTTTATTCTCCGAGCTGCCGTGGATAACGACTTCGTTTATTGCGCCGTAATCGGTAATAACAACTCCGTCAAATCCCCACTCCTTTCGGAGAATATCACGGAGCAAATGCTCATTTATTGTACACGGAATACGATTAATCGTATTGAATGCGGTCATAACCATGCTTACGCCCGCATCAACAGCGGCTTTATACGGAGGGAGATAATCCTCAAGAAGCGTTCTTTCGGAAATTTCTGTAACATTGTAGTCACGCCCCGACTGCACCGCCCCGTAGGCGGCGAAATGCTTCACGCAGGATGCCATTCTCCCCTTTTCTCCGTAATCTTCGCCCTGAAATCCTCTGACCATTGCCGCAGCGAATTGTCCGTTAAGCCACGGATCCTCCCCCGTTGATTCCATGCATCGTCCCCAGCGGCTGTCCTTTGCAGCATCGACCATCGGTGAAAACGTAACGTGGATTCCTGCGGCGGACGCCTCCTTTGCGGCAGCCTCGGCAAGCCTTTCCGCAAGCTTCGGATTAAAGCTTGAACCAATCGCAATCGGTACGGGAAAAGCGGTTTCATATCCATGAATAACATCCGTCATAAAAACTGCGGGGATATGGTGCGGCTGGTTTGCCATTATTTCATCCTGCAGCTTATGCAGCTTCTCCGCTCCCCTTTCGCCTAAGACGCTTCCGATACGCAGCGGCGTTCCCTCCGCAAGATTGAACTCAGCCTCCGGCCCTGTGAGAAGCTCCGCACCGCCGAAGAAGTTGCCATGCAGCTGAATAAGCTGTTCAATCTTCTCAGTAAGCGACATCTCTTTAAGGAGCGCTTCAAGCCCTGATTTTTCCATAATTTCATTCCTTTACTTTTTGGTTCAGCCCATTGGCTTATGCATTTTTACACCACAATAACAACGCCCTGCGAATCATCGGTAACTGTTTCATAGGTTGTGCTTGCGGGGACATCCTCCTGTTCGGAATCGGCTGAAACAGGACCTGTCATTTCTATTGCCCTTCCGTTTTCATCAAGCCAGCCTTGGCTTTCAAAATATTCTTCAAGGCAAAGTCCGCTTTCCTGAACCTTATGCGCATAATAAACGCCGATAAAGCGGTAATGCCACGGCTCATATATAAAGCCGGTTATGCCCTCCTTACCCTCGGGATAGCGGAGAATAAAGCCGTAATCCGCGGCATTTTCCATAAGCCATTCATATGCCTTGGTATTTTTAAAGCCATCGTCGTCAAGGCTGTAGTATTCATCGGAGAAAATATCAGCCGAAAGTCCCGCATTATGCTCGCTCTCGCCCGGGAAAGCTACCTCCTTCGCAGTGTCCTCATAAGCCTCGTCATATGTCATACCGTCATTCACTCTCTGCTGAACGCTTCGATCGAAATTATACTGCTGATATTCGATTGTACGGTATGATGAAATAACGGTAAGGTTTATTCCGTCAGCCTTTGCCGCCGCAATCATATCGGTCATATACTCCGCCGCACGGGAGTCAAACTCAAAATCCCTTTCGGCGGTTGAATAAATAACCGATGTTTCAATTATATCGTCATAATTATCGGGAAGTGGGTTATTCTTGTTAACTAGGAACATTGCCCATTCATTATCTATCTCCACAGCATCCTCCTGCTCCCCCGTTTCAACGGTTTCAGCCTCCGCATTCCCGACATCCGTATCCGCAAGCTTGGATTCGGATGCGGTTTCATCCTCTATCTCGGCGAAAACGCTTGTATCGGAGCTTCTCTCGGCATCCTCATCGTCAACGGGCTCTGTAAAGTGCCTTACAATGCGAACTATCGCAAATGTAAATAAGGCTATAAGCAATATATATGCCACATAGCGGATAATTAGTGCCTTGGTGCTGATTTTTCTTTTCCTTTTCTTAGCCATTTTTGAAATCCTTTCATAAAAACACGGTAGAATTAGCTTTTATTATAGCATTTTTTCTTTCCTTTTGCAATATTGACAGGCAATTTCATAACTTTAACGAATAATTCATAGTTATTTTACAAATAAAAGGATTATTTTCTTAACAGCCTATTCACAAATGACAAAAAATAAGGTATAATTAACATGTAAATTTTTGCATTTTCGGGGGTGGAACTATTGAAAGGCTCATTCAGCCGATTGATTTATTTTGTAAGAATTATTGTTGTAACGGTTGTCGCCTTTGCAATTATGGCGGCTCTTACAATTGTAATCTCGGACAAATATTCCAAGGGCAATACATATGAACCCTCTGACACGGACAGAATTGCCGAGAACGTAATTCTTCTTACGGAGGAAAAATCAAGCGGCATAGAATCCGCCGTAAAGGAAACTGCCGCCCTCGCCTCTATAAGGCTTGCTCCCTCCGAAATTAAGGGATATGTTTTAAGGGAGAAAAACCGTTATTATTCCTCATCCGGACTGACCTTTGACTGCATTGCAAACGGCTCGGAAACGGGCGTTGTTGATGGAAGGGACTATATTAACAGCGGTATTCTCAGCGGAAACGGCGGTTATACCTATGACAAGGACTCCGACTGCCTTTACTATTCCGTAAAAAATGCGGAAACGGGAATTATAACCCTTTGCAGAATCTCACCCGACTTTTTTTCCTCCGCATTGAACGCTGCCGACAGTAATTGCGGCGTTACCATATCGCTTGGCGAAAACATTATTGCAAGCAGTGAACAAAATTCTCCGTCATACTCCTACTCCGAAGCAGGTTCGGATAAAACAGGCTTTTCAGCGAGCGTATACAATTATAATTTCCCTGAAGAGTCGGATGACGGAAATCTATCCGCTGCAGTAATTGCCTTGGCTGCAGCTCTTGCCGCCGCAGCATCGGTTTTGCTGTGCATTTTTGCTTCGAGAAGGGCAATAGGTCCTTCCGCAGAAAATCAAACCGAGGAAAGAATTGTTCCATCAACATTCTATGTTTTGGATAATAAATCGGACGAAAAGCCGACAGAAAAACCGAAGCCGCAGGCTCCCGCCGCTCCGCCCGTCATATACTCCGAAAAAGAGGATAATTCCGCTGCATACGAGGTCAGAATTAACAAGCTTTCAGACGAAAAGGACAAGCTGACAGACAGAATCCTCAACCTTGAAAACGAAAGAAGATGCGCATCCGACTCCGTCGCCGAAGCGTCGGAAATTCTTGCGGATGCCTCCGCCGTTCTTGAAGAAAACAGGGAAAAAACCAAAGAGCTTATTGCTGCCGTTGGAGAAATTACTCGGCAAAGCCATCAGATCAAGGAGATTATTTCGGCGATAGAGGACGTTGCTTTTCAGACGAATATGCTTGCCCTTAATGCGGCAATCGAAGCCGCAAGAGCGGGCGAGGACGGAAAAGGCTTCGCAGTTGTTGCGGACGAGGTAAGGAATCTTGCTATGAAGAGTTCGGAATCCGCACAAAATTCCGCCGCAATCATCGCAAGCACCGAGACTTCGGTTCAAAACGGAACAGCCGTTGCGGAGGAATCCGTAAAGCTTACGGACAAGGCGGCGGACATCGCCGAAAGAGCGGCCGACAAGCTGAAGAAAGCCGAGGAAACACTTCTCGGCGAAATTACCTGAAAGGACTTCTTTATAAATGGATATTTATTTTCACATCCCCGACTTTTTTAAGCACTTCAGACTTCATATGGTTCTCATCACTGTTATGAAAAATCACCCCGAATATTTTCGTGACGGAGTAAAAATCGGCTCGATATACGGCTCGTTTCCCCCTGCAATGTGGAATGGCGGCAGGGGAAGCTTCGGCATTACGGACGAAAGAACAATCAGAGAAATACTGAATGCATTTAACAGCAAAGGCATCCCCTGCCGTTTCACCTTCACGAATCCACTTATTAAAAAAGAACACCTTGGCGACCCGTTCTGCAACGGATTGATGAGGGTCGCAAACAATGGGCTTAATCAGGTTATCGTCAATTCTCCCATACTTGAAGAATATATAAGGGAAAATTACCCGAAATATCCTATCACATCCTCAACCTGCAAGCAAATCCGTGACCCTGACGAGCTTAAAGCCGAGCTGGAAAAGGACTATAACCTTGTTGTTCTCGATTACAATTGGAATAACAACTTTGATTTTCTTGAAAAGGTTCCGCATAAAGAAAAGTGCGAGCTGCTTATAAATGCCTGCTGTATGCCCAATTGCCCACGCAGAGGAGAGCATTACAAAACGATAGGTCAAAGCCAAATAAACTGCGCCGAACACGCCATGAACCCCCTTATGAAGAACAAGCTGTTTCGGCCAATCGAGTTTGAGTGCCCATATGAAAAGCTCCATCTTTATCAAACTACGGGCTTCAGCACCCATATTTCGCCCGATGATTTATACAACAAATATGTCCCAATGGGTTATAATCAGTTCAAAATTGAGGGCAGAACCGTTCCCGATATAAACGTTCTTGAAAATTATGTCTATTATATGGTAAAGCCTGAATTCAAGGATATTGCAAGGCTTGAAATGCTCGGAATACTTACATCGAATGTAAAGCATTTTAAGTGAACATGAATGAATTCCGAAACAATGGTATATGTATGCAAGCGGCGACAATAACAATCCTATATCGGTAAAAATAAACAGGTTAGCTAACGAGTGTATCTTTCAACAAGCTCGGCAAACCTTTCGGCATTGGCTCTGTTATTATTGTTCTCCTGTAAGGCGGGGGCTATCTCGTTTTCCATATTTTTTCTACGTAGATAAATAACGTACATTACAAAGATATTTATGCAATAATCATTAATAATTACATTTAACTTCGAATAAATCAACCTTTAAAAAATTCAAATATTGCTTTTAAAAATGTTCGAATTTCAATTTTGCTTTTTTTAAAGGATTCCTGTAATAGTTCTTTCCATCTGAACAGAATGTATACAAGTGCAACGAACATTGGAATATAAATGACTGCTACACCAATCATTGAGATATCCTTAACCAATATACAATACATTTCAATAACAATCTCACAAATATAATTCCAAAAAGTAGCAGATAAGCATATGTTACCACTCGTTTGTCTAATCGTTTATCTTCTATTTTATATAATGGTGTGGCCATAAGTAAAAAAACAATCGGACCAAATGATAAAAATAAATTGTCTTCAATCTCAGAGTCATATCCACATATTGATGTATGAAAGAAAAGATACAATATGCCTGAGATAGTGCATAAAAAAATACTGCCATATATCAACTCTTTTTGTTTTGAATCAAAAAAACTAATAGTCTTTCTATAATGTTCTTCATAAATTATATTCTCCGCCTTATTGCAATTTACACCATACAAGAGATTTGTATGGTGTAAATTGTTATTTAATTAACTTATTGATTAGAAAGAATCATAAATATTTTTGATTCCTTCTACATACATTGTACCTGAGGCAGCAAATGCATCAGCAGCCACAAACGCCACAGACGGATTAGTAATAGTTGCTATTGCACTTGCCGCACAACCAACCCCTCCAACAACTACCATAGCGCAGCCTTTAGCCCACTGCAAGCCATTCCAGCCGCCATCTACCATGCTCATTTCATCGTCGTTCAGCTCGTAAAAGCCGAAATTGTTTTTCAATGTCATGTTCATTGTTTTTTCCTACTGTAATTTTTAAATTTTGTTTATATCATCAACATTAATCAAATACCGTCTCGCATATAACAAATATCAAAGCAATGTAATAATCGCAAGTAGTTCTTATGAGAACAATCTGATAAACCAACCGAATAAATTCAATCAACAGGTTAAGCTCATTATATACAATGTTTTTCAGCATCACATTATCCTCGCATATTTTTTTATGTATTCAAAAAAGGCGGATTTGAAACCGACCGCATTTCGTCTGGACAAGCTCAGTTTTTTTGAATAGTGCCGCACAGTCAGAGTGCCGTCATTGGAAAAGTCCTCGATATACATAAGCGACACTATCATTGATTTATGTATCTGATAAAAATGCTCTGTCCCTATCATGCCTTTCCAGTATTTAAGCGGCTTATCGGTATTGTGAACCCTTCCGTTTTTGTCATAAATATATGTTCCGTCACCATATGCCTCAAGAAAAACTATATCGGAAAGCTTTAAATAATAGGATGCTTTCTTTTCGATTATAATTATATGCTGTTCATTCAAAATATCTTTTTCGGCTTCTGTCAGAGCCTCATCAAATTTTTCGGAATCAATCGGCTTGTCCAGAAATCTGAACGCCTTTATTTTAAAAGCATCGGGCATAAATTCGGTATGGCTTGTAAGGAAAATAATCATACCGTCAAACCCTGCCTCACGAAGCTTGTGCGCAGTTTCCATACCGCTGAGTCCCGGCATTTCAATATCTAAAAACAGAATATTGAAATCAAGGGCTGTTTCTAAAAGCTCTTCTCCTGAATTAAAGGATGATATCTGAAATTTATCACTTCTGTCTTCAAGCATATGTGTTATTTCATCGACAAATACCTGTTCATCGTCACACACTGCGATTTTGTAAAGCATAATATTTAATCCCCCTAACAATTATGACTTAATTATATATCATTTCCTTCCTAAATGCAATACCGTTTACCTGCTATAGACTACCGTTCACCGACATATTTGCAAATAAATGCCTATAAATGTATTCCGTTTTAATAAATTTTCATTAAAAACCGACACGGAGTTTCAGATAGAATGCTTTACAAGCGGCGATGAGCTTAAAAAGAGTATTATAATGAAAAATCACCCTTCGACGTTATTTCTCTTGATATGGAAATGTCGGGACGGAACGGTATAGAAACAGCTCAGGAGATAAGGAACATTCCCGACAGAAATGTACTTTATCGCTTTTATTACAAGCTCTCCGGAATATATGCAGGACAGCTTTGATGTTCAGACTTCGCAATATTTAACCAAGCCGATTTCATATGTACTTTTTGAACAGAAGCTTGAAAAAATGCTTTCCTACATTGGAGAACTGGAAACAAACATCACTGTAATTTCTCAAAAAAGCGGAGAATTTATACTTCTTCTTGATGATATTGTATGCATTGAATCCGATAAAAAAGCAGGCGTAATTATTATAACAAATAAAGATGAAATAATAATCAAGGACAAGCTTACGGATTTTGAAGATGAACTGGCAGATAAATATTTTGTCTGTATTCACCGTTCGTGTATTGCAAATATGAAGTATATAAGAAAGTTCAATGCCGATTCGCTTGAATTTTCAACAGGAAAAATCGTGCCTGTAAGCAGACACAGACTTCCGGAAATAAAAGATGCCTTTTCAAAATATATGGTAATGAGGTATAAGCGATAATGAGTGAATGGTTTCAAACAAACATCTTGTTTACCTCAACGAATGTATTGAACATCAAGAATATGATGGAGCAAAGCATTATATCAGTACGGCAATCAAACATATAAATAAATCATATAAACGTATCAATACAGGATTTTTGCTTGTAGACGCGCTTGTCAGCAATTCCTTAAACATTTCCGAATCAAATAATATTACATTCAAAAGTGACATTAAAATTGAAAAGGAACGAATTAAGGTTGAGCGCTACGATTTTTGCGTTGCTTTGGGAAATCTTCCTGACAATGCCGTTGAGGCGGCACGCAAGGTAATAAATCCCGATGACAGATATATATCTGTTTCCATTGTTACGGGTGATAATTCCATGGTAATTCATATTGAGAATTCCGCCGAAAGAATGGTGGGAAATGACTTTAAAACAGATAAAAAAGACAAACTGCTCCACGGCTACGGAATAAGCAATGTAATGGCAATTTCGGAAAAATACGGCGGAGTATTTACAATAGAACACAGGGAATCTTCCTGCGAAGCGACTTTAATTTTCCCTCTTTAACAACCATTCAACGCTCTAAAACGACCATTCGCATTGAAAAATAAAATATTTACCTAAAATATGCTATCATTGATAATATATAATTATCGGGGGTGGCATTTTTGTTTGATAAAATAAGTGCATTTATTACCGATACGCTGATTGAGGGTAAAGTAGTAAAAAGCGAGGAAAAAATCTGTATTTCAAGCGCAGCTTTAACAAGCTGCCAAAATTGCGAAGCAATTTTGCAAGCCATCAGCGGGGGATTGTACCCCCACTGATGGCGAAGATGGAACCCGCCGCCTAAGAGGGTGCGGATGTCCGTGGACACCCCTGCTAAGCAAAAGCACCGACCGAGCCGACAGGCGAAAAGGGGATATTGGCAGCATTGTTATGATTTTTTCGCCTGTTGCAGGTTCCAACAAGCCATTTATTGCAAGAGAAAAAATAATGAGCCGTCAAATTTCAATTGGACTGAGCCTGATTTACATAACAATAATTTACGTTATGCTCAACAGTGAAATTGTATCTGCCCATGTTATTCTCGAAAGTTTTACTGTGGCTGTTATTTTTATGATTGCAGGGTATATAAAGTATAAAAAAGCGTTTTAAACTACCGTTCACCGGAAACCTATTGCTTTTTTAATCAGCCTGTGCTATAAATAAAGTACAGGCTGATTTATTTATAGGGGTTGAACAAAAATGCTTTGTGAAATGAATTTATTCGGTTGGTTTATCAGATTGTTCTCATAAGAACTACTTGCAATTATCACATTATTTGAATATCTGTTGTGCGCAGACGGTATTGATTAATGTTGATGATATAAACAAAATTTAAAAATCAAGGAGGTACATAGTATGGAACTTACTATGACAAACAGTTTCGGCTTTTGTGAGCTGAATGAACAGGAAATGATGATGGTTGACGGTGGAGGCATTGCAGAAGGCGTTATAACTTTTGCCGGTGGAGTAAACACAACATTAGGTGCAATAGCTTTGTGGAATGGTGTAGGAACAGCAGCCCAAATAGGTTCGACAGCAATTACAGGAGCATTTCTTGCAACACCTGCGGGATGGGCAATGATCGGCTGTTGTGTAGTTGGAGGAATTGCAACAGGAATATTAACGGCCAAGGCACTCAAAAGTTAATCAAGCTAAGTAATTTTAAAGTCAATTAATAAGCTATAAATTCATAGTGTCGGTTTAAACTGACACTATGAATTTTATCGGAGAGTGAATTATGAATAATATATTGTCAAGTTTAATTTTGTTAACTATAATATTTAACGTTATTCTTATTTTTTTTGATGAATTAAGCTTATCAATAATCACAATATCTTCAATATTATGTTTTTTATTATGTTATCTGAAAAATCAGTTTTTGACTTACAAATGCAAAAATAAAATTAAATTAGCGCAATCCGATATATATGTTGCACCTTTTGAAGTCATAAGAACAAGGGGAGCATTTGCAACAAAGGATTACGTAATATTTGAAGAAGGCTTTTATAATGAATTGGATGATAAGAAAAGACGTGCAATTGTTTTTCATGAAAAATATCATATTAAACATAAGCACAGTATAATAAAATGTTTGTTTTGGTGTGTTTTTTTGTGGAATGGATTGTGTCTTATGTCAAATCAACATGGGTTGTATGATATTTTGTTGTTAATACTTTGGTATGCAACTTATTTTATATTTATGTGCTATTCTGAATACAATGCGGATGCTTATTCAGCAGATGAAAATAATGTGGAAGATATCATTTCAGTCTTAGAATATCTAAAAAAAGACTATGAAAATATAAGGCAAACAAATTCTATTTATTTTTTTATAAATCAAATGCCGAGTTTAGAGTCAAGAATAAATAGATTATATACAAAAAGAGGACATTCGGTATGACTTACATATGCATAAAGCAACATGACATAACCGACTGCGGAGCTGACTGCCTTGCAACGGTAAGCAAGCAGTACGGTCTGAAAATGCCGATATCAAAAATAAGAGAAGCTGCGGGAATCGACAAGCAGGGCACAAACGCCGCAGGCATGATAAAAGCTGCCGAAAAGCTCGGCTTCACCGCTAAAGCCGTAAAGGGTGACCAAAACGCTTTTTTCAGTGAGTTTCCCCTGCCCGCAATCGCTCATGTGGTTGTGGAAGGGGCATTGCTGCATTATGTTGTAATACATAAAATCACAAAAAGGCAAGTCGTTGTTGCAGACCCCGCAAAGGGAATTGTCAAGTACACTCCGGAGGAATTCTTTAAGCAGTGGACAGGAATTCTCATTCTCCTTGTGCCGTCGGATCAGTTTGAAAAGGGCGATGAAACGGAAAGCACGATTTCACGTTTTTTTAAACTGCTCCTGCCACAGAAAAGGCTTCTGTTTGATATTTTCCTCGCTTCTCTTGTGTACACAATTCTCGGTGTGGGGGCTTCTTTCTATTTCAAGGTCATGATGGACGATATTGTTCCCAACGGTCTTGAAACCACGCTTCATGTTGTTTCAATCGGAGTAATTCTCCTTTATCTTTTCCAGATGCTTTTAGGTGCATTCCGTTCACAAATGATGCTTTACCTCAGCCAACGGCTTGACATTTCCCTTATTCTCGGATATTACCGTCATGTACTGAAGCTGCCGATGAATTTTTTCGGAAGCAGAAAAGTTGGTGAAATTGTATCACGTTTCACCGATGCTTCAAAGGTCCGTGATGCAATTTCGGGTGCAAACCTCACAATTATGATTGACACACTTATGGCAGTAATCGGCGGCATAATTCTGTATATGCAGAATTCGTCAATGTTCGGAATAGCGTTTATCATTGTTCTTCTTTATGCTGTAATTGTCTTTGCTTTCAACAAGCCGCTTAAAAATATTAACCGCAAGGTAATGGAGGATAATTCACAGCTTACCTCATATCTTGTGGAATCGCTTAATGGTATTGAAACTGTAAAGTCTTACAATGCAGAAAGAAGCGCCGGTATTGAAACAGAAAAGAAATTTGTCAGATTTATGCGGAGTATCTTCAAAAACGGCCGGATAAACAATCTGTCGAGTTCCATGAGCGGTTTTCTTTCAATGGTGGGCGGTGCGGCAATTCTATGGCTTGGCGCATACAAGGTTATCAAGGGAGAGATGTCCCTCGGTGAGCTTATTACATTTAACGTTCTGCTCGGATACTTCCTCAGTCCCGTGAAAAATCTCATCAATCTTCAGCCTATGATGCAGACAGCAATTGTTGCGGCTGAACGTCTCGGAGAGGTTCTTGACGCACCTGCCGAAAATACAGATGTGCAGAGAATCGTTCCCAAATCCCTTAAAGGCGATATTCAATTACAGAATATTGACTTCCGTTACGGAACAAGACAGCTTGTTCTTAACGGAATTAATCTAAACATTAAACAGGGTGAAAAAATAGCTCTCGTAGGCGAAAGCGGTTCGGGAAAAACCACTCTCGTTAAGCTTCTGATGAATTTCTATCAGGCTGAAAGGGGAGAAATTCTCATAAACAACTGCAATATCAAAGATATTGAACTTGAAGCGCTCCGAGATAAAATTGCATACATATCGCAGGAAACATTTCTGTTTTCGGGAACAATGTTTGAAAACCTTACTCTCGGGATGGATAACCCCGATATGGAGGAGATTATTAAGGTAACACAGATGACACACTGTTTTGATTTCATAAATGCGCTTCCAATGCGTTTTGAAACAATGCTTGGTGAGAATGGCACAAACCTTTCGGGAGGTCAGCGTCAGAGACTTGCTATTGCAAGAGCATTGCTGAAAAAGCCTGACATTCTGGTTATGGACGAGGCAACAAGCAATCTTGACAGCATTACTGAATGCGCTATAGAAAACACTATCAACGAAACCACTGACGGAGTTACAACAATCATTATCGCTCACCGTTTAAGCACGATTATGAAATGTGATAAAATCTATGTTATGGACAAGGGACAGATTATTGAAAGCGGAAGTCACTCCGAGCTTATGGACAAGGGCGGATTTTATTATGAGCTTTGGAAGGAACAGCTGCCGCAAAGTAATGTACACAGTGCTGCAATACTCCCTGCTGTTGTTTAACCTGCATTAATCGTGAGTAGGATGCACATTGCTCATGAATTACTGCAGATTTGAACATATAATTTTATATGAAAGGACTTAAAAACTATGGAAAAAGCATTGTCTATGGGGCTTTTGAAGAGTTTCGGAAAATAAAAATCATGTTTTGTACTTGGGGACAGTAATAATACCGCTTGGAGGTGTTATTTTCCGTTCCAACATAGTTTATTCCAACACGGCGTTTAAAGATGCTTGTATTGGGGGAGTCGGAAGCGCCGGCGCAGCAGCAGTATCGGGTGGCGATATAATTGGTTCGGCAACAGCAGGAGCAATTGGTTTTGCAACCTCAACGGCATCCTCTATTAATAATGGAAATGCTCCTTTTGATTGCGGTTTTAATTTTTAATATTTGCATTCATGCTTTGAAGATAAATATCCTCAAAGTATGAATGTAATTAAAGAAAGACGATAATATTATATGCTTAAGGAAATATTAAGAGGAATTTTAGGCGGAACTGTCGGTATGCTGATAATCGGTATTTTCAGCGGTCAATGGCTCATGGGTGCGGTATTTTGCTATACTGTTGGAATTTTGTCAAGCACTGCAGGATGCAGGAAAGCTAATTGTAAAAAGTAAGGTGAACATTATGACCAAACAAATAATCTTCCCAATGAATGAAATAACGGACAGCGTTGAAATGCTGCACGTGAAACCAAACAAGGGAATGCCTGTGTTTACATGGATATTGGTGTTGCTTCTGGTAGCGGCGATTACATGGTGCTGTATCGGAGAAATCGACTATTTTATCAAGGCAAGCGGGGTAGTACGCCCCGGTGAAAGCGTAAGCTCTATCAGCAGTCTTATGACGGGACGAATTGAAACGCTGGATATTTCTGAGGGAGATTATGTGAAAAATGGTGATTTGCTCTTAAAGCTTGACACTTTGGGAGCGGAACAATCGTTATCTGCCTGTGAAGAAGAAAAGCTTCGTATTGAAACAGAAAACGTCAATCTGAAAAGGCTTGAAGAAAGTATTATTGAGGGTGAAAATCTTTTTGACAAGAACAGCTCTGATGAGTTGTCGTATTATCTGAAATACGAGAAATATATTTCAGATATACAGGGTATTTCAGAACAGTACAGAAATACTTCGGCTGACACGGATAACGCTGCCGGCAATGCGGCTATTTCCGTAGAAAGCACAAAAAATCAACTTGCAAAGTATCGTGAAGAATTATCGGGACTCGAAATGATGAAAAAATCTATTGATTTGAATTCTGATATGTTTACGGACAAATCAAATGTATATGCACTTCAATATGCTGATTATACCGCTTCGGTTACGGCTTACGATAACAATATTGCACAGAAAAAATCTGAAATGGAAAACTCTGAGCCGCTTTTCAAGGCAGGAGGAATTTCGCAGGCTGATTATGACAATATCTGTCGCAGTTTTGAAAATGCGGAGCTTGAAAGTGAGCTTGAATATCTTAAACAGTATTCCGAGTTAAAAACAGAAATGCTTAAAGCTGATCAGGCTATTATTGAGGCTGATATTCTTTATGACAGGCTGTGTCTTGTTCAGGACGGCGCTGATGTTGTTTAAGCGCAGCTTTAACAAGCTCATGTGCCGTGGGATATTGTAGGCATATGAGCTTGTTTTTTATAGTCACTTGATCATAATATGCTTTTTATTTGGAGCAATTTAAATTGTATTCCTATAATAAAAAATCCGCCGCATAAAGCTGCTCCGAATGGCGCTTTATGCGGCGATGATTTTTTATTGGGGCTGCTCCTCATTTTTCTTGCTGACAATAAAAAATGCTTGTTTTATCGAAGAAACGCCCGTAATGCGGATATTAACCTTTGATGTATCAACAAAACGCATGGACTGCTTTGGAATAATGCAATGTGTGAAACCCAGACGTTCGGCTTCCTTTATTCTCTGCGGAATACTTGCCGCACTTCTTATTTCTCCGCCAAGACCCACTTCTCCGAATGCAACCATTTTCTCATCAAGGGGAATATCATAAAAACCACTGTATAACGCAAGAGCTATCGGCAAATCCCCCGCAGGCTCATCAAGCCGAAAGCCCCCGACAATGTTAAGGAAAACATCAAGCGTTCCGAAAAACATTCCCGCCCTTTTTTCAAGAACCGCAATAATCATGGCGAGCCTGTTATAATCAAAGCCCGTAGCGGTTCTTCTCGGAGTGCCAAATCCGCTTTTTGTCACAAGCGCCTGAACCTCCGCAAGAATAGGTCTGCTTCCCTCCATTAAACAAGCGACACAGCTCCCCGAAATTCCCTTTGGACGCCCCGAAAGGAGCATCTCGGAGGGATTTTCAACCTCTTCAAGTCCAACATCGCCCATTTCAAAAACGCCGATTTCATTTGTTGAGCCGTAGCGGTTCTTAACAGCCCTCAAAAGGCGGTAGCACAAATGCCTTTCGCCCTCAAAATACAGCACGGCGTCAACAATATGCTCCATAACCTTAGGCCCTGCGATAGCGCCGTCCTTATTGACATGGCTTACAACAAAAATAGGAATTTCCTCCGATTTCGCAGTTCGCATAAGAAGGTTTGTACACTCTCTTACCTGGGAAATGCTTCCTGCACTGCTGTTGATCTCGCTGAGAGCCATTGTTTGAATTGAATCCACAATTGCAATATCGGGCTTGCTTGCAATAATCGTATCGGAAACTGCCCTTGCATCATTTGTGGAGAGAAGATACAAATTCGGCGTATCAACCCCAAGCCTTGATGCGCGAAGCTTAATCTGGCGAAGGCTTTCCTCACCCGAAATATAGAGGATTGAGTGTGACTCGCCGAGATATTTGCATATTTGCAGCAAAAGCGTTGACTTTCCTATTCCCGGTTCGCCGCCCAAAAGCACCAGTGATCCCTTAACAAGTCCTCCCCCGAGAACACGGTCAAGCTCACTTATTCCCACCGAATATCTTACCTCTTCATCGGTATCAACAGCGCTTAAATTCTTAATTTGCGAGGATAGATTCATCGAGCCGACAGGCGGTGCGCTGCGGAAAGAGGATGACTTCGGCGCAGTCTGAATCTCCTGCTCCTCAAGGGTATTCCATTCCCCACAGGAAGGACATTTTCCGTTCCACTTGGAGCTTTCAAAGCCACACTGATTGCATATGTAAACCGTTTTTATTTTTCCTGCCATTTTAACCTCCAAAATTTTAAGCCGTTGTAACAAACTCGTTTATTCCTGAAAAAATTGTAAACGCAACCTGCTGCTGATAGCTTTTATCGGTCAGCTTTGCCGCCTCATCAACGTTTGAAAGAAACCCGCATTCAACCATTACCGCAGGATTATTGCAGAAATAACAAAGATAAAGCTCATTCCCGCACAGCTTTGTTTCACGCTGATTATCAGGCTGCAAATTCTCCACAAAGCAGCTTTGCATAATCGAGGCAAGGCGTTCGCTCTCGGGATTTTTATCGGAATAAAACATCTGCGCACCGCTGTATTTAGGGTCGGAAAAGGTATTCTGATGAATGGAAACGCAAACGCTGTTCGGATATTTATTGAAAAGCTCCAGTCTGTTTTCCATATCGGAAACCTTTTGGTTTCTTATTCCCGTAACGCCACTGTCATGAATGGAAATATCCTTTGTTCGTGTCGCATCGACATTATAGCCGAAAAATCTTCCCAGATCCCGAACGGCGAGGAGAATGTTAAGGTTAATTCCTTTTTCGGTCTGACCGTCTGCGGTGCTGCATCCGCCATCCATTCCGCCATGCCCCGCATCGAGAACAATAACGGTATCATTATGCGGCAAAACCGATGTTAAAACAACGTTTTCGGTATGATTCCTTGCAAGGATAATAATTCCCGCACAAAGGCAGAATGAAATAATGACGACTGCGGCATTGAATTTACGTCTGTATTTTTTACTAAGCATAAAAATTACCTCCCATAGCTTGTTTACAACATTCTATGGGATTTATTTTCACATTATGACGGATAATAAGTATGTGAAACAAAATGAACTGCCGAAAAATATGGCAGTTCATTTTTACGCGCAAATAAGTACACCTACTTTTCCACAGCAAGCCGTCCTGATGATTCCCTTTGGATAAGGTTGTAATTAAGCTTAATGTGCGTACCGTTTCGTTTGTTGTATGTAATGTTCCGAATAAGCTCCTCGACAACGGTTCTGCCGATTTCGTAGCAAGGCTGCTCAACGGTAGTAATTCCGGGGTGATAAAGGCTGCTTAAATGGATATTATCAAAGCCGCATACGGAAATATCCTCGCCAACCTTAAAGCCGCTGACTATAGCCTTCTTTGTCACGCCCGCAGCAAGCAGGTCGGAGATACAGAAAATCGCAGTCGGCGGTTCAGGGAGAGCCATAAATTTCTCAAAAGCGACTGCGCCGTCGGCTGCCTCGTATGTACCCCTGAAAATATATTCCTCTCTAAAGTGTATACCGCTTTCCTCAAGCGCCCTAATATAGCCCTTTTCCCTATCCTTTGAAGAGAGAGCCTTTACGCTTGTCGAAACCATTGCAATTCTGCTGTGGCCGAGGGAAACAAGGTTTTTTACGGCGGCATATGCTCCCCCCTCGTCATCCACGGTGACGGTAAGAACGTTCGAGCCCTCCACCCTTTCACAGCAAAGGGCAATGTAATATTTCCCGCTAAGCTCGTTAAGCTCCTGCGCATCAAGCTGAGTTCCAAGGAGAATTGCCGCATCAACGGTACGGTTAAAGAGCATACGAAGTATGCGCATCTCAACATTATACGAGCTGTTCGATGTTCCCATAAGAATATCATAGCCGTTTTCGGAAGCGGCGCTTTGCATACCGCTTATAATATCGCTGTAAAACGTATGCTGCGTTGACGGAATAACGGCAAGAATAACGTTGGTTTCGCACTTGCGGAGATTTCTCCCAAGGAAGTTCGGGCTGTAACCAAGCTCCTTTATGGCGTTATTGACCTGCTCGGCAGCTGCATCGGAAACAGCGGCGCTGTTATTCAGTACTCTTGAAACAGTAGCAATAGAAACTCCTGCCGCCTTAGCTACGTCTTTAATAGTAACGTTCATTTAACCCTCCGTTATGCAAATAATCACGCCCATTATACTACTCGGCGCAGCGCCTTCCCTCCAAAATGCCATTTACCGAGCAAGCGGGCTTTTATTATGTCAGACAATTTTTTCATCCTCATTAAGCTGACGCTCCGCAGCCAATTTTTTTGCTTTTCGTTTTTCGGCACGCTTTTTCACAGCCTCGTCATTCATAAAATTAAAGAAAACAAGAAGGACAATAAGCACCGTTACAGCGATTGTCGGGTAATGCTTCGCCATAAGGGCTTCGGTGTTTTCTTTTGGAATTTTCGTGTTCGGGATTGCTCCGATAACCGCAAGGGTATATATATAGAAGGCGCTTCCCGCAATATTAAGCAGCATGGGGATAATAACCTTTCTAAATGCCGCAAAAACGACCGCACACACAAGCAAAGCGGAGCTTGCAAACAACGCATAACCGCATTTTTCATATCCATTAATAACAAAGGCATACCCGCCTAAAAGGTTCAGAACGACACAGCATATAACGGCGGCTGCAATCGTCAGAACAAGGGTAACATTTCTGGCTGTTTTCGTATAAATCACTCCACTGTATTACTTATTTTAATATTATAACACCTTATGTCATATTGTTCAAGAGAAAATGCGAAAATTTTTAAAAAACAGGAAGCGGTCAAAATTGAACCCTTCGCCATACCCAACATAAGCAACTCAATTTTCCATTTTAATTAGAATAAAATTACGGCATAAATTTCTGCCGTATCGACATTATTTTTAGCCGAATGGTTATAAAATAACGTATATTAGGAACTGATAAAAGCCGAAAAAATGCTTATAGTATTAACAATACGTCGCTTGATAGGGAATTTGCCCATCGCTCGACAGGGATAAAAACGGAAAGGAAAACAGAAAAATGCGGAAATATATAAAAATTGCCGCCGCTGTAATAGATACCTTAATAGTATCCTTAATGGCGGCTGTTATATACCTTAATCAAAATTTGCCAAATAACTATTATGTCACTGAGGGAAGCTCACTCACGTTATCGGGATTTGTGGATTCCGTGCCGTGCGGCGGATATTCCTCCCCAGGGACAGCCGTTCAGACCGGAAGCAATCTCAGCACAAGGGTTGAGCTAAAGCTCCTTGGAATTATTCCCATAAAAACAGTCAACGTATGTGAAATAGAAGCTCCCGTGGTAATTCCCTGCGGCGAGCCGTTTGGTATAAAGCTCCTTACCGATGGAGTAATGGTGGTTGAGGTAAGCAGCTTTGAAACGGAAAACGGTTTTAAATCGCCTGCGGAAGAATGCGGAATAGAAACGGGAGATATTATCAAAAGCATTAACGGTGCGGCGGTTTCCTCCAACTCTGATGTGGAAAAGATTATTTCTTCAAGCGGCGGAGCATCCCTCTCTCTTGACATTGAAAGGGACGGAAAAAGCATAACCGCTGAGCTTTGCCCATGCAAATGCAGCGCCGACGGCACATACAGGGTTGGTCTATGGGTTCGTGACAGCTCTGCGGGGATAGGGACATTGACATTCTACAACCCCGACACAAAGCAATTTGCGGGACTTGGGCATCCTGTTTGCGACATTGACACGGGGGATATTCTGCCGCTCTCATCCGGGGAAGTAGTTAAGGTAGCGATAAACGGTGTAAAAAAAGGCAGGTCAGGTATCCCCGGGGAGCTTATGGGGGGCTTCATTTCCGCATTTTCAATGGGAACTCTTACCGCAAACACAGCCTACGGCTTATATGGTGAGCTTGACGGATTCAGCGCATCAAACTCGGCTATCCCTTTAGCAATGCGGCAGGAAATCAAGACGGGCAAGGCATATATTTACACAACAATAAGCGGAACAACGCCGAAGCAGTATGAAATCTGTATAGAAAAAATCGACCTTGCCGATTCGGACGAAAGTCGAAATATGATTATTCGTGTAACCGATGAGGAGCTTATTGAGAAAACGGGCGGAATAGTGCAGGGAATGAGCGGAAGTCCGATAATCCAAAACGGCAAGCTCGTTGGCGCAGTAACCCATGTTTTCGTTAATAATCCCGAAAAAGGGTACGCCGTTTTTGCAGACACAATGTATGCGCAAATGGAGGGCATAGGATAGGGTCAACATTATTAAAATCAAACGAATCGTCATTATATAGCTTTTTCGGTTTATGCCACTCCTTTTGCGTCCGATAAATCCACTGTAATCACATCCGAATGGGTGCAAAAGGAGCGGCTGTAAAAAGCCGCTCCCGGGTAATAATGATATGGGTTCGAGATGATGAGCCGAAATTTACAGACTGCCATAATGATTCTTGACAGAATATCCTTCTCTTCTTCGGCATATTCGGCAACCAACAGCATCTTTTCCTTTTCTTCTCAATTTATGTTCCCGCTTTTCCTTTTCCCGTCATTGTTAAAACTCGATTCCGTTTTCTTCCGCAGCCTTGGCTGCCTTCATCATAATTGCACATTCAAGGCGTTTCTTTTCAATTTCACAGGAAATTTTATGCGGTGAATGAATATCGCCGTTATAAATAAAGTTATTGGCGTTGCATCCTCCGCTGCAATAGAATTTCGCCCAGCATTTTTTACAGTCCTCCTTGGTATAGATATGTGCGCTTGCGAATTCCTTTTTCATATCAAGGTCGAATGTACCGTCATGGATATTGCCCATTTTGCAATTTTCCACGCCGACAAACTGATGACATGGATAAATATCGCCCTCCGGGGTAATTGCAACATACTCGTTTCCGCTGCTGCACCCTCTGAGCCTCTTTATAGCGCAAGGGCCTTGGTCAAGGTCAAGCATAAAATGGAAGAAGTTGAAATGCTTGCCCTGTTTATCATTAATCATAAGCATCTGAGCAAGGCGCTCATACTCGGAGAAAATTTTCGGCAGCTCTTTCTGGGTAATCGAATAGCTCATTTCAGGAGGACCAACCACGGGTTCAACGGAGATTTGGTCAAAGCCATTCTCGTAAAGGCTGTATACATCATTTACAAAATCAAGGTTATACTTCGTGTAAGTACCTCTTACATAATATTCCCCGCCGTTTCTCTTCTCAACAAGGCGCTTGTAATTCGGCATAATACGGTCATAACTGCCTGTTCCGTCAATGCGCTTCCTAACCCTATCGTTAACCTCCTTACGCCCGTCAACGGAGAGAACGACGTTATGCATCTCCTTATTGATAAAATCAATCTTATCATCGTCAAGCAGCATACCGTTGGTTGTAATTGTAAAGCGGAAATTCTTGTTGAACTCCTTTTCCTTTGAACGGCCGTACTCAACGAGCTTTTTTACAACATCAAAATTCATAAGCGGTTCGCCGCCGAAGAAGTCAACCTCAAGGTTTACTCTATCCTTTGAATTTTCAATAAGGAAATCAAGCGCCTTTTTTCCTGTTTCAAAATCCATATGCATACGGCAGCCTGTACCGTAATCGCCCGTTCCCGCAAAGCAATATTCGCACCGCAAATTGCAGTCCTGTTCAACCAAAAGGCACATAGCCTTTATCGGGGCGGGGACGGAATACTTTGCGTATTTCTCATAATCATCCTCGGAGAAAAGGATTTCATTTTTATAAAGCTCCACAACCTCCCGGTAGCAGGATTCAATCTCATCGGGGGCATAAAAGCGGGAGAGCTTTTCCACGACCCTTTCGGGGCATCTCTCCTCAAATGGGGGAAGGACGTTATCGAGCATATCATATGTAAGCTCGTCCACAAGATGAACGCCGCCGCTGTTGACATCAAGAACTATATTATATCCATTAAGCTTATACTTGTGAATCATAAAAAAACCTTTGACCTTTCAAAAAATAAAAATCCCGAGCCGTTTGCCTCTCGGCAAAAACAAGGGATAACAGCAATCGGAAATATTTGCGCACAAAGCCTTGTTAAGACGGAGAACCCCAAAAGCTCCCCGTCCAAGACTTCAAGGAAAAAGCCCAAGCCTTATTCCCTTTCGCACTTCTGGTTAGCAACAGTACAGGATGTCTTACAAGCAGACTGGCAGGAAGCCTGGCACTTACCGCAGCCGCCCTTTTCTGCTGTTTTTTTAAGGTTAGCCTTATTGATAGTTACAATGTGCTTCATAGGAAAAACCTCCAAAAAAAATTATTTTTATCATTATACCACAGCCTGCGACAAATTTCAATAGTCATTTTAACGAAATCTTCTCTTAGAATTAACTCCTATTATACCACCTATACCCGAACATGACAAAATTATGAGCAATTTGGAAATAAATCCTCCTGCCGAGAAGCTTCTTACGAAGATAATTGACATAAGGAAAATAACGGCGAACACCACCGCCCCGCAGAAAAGCCCCGTTACAAGTCCTTTTTTTCTTTTCCTTGAAGAAACTATATATGCTGCGGTAAAGCACCCCGCCGAAAGGGCAATCCCCGACATTACCGACAATGCGCCGTCCGAAAAATCCATTTTCACCGCCGCTGCCCCAAAAATAAACAGCAGGAGCGCAACTGCGCCGATACAGGCAAGCGCCGCAACAGCAACTGTCGCCGCTATCCTTTCCGCAGCTTTTTTATCAGCACTTTTACGCATAAAAAAACCTCCGCCTTTGCATATATTTATTCAAACATATGCAAAAGCGGAGAAATATATGACTTAGCAATTTGCTTTATTCATTGGCCGGATCCGATTTTTCAGCCTTTTCGGCCTTTTCAGCCTTCTCTTTTTTTGGCTTAGCGACAGCCTTCGGAGCTTCCTCAACGGCATCATGAACCGTAGCGTTTTCGGAAATTGCCCAGAGCTTTACTCTTATCTTGCTGCGGTCACCGCCCGTTTCGATAACAACGGTATCCTCCGTCTTGCGAACAACAATTCCTGTAATTCCGCCGATGGTTGTAACCTCATCACCGATTTGGAGATTATCACGAAGCTGTTTAGCCTCCTTCTCCTTCTTCTTCTGCGGGCGAATCATAAAGAAATAGAAAACAAGAATAAGAACGCCGAAGGAACAGAGCATATAGATTATGCTGCCCGTAGTGTCCTGACTTGCCGCAGTGGTTGTCGCTGTTTCTGCAAATGCAATTTGTGCTGCTGTTAACATTATAGCAATCCTCCTGATTTTTTTATTAAGCAATAGAATTATTATACCACCTTTAGTGATATTTTCAAGGGTTTTCACAATATTTTCATTATTTATTGTAAATTACCGATTTTCTGCGGCATACTCCTCACGCATTTTAGTCTCCTGCTCGTCCTGAATTTCGGGATAAGCGGAAATCATTGGCTTAATATCGGTATTATCCTTCTTAATTCGTCTGCTGATATAATTTTTGGTAATTGAAATAACAATTCCCGAAAGCGCAAGAACACCGATAAGGTTCGGTATCGCCATAAGTCCGTTGAATGTATCGGCAATATCCCATGCAAGGCTGAGATTCATTGTACAGCCGACAATAATGAACAGCACGAAGATTACCTTATAGACAACGGTTGCCCTTGTTCCGAGAAGATATTCGAGCGCCTTTGTTCCGTAGAATGACCAGCCAAGGGTTGTTGAAAATGCAAAGAGTAGAATTGCAATCGCAAGAATTTTTCCCGAAAATGTTCCCAATCTCTGGCTGAATGCATAGGTTACAAGGGGAACTCCGTTGACCTCGCTTATTTCCACGGAGGTAATAACGGGATTTCCGTTTTCGTCCGTCATTGGTGTGCCATCGTCATTTTTGCCCTGAACGCCTTTCATTTCCATAACATTTGCGTAGGTAAAATCATCCTCGTCCTCCGCAGCGGCGCTGTTCAAAAGGCGGACGGTAAGCTCCTGACCGTATATTGTTTTCGCAGCATATTCGGTATATGTACCCTCCTCGGCATCATCGGGGGCGATTTCGAGCTTGAAATTAATGTTGTCATCTATAAGATTAACAACTCCGCCGTCGGTGCTTGTGTGGATTTCAAAATACTGCCCTGAGGTTGAAATATTATTCAGCGCGTCGTCAAGGCTTACGGAATTTGCGGGGCTTGAAAGTATAACAAAGGCTGTAAGGGTGCAGACGATAATCGTATCGAAGAATACCTCAAAAATTCCCCACATTCCCTGGATAACAGGCTCTTTTACATCTGAAGCGGAGTGAACCATAACGGATGAGCCAAGGCCCGCTTCGTTGGAGAAAACTCCCCTCTTGAATCCCATTGTTACGGCGCGTTTAATTATATAACCGCCTACTCCTCCCGCAACTGCGCTGAAAGAGAAGGCATTGGAGAAGATGCTGGAGAAAACATAGGGGATTTGCTTAAAGTTGGATATGAAGATAAACAGGCATCCAACAATATAGAACACCGCCATAAAAGGCACGAACTTCTCCGCAACGCCTGCAATTCTCTTAATTCCGCCGATAACAACGAGCGCGGCAACAGCCGCAAGAACAATGCCCGTAACGATTGCGGGAATTCCGAAATTTGAGCTCATTGCGCTTGAAATTGAATTTACCTGCGCCATATTTCCTATACCGAATGAAGCAAGAACGCAAAAGATAGCAAACAAAACGGACAGCGGCTTGGCGATATGCTTTAAGCCCTTCCGCTCCTTGAGTCCCTCTTCAATATAGTACATTGCGCCGCCCGACCACTCGCCCTTGACGTTCTTTTTGCGGAAATAGATTCCCAGAACATTCTCGGAAAAGTTAGTCATCATGCCGAAAAATGCCGAAAGCCACATCCAAAAGACTGCCCCCGGACCGCCTATACAGACAGCGGTAGCGACACCGGCAATGTTACCCGTACCAATTGTTGCGGCAAGGGCGGTTGAAAGCGCCTGAAATTGGGAGATAGCCTTTTTCTCCTTAGTCTTTGTAACGGATTTTTTCTTAAAAATAGCGAGGAATGTTTCATTTGCCCATGTTTTAATTTTGGTCACCTGAAAAAAGCCTGTCCTTATCGTCATGTAAATACCCGTTGCAATAAGCAGCACAAGCATAGGTATTCCCCACACCACGCCATTTATTTTGCCGTTGATATTCGCAACAGCATCGATAAATGCATCCATAAAAATCCCCTTTCACTATATTTTACCCTTTGTTCGATATACGAAGCGGTCATTTAAGTACGCCCTCGATTTTGAGCAGCCTTTCCTTTACATCAATTCCCCACGCAAATCCTGTCAGTGAGCCGTTTTTCCCTATTACCCTATGACACGGGATAACAATTGGAATCGGGTTTCTTCCAAGAGCTCCTCCGACCGCTTGGGCAGACATACATGGCTTCCCCATCTCTGCGGCAGCCTTTTCGGCAAGCTCACTGTAGGTTATGGTTTCGCCATACGGAATTTCCCTGAGCATTTTCCATATCATAAGTCGGAACTCTGTACCTTTGGGGTTTAGTGGGAAACAAATCTCCGCATTTTCTCCGTTAAAGTAGGCAAAGAGCCAATCCTCAAGCGCCATTATTGCATCGGGACACGGTTCGTTAAGCTCGGATTTCTTTGGATAAAATAAAAGTCCTTCCTTAAATGTGGGAACGCAATCCAAATAATTCAAAGCAGTAATACTATTCCCGTCGCTTTCGGCTTCGAGAATTCCGATAGGAGTTCGAATTTTGCGAAAATACATCATTGCAGTTTCCAAATCTTACTCTGTTTAAATAATTTACGCAGTTATACGAAAACTTCCGCCCGACAGACCTGCCGGACGGAAGCCCGCTTTTATTATCTCAAATCAAACACCGTACTTAGCTGTATTTACGGGAATACCTACACCCATTGTAGATGTTACTACGCAGGACTTGAAATAAGTACCCTTTGCAGCAGCAGGCTTAGCCTTTGCTACAGCTTCAAGAAGTGTATTGAGGTTTTCATCAAGCTTTTCAGCGCCGAATGAAGCCTTGCCGATTGGGCAGTGAATAATATTTGTCTTATCAAGACGATATTCAATCTTACCTGCCTTAGCTTCTGTTACAGCCTTAGCAACATCGGGGGCAACTGTTCCTGCCTTGGGGTTAGGCATAAGTCCGCGAGGTCCGAGAACCCTACCAAGACGACCTACAAGGCCCATCATATCGGGTGAAGCGATTACAACGTCAAAATCCATCCAGTTTTCCTTGAGGATTTTGTCTGCGAATTCTTCAGCGCCTGCATAATCAGCGCCTGCAGCCTTTGCAGCTTCAACCTTTTCCGGCTTACAGAAAACAAGAACTCTTACATTCTTACCTGTACCGTTAGGAAGAACAACAGCGCCTCTTACCTGCTGGTCAGCGTGACGTGAATCAACGCCAAGACGAATGTGAACCTCAATTGTTTCATCAAACTTAGCCTTTGCATTTTTACAAGTTAAATCAAGTGCTTCGGCTGTTTCATAAAGCTTTGACTTATCAATAGCCTTAGCGCTTTCGTTATATTTTTTACCATGTTTCATTTTAAATTATCCTCCTTTAAGTGGTAATGTCCCGTTTGGGACTGCCCTCTGCGGGACTTATAGCGGATATTTCCTCCCACCATAGGCTGACGGAAACTAAATGTCCGCCTCGGCGCTCAATCAGTCAACAACCTCAACGCCCATAGAACGAGCTGTGCCCGCAATCATGCTCATAGCGGTATCAATGTTAGCCGCATTGAGGTCGGGCATCTTGGTTTCAGCAATCTTACGAATCTGGTCCTTAGTGATCTTTCCAACCTTAGTCTTGTTAGGAACACCGGAACCGCTTTCGATACCGATTGCCTTCTTGATAAGAACAGCTGCCGGCGGAGTCTTTGTTACAAAAGAGAATGAACGATCTGCATACACTGTAATTACAACAGGAATGATAAGACCGATATCGTTCTTTGTTCTTTCATTAAATTCCTTTGTGAATGCCATAATATTTACACCATGCTGACCGAGAGCAGGGCCAACAGGGGGAGCAGGAGTAGCCTTACCTGCTGCAATCTGAAGCTTAATTAAGCCAACGACTTTCTGTGCCATTTTAAACGCACCTCCGTAATATACAAGAATCCTCAAACGGGATTCAAACAAGTTTTTAATTTTTTACATCTTTGGAAGAATTAATATTCATCCGCTTTTGAAACCATTGAAATACCGAGTGTTGCAAGGGTTTCACGTCCGAACATAGATACGGAAACGTCAACCGTCATATCCTCCGTATTAATGCCCTTGACTTCTCCGACAAAGCCTTCCATAGTACCTGAAGAAATCTTAACCCTGTCGCCCTCCTTAATGTTTATCTCAACGGCGGTTGAAATCCTATCAACGCCGAGAGCGGCAACCTCCTTATCGGAAAGAGGAACGGGCTTTGATGCGGGGCCGACAAATCCCGTAACGCCCCTTGTATTTCTTACAACATACCATGAATCATCGTTAAGAACCATTTTCACCAAAACATATCCGGGGAAAATTTTTCTCTCAACTTCACGTTCCTTATTTGACTCGGTCATTTCCTTAACCAATTCGGTCGGAACCTTAACCTCGGGGATAAGGTCATGAAGATTACGGTTATCGACTACCTTAAGGATAGTTTGTGCTACCTTATTCTCATAACCGGAATAGGTGTGAATGACATACCATTTTGCAGCTTCTGACATTCTTCTATCTTCCTTTCGTTATAGAGCCGCAGGAAAAGCCAACCTGCGGGATTTGCACTCACTCTCCGAACAAAATCAGCCGCCAAGACCGAGCTTGAGAAGAGCGGCAAGTCCGCTGTCGATACCCCAAATTACAATACCGCAGACGCACATTACAACAACTACGACTGTTGTATTATTGATGACCTTCTGTCTGCTTGGCCATACTACTTTTTTTATTTCGCCTCTAAGATCCCTAAAATACTTAACCACACGGTTGGACTTTTTTCCGCCCTTGGACTTTGATTTCTTCGAGCTTTCCTTTGCCATTTTTTCAGCCTTAGCCTCAGCCTGTGCGATTATGGATTTTTTCTTGCTATCAGCCATTATTCACACCTCACCTTTACTTGGTTTCCTTGTGAAGAGTATGCTTTTTGCAGAACTTACAATACTTATTCATTTCAAGTCTGTCCGGGTCGTTCTTTTTGTTTTTCTTGGTATTGTAGTTACGCTGTTTGCACTCTGTGCAGGCTAATGTTACCTTTACTCTCATATCGGCACCTCCTATTAAATGCTTCTTTAAACGAAGCGTTTCGATTTCGCAGGAACTGATGTCCCTGTGCCTCCCTCTATGGCAATTCAATGAACTATACGAAAACACACGGCATTGCTGTGCGATGCGTAGATTGTTGTCGAGAGGTCAATACATTATGAATCTGCGCCTTATTTAAATGAGGGCACAAAAAAATAGACCTCTGCAAGAGGTAATTTAATTTTACCACACCTCCGCAATGCTTGTCAAGGGTTTTTACAAAAAAAATGAAATTTTGTCAATCGGCAGAGCACTCGGGAAACTTATCAAGCCTTGATTCGGGCTTTGCCCACCTTACGGCATTGGTTATTATCCGCTGAATTTGCGGCATATAGTAGATGGGATACTCCTCATGCCCCGGCTGGAAATAGAATATTTTGCCCATTCCCCTTGTGAAGGTGCAGCCGCTGCGAAAAACCTCGCCGCCGCCGAACCAGCCTGTAAAAACAACATCATCGGGCTTTGGAATGTCGAAGAACTCGCCGTACATCTCCTCCTCGGGGATTTCTATGCATGGCTCGACCCCCGCCGCAATGGGGTGATAGGGCGCAGTACACCACAGCTTTTCCCTGTCGCCGTGCCGCCAATGGAGTGTCATGGACGTTCCGAGGAGCGCTTTCATTACCTTACTGAAATGAGCGGAATGAAGTCCAATAAATCCCATTCCCGAAAGCACATGATTTTGAATAAGCCGAACATTTTCATCCGAAATATCCTCATGCCGTGCGTGCGCCCACCAAATAAGGACGTCCGTATCGGCAAGAATCTCATCTGAAATCCCCTGATTTGGCATATCAAGTGTTGCGCATCGGACGGTTATATCCTCATTTTTTTGGAGAAAATCCGCAATGCAGCCATGTATTCCGTTTGGATAAATCCTCTTTATCCCCTCATATTCCCTTTCGTGAACAAATTCGTTCCACACCGTTACCTTTATCATAGATTCGCATCCTTAAACAAAAATTATCGGCGGGGAAAGTCTAATCCCCCGCCATTTTCTTAATATTTTCCACAGATCGTTCAATAAATTCAAGCTGGTCATACGCTCCGTAATGCTCAATGGTATAAATTCCGTCATATCCCGATTTTTCCAATTCACGCACTATTTCACCCACGGGAACGCAGCCGAAACCGACGGGGCAAGCGTACATCTCGATTCCGTTAACCGAATTTCTCATTTCGCACCTTGAATCGGGGGTCATGCTCCTATCCTTGCAGTGGACGTGGACTATTTTGTCCTCAAGCAGCTCAAAGGCGTACAATTCAGACTGTGCGCTGTACATAAAATTGCCCGTATCAAATGTAATTTTCAGCTGCGGAATACGGTCGGCGAACCATTTCATCCTTTCCGCAGTTGAAATCGGGCTATTGAAATCATCGTAATCCTCCACAGTCGGAATAACGCCGTACTCCTCCGCAATTCCGCACATTTCCGACATTGCCGAGAGCATACTTTCACGTTCCTTTTCCATAACGGTGGGATTCTGCGAGCTGTAAAAGCCCGGGATAATCATAACCTTCCCTGCGCCAAGCTCTGCGGCACGCCTGCAATGATACTCCCCACGAAAACCATTGGGATTTTCCGCAAAGTCATATAGACCGTAAACGGAGGAAATCTTCATCCCTGCCTTTTCAAGCAGACGGAAATTTTCATCCGAACGGAGATCTCCTATATCAAATTCAGCGTAATCAATACCGAGAAGCTTAACCTTTTCAAGAACCGCTTCAATTGGGATATTACGCTGCTTTGCCGCCTCGCATACGTGGTGATAAAAAACCGAAATTTTCATAACCCGCATTTACACCTTTTCACTCAATATTGCAGCCGCCGCATCCGAACTGCCTGCGGACGAACCTACCGAAGCGTATACGGCCTTAGCCTTTGCCCGCCTTACCTTCCGAGCCTCATCGGTATTTTCCGCTTCATCAACGGTAATTTCTTCGGAATCCTCGTGCTTTACCCGCTCATGAGCAGACCTCTCCTCTTTCGGGGAAATATCTTCGGCAGAAGCGCTCTCATCGACAAATGTTTTTTCCTCATCATTGGAAATTTTCTCCCCGACCGATATTTCCTCATGCTCATTATCAGATTCAGGCAGTGCCTTCTCCGAATTGTCATAGAGCCGCTGAATCTCGGCTTCTTTAATGTCATGCTCCGCCTTTCTGCGTTCGGCTTCCGTCGGCAGGGACGCATAGTCTCCCGTTTTGACAAATTCCACAGTGGCTTTTTCCATATCACGAACCTTACGCAGCTCCTGTGATGCAATAGCAAGCTTTGCGGATTTTGGAATATTCGGATTATTATTCACGGAATTTACTGTGCTGAGTGAAGCGTTAACATGGTTCATCTTCACCTTTTGCACCTCATCCTTGGTTTTACAGCTTTTAAGCTCCCTTTTGTAGCTTTTTACCTCTTCTTCGGCAGCTTTAACCTTACTGTAAAGCATAGGATTATTCTTGCGGAGATACTCCTTTTCGGACTGAGTCAGCTTTCCGCCATCGGCATATTTCCTTGTTATTCGGGAAAGCTCCTCATCGGAGGAATCATCGCTGTCGCTTGTTTCTGACGCGCTTCCGAAATCGAATTTATCCTGCTGTTTTTCGACCCATTCGCTAATGGATGATATGCCATCGGCTTCAAAATCTCCGCTTTCCTTTTTCTGCGACCATTTCTTCTGCATATCAATATCCTTAACATAGCTGTTTATTGAGTTTATAGAATAAAAATCCATACTATCCCTACCTCTCCGTTACTATATATAGTATATATCGGCAGAAGCGGAAAAAACTTTAGGCAATTGCAAAATAAAGCAGGCAAAACCCGTAATGGGCTGAAAGCCTGCCATTTTTTCGGAACATACCTACTTTTTTGACACACAACAAAAGGACTTGAATTTTTCATCATTGATTTTCCCTGCAAGAAATCAGAAAAGCCGCACAGCTTTCACGCTGCACGGCTCTTCCTAAAGGATATTATGAAAAAGAAAATGGAAACAATCAAATCCATTACATTAAAATTTTACCACATTATACCCAAAAAATCCATAGCAGTCCGCAAATTTAACAAAATGTTAACAAACAGCGTTTATTGCTCGGAAGCGGTATAAAGCTTATAATAATCTCCCTTTTTCTCCATAAGCTCGTCATGGGTTCCGCACTCTGTTATACCTTTATTTGAAACATACATTATCTTGTCGCAGTTCCTTATTGTTGAAAGTCGGTGGGCGATGATGAATGAGGTTCTGCCCTTTAGAAGCTCGTTAAGTCCATCCTGGAGCAGCTTTTCCGTTCTTGCATCTATTGCCGAGGTTGCCTCGTCAAGGATAAGGATTTTTGGGTCGCTGATGAGGGTTCTTGCAAAGGCTATAAGCTGTCGCTGACCCTGCGAAAGTGATGCTCCCCTTTCGACAATCGGAGCTTTCAGACCGCCAGGCATACTGTTTATGAAGCCGTCCGCACGGACTGTCTTAATTGCCCTTTCAATCTCATCCGTAGTTGCATCGAGCTTACCGTATCGGATGTTATCCTCAACTGTGCCGCTGAAAATTACGCTGTCCTGAAGCATTATGCCCATCTGCGAACGCAACGACCTCAGAGTAACCTCCGAAACATCATGTCCGTCAATAAGGACTCTTCCGCTCGTTGTATCATAGAAGCGTGAGATTAGGTTAACAATGGTGGTTTTTCCTGCCCCTGTCGGGCCCACAAGTGCAATGCTTTCGCCGCTTTTTACGTTAAAGCTGAGGTTCTCGAGGACTGTTTTTCCCTCATCATATGCAAATGTTACATTTTCAAAGGTAACGTTTCCCTTTATAGCGGGCATTTCCGCCGCATTTTCCTTATCGTTAACGATGACAGGTTCATCAAGGGTTTCAAAGATACGCTCAAGATAGGAAATTGCATTGACGAAGTTATTGAAAAGGTTGGAAAGGTTCATTATCGGCTGCCAGAAACGGGACGCATAGTTTCCCATAGCAACAATTGTACCGAGGGAAATTGCCGCAGGGCCTATCACAAGAAGTCCACAGAGGTATATTGCAGCGCTTATGATGGCGGAAATTGTATCAACCGATGGCCAAAGCAGGTTATTGAACGTGACCGCCTTCATCCATTTTGTGCGGTAGGCTTCGGAAAGCCTTTCAAAAATTCCCGCATTTTCATCCTCACGCACAAAAAGCTGAGTTACCTTCACGCCCTCAAGCCCTTCATGAAGATATGCGTTAAGGTTGGAGCTTTTGTTTGAAACAGCCTGCCATGCGCGGCGCTGTCTGTTCTTGATAATTACTATAATCAGCGCAAGAATCGGCACTCCCGCCATAATAACGAGCGCCATCTTCCAATGCATTGCAAACATAAAGATTACAATAAACACAAGATTGAAAATTTCAAGGACAAAGTTGATTATACCGTTGGAAAGGACATCGGAAACGCCGTTTACATAGTTTATAACGCGGACAAGAATTTTTCCGTGCGGGCGGCTATCGTAATACTCAAAGGAGAGCCGTTGAAGGTGTTCAAACAAATCGGCGCGAATATCAAAAATTATGTCCTGACCAACCTTTGTCATTATCCTTGAACGGAGCGTTGCGAAAATAACATTAACAATTATAGTCAGCAGAAGAAGTCCCGCCATAAGCAAAAGCTGTGGAATATTCTTGTTCGGAATCGAATTATCGATTGCATACTGTGTAATAACGGGCGCAAACAATCCGATTATGACGGATGCGGCGCTGAGGGAAAGGGCAAGAATCATTTTCCCGCGATATTTGTTCACATAAATCAAGGAACGCTTTAAGTGCTTTATATCAAAAGGGGTTTCAAGCTCTTCATCAATATCATATTTATTTCTTGCCATTTAAACCGCCCCCCTTCTGCTTTCATCACTGTTCTGGAGGTGATAAATTTCGTAATAATAGCCGTCTTTATTTCTAAGCAATTCCTCATGGGTACCGAACTCTGCTATTTTTCCGTCCTTGATAATCATAATTCTGTCGGCATTTTTCGCAGAGGATGTACGCTGAGCGATAATGAGCTTTGTGCAGCTGAAATCAAGGCTGCGAAGATTATGCTGGATAACCTGCTCGGTTTCCATATCAACGGCGGAGGTTGTATCATCGAGGATAAGGATTGACGGACGCATCGCAAGCGCTCTTGCAAGTGAGATTCTCTGCTTCTGACCTCCCGAAAGACCGACTCCCCTTTCGCCGACGATTGTATCGTAGCCATCGGGAAGCTTGCTGATGAATTCATCCGCATCGGAAAGCTCCGCAAAGTACTTAACATCCTCCATTGGCATATCGGAATCAAAAAATGAGATATTTCCCTCAATTGTGTCCGACCAAAGCAGCACATCCTGCATTGCAACGCCGATGTTTTTTCTAAGCTGTTCCAGCTTCATGTAACGGACATTTACACCGTCCACAAGGACTTCTCCGTTTTTGGCATCGTAGCACCTTGGGATAAGGTTTATAAGGGTAGTTTTTCCCGAACCCGTTTCTCCCATAATTGCAATGGTTTCACCCGAATTTATTTTAAAGCTGACATCGCTGAGAACCTCAGTACCGTCGTCATATGAAAAGGAAACGTTCCGAAACTCAATTTCTCCCTTAAAGCGGTCGGGCATTTCAACCGCATCCTCACGGTTTGCGATAAGCGGACGGGAATAATAAACCTCGATAATTTTATTTGCGGAAGCGAGGAAATGCTGAAAGTCATTTATGAGCGTTCCAACATTTCTCATAGGGTTTGAAAGGGTCCAAATAAGTGCGCCGAATGCTACATATTCTCCCATCGTAAGCCTTCCGCCAATGACGAAGATACCGCCTGCGATAAGCTGGACGACAGTTAATGCCTGGGCTATTGTTTCTATATAAGGGAAAAATTTAAGCCATGTCAGCGCAGCCTCTTTATTCGCCCTCGAATAATCCGCATTTTTTTCGCCGAAACGTTCAATTTCGTAATCCTCTCTTGCAAAGGCTCTTACGACACGGTTTCCCGCAATATTTTCCTGCGCCTGTGAGTTAAGCTTTGACATACGCTCACGGAGATCGACATACTTGGGTCCGACCTTACTTTTAAATGCCCACGAAATAATGAATATGAACGGAGTAAGCGCAATAAGGCAGAGCGCCATAAGCGGATCAAGCCACAGAAAATAAATCGCCGTTGTCATATAAAGCACAATGCTTTCAACAAAGGTTTTTATAATCCATGAAACTGCATGGCGAACCATATCAAGGTCACCCGAAAGCCTTGTCATAAGGTCGCCCGTTGAGTTGCGGTCATAATATGCCATATCCTGCCGCTGGACATTCATAAAAAGGAAGCTTCTTATCTTTGAAAGCATCCCCTGAGAACATACCTCATAGAGCATATTCGATGTAAATTGAAGCGAGGTTCTTATAAGGGTAAAGACCACCATACAAAGGCAAAGCGTAATAAGAAGGCCCTTATTCTCGGCAAGATTTTGCAGTGCGTTATCACTGTAAATAAAAGTATCAACAATTTTCTGTGAGAAAATCGGGTTTGCTATGTACATAATCTGACCTATAACAGTCAGGCAGAGCGCAAAGATATATCTTTTGCGATAGCCTTTAAGATTTTCCCATATCCACTTAATTTGAAACATTATTACACCCCTCTCAAAAGCATCCTGCGAATACCGCATAAACCATGCGGCAAGGCTTATCTCAAAAAGTACAAGGTGCATTATATCACTACTTTTCAAATAATTAAAAGGGTATTTTTTGAACAAATTAAGTTTTATTGTTCATATTTTTAAAATAAACGTTTAAGTAAAATTTCAAGAAATTTACAGAGAATTTTTAGTGCAAATATCTGCGGATTTTTACCGTTTAAGGTCCGCCTTTGAAATTGATTTCAGAACCCACGCCGCACCCTTTGCCATACGTAAATCGGGTTCATTGAAATGCCCACCTTTATTAAGCTCAAACAGATACTCCCGAACCCCGAAATCGGCGGATAAAAATTCCCCCTGTTTCCTTGTACATTCACCGACAGACGACATAACCGCATTTTTAGTCCGTTCCTCCCTATCCCCCAGACTGAGATAAACGCAGGAGCCTTCGGGCAGCTTCCTTTTCCCCGCATATTCAATCCAATCGGGGAACCAAAGCGAGCCCGAACAGCTTGTGCATCCCGAGAAAAGCTTTGATTCATACATCGCCCAAAGGCTGAAAAGTCCCGATAAAGAATACCCGACAATCGTCCTTGGAGAATCCGCATTCGCAAAGCTGCTTTCGATTACGGGTATACACTCATTTTCCAGCCATTCAAGGGTATATGCGCCGCCGCCCGAAAATCCCTCATTTCCAAATACAGGCGGCGCCTTCCACGGTGAAAAATCCCCGTTCCAATCCTCCGATTCAAAGGCGGTCATGACATAAGGAATATCCGGCGCAAGCTCATCAATCATTGAAGCAATTGACGCCGCCTGTTCCCCCTCTCCGCTTTGAATTCCCATGTAAATTTTCGCTCCATCCTTTCCTTTGCTTATAACATTGCACACTCTGCCCGAAATTTCTATGGTTTCCATTTACACACGCCGTCCTTTCATACACAGCTTTATTTTACCAAAAGCATACGAGCCAAAATTTAAACTTTCTGTGTACGAAATGAAAAAATACGATAAAGCCCTTGACTTAGAGCCAACTCCAAGTGTTACAATATTCCTATGAAGGAGGAATTACACCATGACAATTAAAGAGGTAAGCGAAAAATTCGGTATTTCACAGGACACTCTCCGTTATTACGAGCGAGTGGGGATGATACCGCCCGTCGCCCGAACCGAGGGAGGAATCAGGAATTACACCGATGAGGACATCGGTTGGGTCGAGCTTGCCGTTTGTATGAGAAGCGCAGGACTTCATATTGAAGCCATAATCGAATATGTACGGCTCTATCGTGAGGGGAATCAGACAATTCCCGCCCGTTTACAGCTCCTTATTGATCAGCGAACAGCCCTTCTTCAGCAGAAAAGCCAAATTGAAGCAACCATTGAACGGCTTAATTACAAAATTTTACGCTATGAGGATGCCCAAAAAACGGGTACACTTTCATGGGATTAATTTTTCTTTAACAGGAGGAACAAAATATGTATCTTAAAAAAATCAACTCGCCCTCGGATGTTAAAGCTCTTACTTCGGCGGAGCTTAAAGCCCTTGCGGAAGAAATGAGAGCCGCTTTAACCAAGAAGCTCAGTATCCACGGCGGTCACTGCGGTCCTAACTTTGGTATGGTCGAAGCAACTATAGCTCTTCACTATGTTTTCAATTCACCCGAGGATAAAATCGTTTTTGATGTTTCTCACCAAAGCTACTGCCACAAAATGCTTACGGGCAGAAAGGATGCTTTTCTTTATGAGGAGCATTACGACGATGTAACGGGCTACAGCTGCCCGCAGGAAAGCGAGCATGATTTCTTTACCATAGGTCACACATCAACCTCAATCAGCCTTGCGGGGGGACTTGCCAAAGCGAGGGATCTCAAGGGCGGAAAGGAAAACATCATTGCCGTTATCGGAGATGGTTCACTCAGCGGCGGCGAGGCTCTGGAGGGTCTTGATTTTGCGGGAGAAATGACAAGCAACTTTATTATAGTTGTAAATGACAATGATATGTCCATTGCCGAAAATCACGGCGGAATTTACAAGAATCTCAAGCTTCTCCGTGAAACAAACGGAGCTGCGGAGAGTAATCTTTTTAAAGCAATGGGTCTGAATTACACTTTCGTTAAAGATGGAAACGATATTGATGCGCTTATTAAGGCATTCCAAAGCGTTAAGGACAGTTCATCCCCTGTTGTTGTTCATATTGTAACCGAAAAGGGCAAGGGACTTTCGTTTGCCGAGAAAAATAAGGAGCAATGGCACTGGAGCGCACCGTTTGACCCCGAAACAGGCAGCTTCAAATTTAATTTTGACGGTGAAAATTACAACAGCGTAACCGCTGAATATTTCCTAAAGAAAATGAAAGCAGACAAGGATGTATGCGTAATTACATCGGGAACTCCTGCGGTATCGGGATTTTCACCAGAATTGAGAAAGCAGGCAGGCTCGCAATTTATTGATGTCGGAATTGCCGAAGAACACGCCGTTGCTCTCGCTTCGGGCATGGCAAAGGGCGGCGCAAAGCCCTTTTACGGCGTTTACAGCTCATTTATTCAGCGCACGTTTGACCAGCTTTCGCAGGACCTTTGCATTAACGAAAATCCTGTTGTAATCTCCGTTTTTGAGGCATCTGTTTACGGAATGAGCGATGTTACGCATCTTGGAATTTTTGATATTCCCATGATTTCAAACATCCCTAATCTTGTTTATCTTGCGCCTTATACAAAGGAAGAATACATTGCAATGCTCGATTGGGCAACAGAACAGCGGGAACACCCCGTTGCGATAAGAGTTCCCGGAGGTTCGCTCGTTTCGGACGGAAAGGCAGTAACCAAGGATTTCGGAAAGCTTAACAAATATGAAATCACTCAAAAGGGCGGCGGCGTTGCAATAATCGCCCTCGGCTCGTTCCAAGGTCTTGGAATTAAGGCTGCGGCAGCGATTGAAGCAAAAACAGGAGTTGCTCCGACTGTTATTAACCCATATTACATCACGGGAATTGATGAAGAAATGCTCGAAGGCCTTAAAGCTGAACACGGCACGGTTATAACGCTTGAGGACGGCATTCTTGACGGCGGCTTCGGAGAAAAAATCGCCCGCTTCTACGGCAGCACAAGCATGAAAACCATTAATCTCGGACTTAAAAAGGAATTCCTTGACAGATACAATCCCGATGATATTCTCAAAGCAAACAAGCTTACCCCCGAACAGATTGCCGAGCTTGCCGCCGAATAAAATAATGCAGCCTGTCTTTCCCCCCCAAAAAAGACAGGCTGCGTTCTTTTTTGCCCCAAACATAGGACAGATTGAACGCCACATATAAATTAACTGTAAAGAAAAACTGCGGAGGTTGATTTATATGGTTGAAGTAATTCAGGCATTCCTTGAGAATATACTGTTTTTCGCTTTACATTTTGAAAACTGCGGAGCTTTCCCCAAGCCCTTAAGCTCCAAAGATGAGGAGGAATGCTTTCGCCTTATGGCGTCCGGCGACAGCGCCGCACGAAACAAGCTTATAGAACATAATCTCAGGCTTGTTGCGCATATTGTGAAAAAATACTGTCCCACGGCGGCAGACAGCGAGGATTTAATTTCAATCGGCACAATAGGTCTTATAAAGGCAGTTGAGTCCTTCGATTACACCAAGAAAACAAAGTTTGCAACCTACGCATCAAGATGCATTGAGAATGAAATTTTAATGTATTTCCGCTCCAAAAAGAAATCTGCCGGCGACATTTACTTTGACGAACCCGTTGACATCGACAAGGACGGGAACCAACTCACGCTTATTGACATTATAGCCGAGGACGATGGCATTATAGATAAAATTGACCTTAACATAAAATCGGAGCAGCTTTACCGATTTCTTAACGAATGCCTGAACGAGCGTGAGTTTGAAATTATAGTAAACCGCTACGGACTTTACGGAAAGCGTCCTCTTACCCAGCGCGAGGTTGCCAAAAAGCTGAATATATCACGCTCCTATGTTTCAAGAATTGAAAAGAAAGCTCTTGAAGCCCTCAGAAAAAAATATGACCACACTCCATTATTCCGATAATTTATACATAAACTCGGCTGAACGGAGGCGGTTAAAATGATTCATCGACGTCCCACCGAGTTATGCTCGCTGGGGCGTTCTGCTTTTGTGTAAATTAGGTGAATTTTTCCCTTTATCGCTTGTAAAAAAGTTAATTTTGTGTTATAATAATTAAATATAAAAATAATCATATGTAAAGGGAATCTCTAATAACTCACCCACTATCCTATAGATTTGTGGTATAATACTT
>JAJQIG010000058.1 GCA_021199335.1 Oscillospiraceae bacterium | reverse complement strand
ATTATACCATTTTCCTTGCTGTTTTTCAATGGTTTGTGCGGTATTGCCTTAAATTCAAGTAAGAAAACTATATTTTTATAGAGGATAACAGCATCAACACGTTTGCCCATTCTTGGAATGGTATATTCAAAAATAATTCTACCCTCAGAAAAGTCCTCTAGCTGTGTTTTTAGAATTTGAACTTCTTCTTCCCAAGTATTGCTTTGTAAAATTGTGGTTTCGGCAGAAACGTCGTTAGAATGGATTATTCCTAAAATTTCAGAATTAGACTGCTTTAAAAAATCTGATATAGAAGCAGAATAGTATGTACGTAAGTTGCGCATGGTTTCACCTCAATATAAAAAGCTTTTGCGATATCGGTCATAATCGCTTCACAGGCTGGGGTTATGGATACCATCGCACACTATAGCAACACTGTTCAGCAGATACAATAACTTAGTTGATATTATATCACAAACACCGTCAAAAATCAATAAGGTCGTTATTAACGGAAATCAATATTTTGTTGACCGTCAGTTCATCAAGAACGGCAACACAGTCTATCCTCATTATCGACAAGAACGCAGAGGGCGAGGAAAATGTGTATTTTCTGAATATGGTAGATAAGTACGATCTTATGGCATTTGCCGACGATATTTCCGAAAATGTGCAGGCGGCTATGGACGAAGCAAATGGAAAGGTTGAAGTTCCGACTGATGAAAACGGCAATCCCATTGAGGAACAGCCGACCGATGAAAACGGCGAGCCTGTGGAGGACACTACTAAAACCGAGCAGAGTGGCGGTAATAATGCAGGACTTATTATTCTCGGCGTAGTTGCTCTTGCAGGTGTCGGTGTGTTCTGCTATATGAAGTTCTTTAAGAATAAGTCTGCTGCACCTAAGAAGCTGGCATTTTCTGAGGAGGAAGATGAGGACGAATATGAGGAAGAACAGACGGTAAACGAGGACGAAGCTGCTGACGAGGATACCGAAGAATAACACAAAGCCCCTATTTCATCGGGGTAAAAACATACTTGAAATATCACTAAAATAAAATCAACAAAAAGTGTTGACAAATTCATCTATGTGTGTTATAATAATTCTCGAAAGGAGTTGATACAAGTGATTACGGAATTTGGTAAAGTATTACGCAAGCTACGAATTGATCGTGGTGAAACATTAAAAATAATGGCTGATAATCTTGATATGACATCATCATATTTATCAGCAATTGAATGTGGCAAGCGTAATATCCCAACGGATTTAATCGAAAGATTAACTTCAATCTACAAATTAGACGAGAATGAACAGCAAGAATTATCTGCTGCTTATGATAAAAGTCTTAGCAGCATAGCGGTTGAGTTGTCTAAAAGCAATGATTGCAAACGTGATTTGGCATTGCAATTTGCGAGAAAATTTGATGATATTGATGATGAGCTTGCAATCCAGATATTGAAGTTTCTTAACCATGACAAGGAGGAATGAATTATTAGTAAAATATGTGTAGAAGCTAAGTCGAGAATGGAATTAAGACGACTGGCGAAAAAAATCAGAGAAATGTTGGATTTAACAGACGAACTCAATTTCCCGATAGTAGAAGTGCTTGAATTATTACATAAGTTTGATGAAGATGCACATTTTGAAGTAGTTGAAGCCGATGAGTTAGAAGAAAATGAACACGCTGTTACAGACATTATTTCAAAGACAATCAAAATTCGTGAAGATGTATATGAAGGTGCGTGTAACGGTGTCAGTCGTGATAGAATGACAATCGCACACGAATTTGCACATTTCATCACCTTATGTGTTTGCGGTTTTAAATTAGCACGTTCTTTTGGTGATGTTGATGTTTCTCCATATCGTGACCCGGAATGGCAAGCAAAATGCTTAGCCGGCGAATTGATGATAGATCCTGAGCTTGTAAAGGGAATGTCAGCAATAGAAATAAGCGAAGTCTGTGGAGTTTCACTTCCGGCAGCGAGAATACAATTAAGCAAGATTGCTTGATTTTTACATAATTTAAGGTGGTGATGCTCTTGATTGTATTTTCCCGACAAAGAAAAAACGCACTGATAAGTTGCTGGTAACAACAAATCAATGCGTTTCGGTAGTTGTGCTATAATAGCAAAACTGCAGCAAGTTCATTATAGCATATCTCACTCTCTTTGTCTATTGTCAAAAGTAAACAAAAATTAAATAGCAGGTGCTTAGCACCGAGAAATGAAGTCATAATGAATAATTTGTTTTATGATGGTTTCAACTCAAAGTTGATTGAAACCGCATTTTTTGAGGGCTTTCTTGAAATACCTATCTTGGAAGCTCCCAAGAAAATCATCATGCCTACGGTTGCTGTTCCATTTTCTAAAAGGAAAGCAATCACCAACCCGAAGGAAGAAATGCTTGTATTTTATGAGCAAGATTCTGAATTCAGAGAGTTTGTCAGCGTACCGCAAAAATACATTGATGAACTGAAAAACATTCAAATAATTACTACGCCCGACTGTTCACTCTATCGAGATATGCCACTTTGGGAGCAAATCGCAAATATCGGTGTAAGCCGTTCTGTAGGATATTATTTACAACAGCAAGGTAAATATGTTATTCCCAACGCAAGATGGGGTGATGAAAGAACATATACAAAAGGCATTTTTGATTACATACCTGCTTTTTCTGGAATACCAAAAAATAGTATAGTTTCAATAGGCACTTGTCGGTGTAGCAAAAGTCGAGAAGATAAATATTTTCTTGAGGCTGGTCTTGAAGCAATGCTAACAGAATTAACGCCACAAGTTGTAATTGTTTATGGCTCTTATAATCCGATAATTTTCAGAAAGTATGAGCGTTACATACAATTTCGTCACTTGCCCGATTGGACTACCTATGTTTACAACAGAAAGAAGGTGGTTTGATATGGGCACAAGCAAAAATGGTCGTTATCTTAATACGAAAGGTTCGGGACGAAGTGTTAGTGATTTTGCACTTGTTCATTCAAGCGAAGGAGCTTTTGTTCGGAGTCAAGTTAGAGTGAATGGTAAGGTTGAAATTAAATTGCGACTTAACAATGGAGGTCATAGCCAGAAAGGTATGAACTTACTTGACAAGTATGACATAAAATACAACATAGTAAAAACATATCCAAATGGCGTTAGAGTCGGAAATGTGCCTAATCATATGAAAAGAGCAAAACGTAAGGGTATGGGACAAGCGTGGTTTCCGAAATCGTGGAGTGATAAGGATATTCGTCGTGCAGGCGAACACGTTGCAGGATTAAAAGGAAACAGACGCATTTCTGACGGAAAAATTATATATGGGACATACAATGGTGTGCGAGTTTGCGTAATTCGTACCAATGGTAAAATTGCTACAGTTTTTCCAGATAGCAATCAATCTTCAGCTGTTAGGAGGAAACATAAATGATAAGAAATCGAATGACCGAAATTATTGATGAAAGGATACGTAATTGCGATGAACTCGGAGATAATTGGGACTACGGAATAAATCAATGTCACGAAGAAGCAATAACTATCCTTACGCAGAATATTGACGAAACAATGGCATATTTTCTTAATGACTGTACAGATGAGGAATTTTATTGGCTTTCTGAGATATTTGAGGAAATAATTGAAAAAACACAAAGCCAAAAACTGATACAAACACTTCGCAATCGTCTTGAAAAAGTCACCTGCGAAACGTATTGTCAACAGAATTTCAAAACTGAACATATGCAAAAATGGGTTGATTATGCTGAATATGTTAGAAGCGTAAAATCTGAAATAGATTATGCCGAAGAAAAAATTGAAGATTAATTGAATAAAAACATCTGAAAACATTCGATAAATTTACATAGAGCTTACCACAAGGTAGTCCTTATAAGTAAAAGCGGTGCAAAAATCAAAGCAAATGTTGTTGTGGTCATTCAAAAAGATAACGGAAGAACAACATATAAAATTGTTACGGTATATCCGGGAAAGAAGGATTAACTTATGAAAGAATTGGATGTTGTACGCCTTACAAAAGAATTTGAAGGTCTTAATATCGTAACAAAGGGCACTGTTGTGCTTGAATATGACAGTAAATTCTTTGAGGTAGAGTTTTTCGATGATGATGGCAACACTATAGATGTTCTCACAACGCCTGTCAACTGCATTGAACTTGAAGGAGAGTTCTAAAGTGGTATAATATAAATATACTCAAAAGCAAGTCAGAAAAGCACTCTGAAATTGAAACAGTAGTAATGGACGCAGGATACAATACCCCATGGGTATGCAAGAAAATATTTGATGATAAAAGAATACCCGTTCTCCCATACAAAAGATCAATGGGTAAAACAGGCTTTTTTACACTACATTCCTACATATTTGACGAATATTATGACTGTGTGCTTTGTCCCGAAAATCATGTTTTAGGATATGCAACAACCAACAGAGCTTGAATATATGATTTTGCCCCTAATCAGGCAACTGATTAGGGTCTTTTATGACAAACTGGGCAATCAACCTTGATGGTTGGTTGCTTTTACGTTATGGCTGTTCCTCCGAAATTCGGTCGGTGTCAGCCCAAGTGTGTTGTGAAACATAGTCGTGAATTTGGACTGGCTCTCAAATCCGACTCTGTTTGCAATATCCAATATGGAAAGATTCGTTTCTCTCAGAAGCTTTTTTGCTTTCTCAATTCGCTTTTCTTTCAGGTATTCGGAAATGTTCTGTCCGTAAATTGCTCTGAAATAATTCTTCAGGCTGGTTGCACTTATGCCCATGTCTTTTGCTATACTGGCAATAGTTTCTCTGTTCATCAAATCGGATGTGAGAAGATGTTCCGCTTGTCTTGCCATATTCACCTGACTTTTTGACAATGCGCCTTCATATCCGGAACGAAATTCGACTGCTCCGACGGTAAGCATTCTCAATATGTAGAAGGTATGCAACCGTAGGAGGCTCAAGTCAAGAATCCCTTTCCCATAGAGTGTCAGGATGTCATTTATCGTGTTTTTGAATAGATTCACATTTTCGACAATCACCGTTGTGTGTGAATTCGGTAAGCAGGTATGAAGCATCTGCTCTATGTCAATTTTGAAGAAAGACAGAAGCTCCTCGTTTTTCAGTGTCTCACGTAAGATGAAAATTTCGATACCGGAGTAGCTGTTGACGGGATATTCAAAGGAGCGTTCCGCCTGCTCGTTACTTATCATCAACTCCCCGGCCCGCAGGTAGATATATTTTCCGTTCGACGAATATAACCCGCAGGTTCCGTTGGCGGCATAATTGACAGTGCAGATGCAATCGCCTGTTCCATCAGTTGTTATTTTGGGCAAAACGCTTGCATTAACCTCATTGAATGCAAAAAGAATTCCCGGGAAAATTTCATATAGGACGAATTTGCCTGCATCTTTCAGGACGATTTCGGTTTTCAAGCCATCTTTTTTGATAATATACTTTTCCATGACTTTTATTTTATCATATTCGGTTAGCATTGTCAAACTCAAAATGACATTTGGAGCAAAAATGCTATATGACCATAGAGAATTCGGAAAAATGACTGTATACTGTTCATGAAAAACACATAAGAAGGAGCAGATGATATGAAGTTATCAAAAGCCACTGAAGGACAAACGTACACTCTGACGAGCATCGGAAACGACCCACATTTTACAAGACGAGCAGGTTCTATGGGTCTTGTTCCGAATACGGAGATACGGATTATCCGAAATGAGGCGAAAATGCCGATTCTCTTATTTGCCAGAGACACACTCATCGCAGTAAATCAAAAGGATGCAGCAGGAATCGAGGTGGAAGTGAATGTATAAGATTGCACTTTTAGGACAGCCCAACTCGGGTAAATCCACGCTCTTTAATGCTTTGACCGGTTCTCACCAGCACGTTGGAAACTGGCCGGGTAAAACCGTGGAACGTTGTGAGGGTTCCTACAAATATCAGGGAGAAACAATCTCTGTTGTCGATCTTCCGGGCAGTTATTCCTTAACGGCAGACTCAGAGGAAGAAAAAATCACCCGTGACTTTATTACACAGGGCGATTCAGACCTGATTTTAGTTATGGCAGACAGCTCTCAGCTTTCACGCAGTCTGTATATGCTTGCGGATTTTTCAAAGCTTGATGCGCCCGCCGTTCTGATTCTCAATATGGAGGATGTAGCAAAGGCGCAGGGGAAACAGGTTAATGCAAAGCTGTTGGAAGAACGTCTCGGAATCCCGGTAATCTCGTTTGTAGCCGCAGATCTGAAGCGGTATGATAAGCTGAAAGACATTATCCACAGTGCTTTGCCGTCTGCACCGAAGATTAAAATCGAAAAGTGCAAGGACGGGCAGGAGTTTTCGTGGATTAAGGGAATCCTGTCGGGCGCTGTAAAAGAATCACAAAAGCCTTACACCTTGGGCAAATTTGACCGCATGGCAATCGGACGGATTTCCGGCAAAATAATTGCTTGCGGTGCTATGCTTCTGGCGTTTGCGTTTTCCATGATCGTTGCTGCTCCTCTTATGGGAATCGGCGCAATGATTCCACAGATTTTCACACCACTTTTGCAAAATGCGATGGATGCTTTTAATGTATATCCGTTTGTTGCCGGCATCATAAGCATTCTGATTCCCAACACCATATATTTCGCATTTTCCATGTCGGGATTTGTTTTCGGCGTAAACTTTGTGTTTGCATTTTTGGAGGATATTGGCTACATAGCACGAGTTGCATATGTATTTGACGGACTCATGTCCAAGTTAGGCGTTCAGGGGAAAAGCATTTGCCCGATGATTATGGGATTTGGCTGTACCATCGGCGGTGCCGCCGGTGCAAGAGTCATTGACAATTACGGACAGCGCCTGCTGACTATCGCCCTGACGTGGGCGGTTCCCTGTGCGGCAATATGGTCTGTTGTTCCGGTTTTGGCGGCCTATTTCTTTGGATCCGGCTCGATTATGGTTGTTCTGGGGATTCTTGCTTATATGATGCTCATGATTTTTGTTATATCAAAAGTCTTCGGCAGAAAGCTTTCCCCCGCAGAAACAAGGATAGGTCTCATCATGGAGCTTCCGCCCTACCATAAGCCCCACTGGAAAAACATCCTCTATATCGCATGGATAAGAGCAATCGATATATTTAAGAGGGCTTTGAGAACAATATTCCTGATTTCCCTGATTGTCTACCTGTTGACCTTCTCCCGCTCCGGGAACGTAGAAAACAGCATTTTGTACCACATCGGCACCTTCATCGAACCTGTGACCGGATTCTTCGGCATGGGTTGGCAGACCTTTATGGCGTTTATAGCCTCCGCTTTTGCCAAAGAAGCGGTATTGGGTGTGCTTAATGCTGTATTCGCAGGACAGGGTTCCCTGATTGCAGGCACCTTTGAAGCAAAGTCCTTTGGAGTCGATTCAAGCGTTTTGGCTACAGTAATGCCCACCGTGATTTCCAAAGCGGAAGCTCTTGCGTTTCTGTTCGCTGTTTCATTCAATGTTCCGTGCGTTATGGCTCTGTCCACAACCTACAGAGAAACACATTCACTAAAATGGACACTGCGTCTGGCTCTGTTCTTCACGGGCAGTGCGCTGATACTGTCTTGTATTATCTATCATGTGGCGGAGATCTTTTTATCTTAACTGATAAAGGATATTTCTTCTTTACGGGAACAACATTCCAAGCCCCGGTGCCGAATCACCACAGGCGGGGATATCTTAATATTCAGGGCAATACTTTTGAATAGAGGCAAGCCTTTATCTGCCTGTTGCAGTAACCTCATCCTCGTCCATTTTGTTTTGCGCCGTAAGCAGAGCCGCAAGAACATCCTCTCCCGATGTCAGGTCAGCTTCGTCAGCTTTGGAAATACCCTCTGTTCCCGCATATTGAGAAAAACGGAAAGCATCCATTTCGGGGCTTGTTTTTGTTCGGATAAACTCGGATGAGAGCTTACCAAATGCAAGACCTGCAGTTTCTTCATTATCCATAGCGTCAACTGTAAATTTCCTGCCCCTGTCATAGTTGCACTTAACACTTTCATAGACAAACGCAACATCGCCCTTTACATATCCGCCGGAACGGCTGTAGTCTGCAAGCCCGTCCATCGAAATTTTGGGAATGATAATCTCATTAGTGTTTGCGCCTGACTTAACAAGTGTGCTGTCGCCATCGAGTACGGAAGAACAAGCGGCGGTTTTGTACACCTCGTCAAGCAATGTGATATACTTTTGGAATAATGCAATAGAATTAGCCATAATCTCTTACCTCTTTCTTTTTTAATTTGCCGCAAGTCCCATAACAGCCCTTGCCTGAGCATCGGAAATTGTGTCGGTTGCAGTGCCGTGGTCGAGTGCGGTATCAATCCTTGCGGATGTGACCGTGCTATTGTCGGCTGAGTCAAACAAAAATGACTTATCCGCCTTGAGCTTTTCGAGCTGCTCGGTAAATCCGATGAGCTTGTCGCCATCCATTTTAATTATACCGGGGTCTATGAGACTTTTTACAATGTCTGCGTCCTTTGCGCCCGAACCTGCAAGAGCGGCGGTCAATGCGTTGTCAAGTTTAAGCGCGGCTGTGTCCTCCGCATACTTTTTGTTTGCGGCGGCAAGGTCGGCTTTAAGCTTTTCAATATCTTCGCCGTCAAACTTTTTAACTGCTTCGGTCAGCTCCGTGATTTTGTCCGCAGCCATTTTAAGCTCTGCATCCTTGTCTGTTAGCTTGGTTTTTTCCGCTGCAAGCTCCGCATCAGCGAGCCGCAGCACCTTTTCCGCCGCTTCTTCGGTTATACCAAGCTCCAAAAGTTGTTCTTTCTTCATGTTTTTTCCTCCTTTAGTTTTGAAAAAATGTATAAAAAAAGCACCTTGAAACGGCGTTTGAACGCTGTTCCAAGGGCATTTTTATTGGATTAATATTTTGCATTAAGTGTACTGTAGAATTTGCTTGCCTGTATGAGCATTATTGTTTTCCCGCAGGTTATTTCCTCAGGATTTTCATGTCTGTACAGCTTAAGTGAGTTTCCTTTCAGAACAAAGTAATCGAGCCCATCTTTAAAGTGGCGCATAATATACGTCCTTGCACGGCTTCTGCTTACCCCCATAATCTGTCCTATGTCTGACGTTGTAAGAACTCTTTCACCGCACCACGTTTTTTCTCATTTAAGAATTAACGCTGTTTCGGGACTGTAGCTACCGAAATTTCTTATTGACGGAAGAACCTCGTGAGTTACCCATCTTCTGAAAGGCTTTGCCTGCGGCTTATCGCTTCGGAGAATTACCGAATACAAACCGCTTTCATTGATACACCACGTTTCTCCTTGACGGTGTAAGTTTAACTTACGTCGTTCATCATCGTCAAGTCTTTCGGCGGTAATTCTTGTATTTGATATTTCAAGAACTCTGCATATATCTGCAAGCACCCACCAGAGTTGTCCGTCCCTTTCGATTGTTCTTATGTTTTTTCCGTCATAATCAAAGCATACAAGGTCATTCATTGCAGAACACCTCCGTCATAAGTCTGACCCCGAAGATAAAGCCGTTTCTGAATCCGACTTTCTCATAGCCGAATTCTAAGCTGGCAATATCTCCTTCAAAGTCGTTTACCTCATGGAAGTCAGGAATCAAGTTTTCGACTTTTTTAAAGATTGAATCTTCAAGCTTCTCTCTTCTGTACTCAAATCAAAATTGAGGTAGTCTTCAAAAACATCTCCTCCGTCAGTCATCATACGATGCATGGCATCAATTAATTTGTTAAATTTCATAATTTTTTTCCTTTCAATTTTACTTGACAAGGAAAGCCGTCTGATGTATAATAGATTTCAGACAGGATTTTCTTGTCATCATAACTTTTTCCATAGAACGTTGATACTCTGTGAGAGGGGCAACGTTCTATTTTTTTATTTTGGCATACACTTCCTCGATACCTCTGCGAACTATTTCGCTCCTCGTTGTATTCTCATATTCGGCACATAAATCCAGTTTTTTTATTGTATCTTTATCTGCTCGTATTTGAATACGCACATTTTTGGCATCAACTTTAGGAGGTCTGCCTGTGCGTGGACTCATTTCATCACCTCACTTTCTGTACTGACATTAATTATATTTATGTCAGTACAAAAAGTCAAGTGTATTTTTTCAAAACCTACTTTTTGCACAATTAAAGCACCTTGATTTTGTTCAAGGTGCTTTAAAATTATTCATCTATTACCCATGTTTTTGTTTTTTGGTCATAATGGAAATTTACATTCAAACTTTCTTCCCATTCAGCGTAGGTCATGCCGAATTGTTTTCGACAATATTCGTCTTTTTCTTCAACGGTTTTCAGCCTATCCCACCAAGAAACATCGCACATATCGTTAAATCGATTTGCCATATTTCCAACCTACTTCCTTACAAAATTGTTCTATTGCCTCATTTGTAGCACCGTAATCTCTGATTGAACGTGCATATAATCGTTGTGCAAACTCAAAATCTTCCTTACGATTTAATTTGCTGGCATTATCCATACTTACAAAGCATATTTTTCCGTCATGCCCCACTGAAATAATAGCACTCATTTTATCAACATCATTAAGTGCCATTAAATCATCAAAACTCAAAGGTACGTTATTAGGGTGATTATGCACCAGCACGAAGTTGTTTTTTAAGCCTAACAGCTTTTCACCAACGCCGTCATCAGAATCCCAATAATGAGCCTTGTCTATGCGTGTAACCTTTGCAAACGGATTAGCGGAAATCGGAATTGTAAAAACAGTTTCGCTGGGCTTGTTGTCATTATCAATCAAAGCCTTAGTAGCGTATTTCTCAATTTTTCTATTAAGAACGCTGTCATTTGTTAAGCTGTCAAACTGTGCCGAATATGCTTTCTGATTAAGAAATTTACGGTCAACGCTTTCATAAGTATAGCCGTCTATGCTGCCACCCTTAATATTAACAGCCTTATTCTGCGAATACTTCTTATTCGCCCAGCTCGCCTTACCGCTAACACTACGATTAAACCCGTCAACCCGAACACGAGAGCTGTCAGGATAAGAGCCTGTTCTTCTGCAATGCTCGGAAAGAGTGGCTTCTCTGCGCTTGAGAGTAACGGATTTCCGCTCAAACTCACGGTTCAGCTTAGATTTTAATTCGGGATCGGAAGCAGCGGAACGTGCGCTGTCAAGAGCCGCAAGCTCTCGTTTTGACTTCCGCACACTGCGCTCAAGCGCCCTTTGCCGTTGGCTGTTGTTGTATTCCTCAAGATTCTCCGCCTTTGAAAAGGTCGGCTCATTTGCTTTAACGGAAAGACCGTCAAAAAAGGGAAAAAATGAGTGACGGCAGTTCCAACCGCCAAGCCCATCACCTGTGCCGTAGCCTGTGGCATCGTAAAAATACGGGTATTTATGATGCCCTTTGGTAAGGCTGTAAACCTGCCCCTGCCACTCTGCATGGGACGGACGCGCGCCCAAATGTGAGGAAACCTCAACCAAACCGCTGTCCATCTCTTTTGCAAGGCTCAGCTGCATATCGCAGCAGGTTTTATTTACCCCGGTCAATATTGCTCGTCTGACTGCAACATCAACCTGATCCGTTCTGCCGCTTTTGTAGCTTACGGCTTTAACGCCGTCAGCGCCAAGCTTCTGGACAGCCTCGAATATTGCCTGCGCCGGGCTGAAAGCTCCGCTTATAACCTTGAGATAAGCCCCGTCCAATGCATCGGAGAGCTGACGGTTTGCTGCTGCGGCAATGGAATTTGTAAGATTCCGCATTAAACCGTTGGTGTTTTTCAGCCCTTGGTTTAATGTGTCCCCAAAACTAACCGAACGGGTGAACGAAGTAAGCCTTTCTTCGCATTCGCTTGTAAGCCTTCCCTCCGAGATTGCCTTGCGGTAGATAACGGCGTCCTCATGGATAGCTGTCTTTACGGCATCGGTATACAGCTCCTTGACGGCGCGTTCCCGCGCCTTGAGCTGCTTTGCAATCCTGAGATTAACCTCTGTGGATGAAAGTCTTAGCTGATTAGCCTTATAGAGCTGCCATTCCGCCGTAGGCGTAAGATATTGTGCCTTTGTAATGCGTCTGCAAATGTCACGGATAATATCATCCTGCAGCTCTGACACTAATTGTACCATAGGTTCGGGCAATTTGTCAAGCGTTGTCGGTGTAAGCATTAGGCATCAACTGTACACTTGTCAATGATCTGTTACAGTGACCCGAAAAAAAAACAAGATGTTAAAACGAGTAGGAATGGAATCAGGCACGATGGATGAGCCGAAAGCGACGAGGGGGCGCATTATTCCGTGTGTGGTTACATCATCGCTAGGTAATTCTTTGGCACCGCCGAGGGCTTCGATACTTTAAACAGCTCTTAGAAATCCGATTAGAACGCCTATTGTAACACATCAGTTGTCGCCGTCCGTCCTCCGGATTGTACATCCTCATTTTGCTGTAAAACCGTTTCTCGTTCAGACGCAATGGGGGACGGCATCAAAAGCTGAATCGACTAAATATTCATATGTGCTTCACAGATAGGCTATTGAAATTCCTGCATCCATATAGTATAATGTTAGTTAGCGTTATCTAACCCGAATTGAAGTTAATATCTATAGAAGTGGGTCAAATACGATGAGAACTGAACATGGTTTTCTACATGGAGCGTTTTAATGATATGATGTTATCAGACAAATTTGTTTCAGTCATTTGTTGCATTTCTTGGATTGCTGATATTGTTAGACAGAAATTATCCAAAAGGACCGCAACCCTGATAGGTAAAGTTTAGAGCTGCTGTCAGTATTTATAGAAATGGAGGAAAATATGGCATTTGCAGAAGAAATACAAAGGTTTGGCAAAACGCACCCCTTTGCAGAAGAAAAAATAGATGGGATTAGCACCCGCTATCTTTTGTGCGGTAAAGCTGATGCTGGGTATACGCTGGTGTATCTTGTAGGCGGCACGGGAATTTCAGATGTTTGGTTCAACCATATTATTCAAATGGAAGAGGATTATCGGATTCTTACCTTTGATTATCCTATGGAAATCAGCGATCTGGAACAGCTTGCCGACCATATCATGAAGCTTATGAAAAAGCTGGATATTAAGAACCCCGTGTTAATCGGCGCTTCATTGGGCGGATTTATGGCTCAGCTTATTGCAAGGCGGTATTCGGATACGGTGTCCGCTGTGGCTTTATATTCTACGTGCAGCCTGTCACAGGCGAGCATTGCGGACTTGAAAAAGCAGTATAAATCATACGGTGTGTTGATGGGGCTTATGAAGGTTGTTCCTTATTCATGGATAAAGAAAATGCTGTTTGTGGTGTCAAAAAAGCAGGTCGGCATGGAAAATGAGAATCCCATTAACAGAGCGTATATGGAGGATTTCTTCGCTTGGATTTATGGGCAATATACTAAGGAGTTTGATCTGCATATGACAGGCTTGATCATAGATGTAGCGGACATAAAGCCTTTTGAGCTTTCGGATTATAAAAGGTTTGATGATAAAACGCTTCTGGTTCTTCCGAAGGCAGACAAGGCTTTTTCGGAGACTGCGCAGGCGGATTTGCTTCTTTCTATGCCGAAAGCCAAGGCTGTTAAAGTAGAAGGCGGCCACACCGCCACACTTTATAAGGTTGATGAATATGTGCGGGAAACAAGAGATTTTCTTGAAACTGACCTGCGATGTTGATCGGATCATTCATATGCATAAGCCACCTAAGGGGCGACAGACTCCGGCATGGGATGAACTAAACATATTTAATATATAAGAGCGACTATCACAGCCGCTCTTTTTTACGTTTATCCGTCTTTTTGAGAGAAAATTTTCTAGTATTTGTCACATAGCCTTGCTTTTTTCATTCTGATATGGTATACTGACTGTTATATGCGAGTACAAATCGGAATTTGTCTGAAAGTAATTCCAACTTTCCTTGATTTATGCGGTCTGGCAGTATGTCAGACCTTTCTTTATGTAGCATTTTGCCTTGTTTTTACCCTTATAAGGTATGATTTGGATTGTTTGTGCCTAGACAGTATTATGCAAGTAGATAAATGCAAAGTATTTACAAACATAAAGAAACAATGTTTAAGCATTTGAAGTATGCAATTAAGTAACATAGGTAATAGACTATTGCGTTATTATGTTATTGCAGATATAATAAATCTATCAAGTAAACGACAGGGAATGCTTTGAATGGAAAATGTTATTTTTGATTGTAGCAAAAGACGATGGAGGGGAGAATATGGGTATGTTGGAGGGAAGAAATGAAGATAAATATTCAGATAGATGAATCAATGAAAGAAACAGAAATCAACATTTCCTGTAAGTCGTTGTCCAAAGAAGTGGAGCAGATTATTTCTGCACTACGAGTGTTAAATAAGCAATTAGCCGGGAAGAAACAGGGAGAAGTTTTCTTAATTGATCTTGAAGAAATTATGTATTTGGAAAGTGTTGATCGAAAATGCTTTTTCTATACTGACAAAGATGTATTTGAAGCTGACGAAAAACTGTATGAATTAGAATACAGTTTGTCGAAAGAAGGTTTTGTCAGAATCAGCAAGGCCTGTTTGATACAGCTGAAACATATTTCATCTATAAGATCAGAGATAGGACAAAAGTTGCGTGTTACAATGAAAAATGGCGAGCAGATTATTGTATCTAGAATGTATGCAATCGAGTTAAAAAAACGATTGGGGGTAAATGTGTAATGGAAAGGAAAAAAAATATCTTTGATTATTGTGGAATGGTTCTGATGCAGTTCGGATTTAGCGTTATTGTCATGATGATTTTTACCCGCATTTTTGGAGAGAAAGCAAAAGATTTTTCTGCGATGTTTATGTTAGGCAAGGAAGGACTATCAATTATTGTTTTATTGCAATTTCTTTTACTGACAGTTTTAATTGTAATGTTGCGTTTCGTTTTTTTTACGGATTGCATTATTAAAAAACTGGCAATGTCGTTTCGAGGTGCATTTATGATGGTTGCTGTTCTACTATTGACCGCTGTATTTATCATCACGTGTGATTGGTTTCCCATAGATAACATTTTTTGTTGGATTATGTTTGTTCTTTGTTTTCTCATATCTTTATTAGGAACAATAGGTATGTTGTCAATAAAAGAAAAAATAGAAAATAAACAGTTGGATGAAGCATTAAAACATTATCAAGATAAGGGAAGAAATTTCGATGAATGATAGGAATAATGAGAATACTACCATTTCGTTTCATCATGTATCTCATGCATTTGCAGATAAGCAGGTATTAAAGGATGTTACGTTTTCTGTAAAAGAAGGCGAAATATTTGGATTGCTCGGACCGTCTGGAGCAGGAAAAACAACAATCATTAATATTCTGACTGGTCAGCTTAAGCAGGATAGTGGGGAAGCTATGATTCTTTCAGAAAATTGTAGTTATTTGTCAAAAGAGCTACATAGAAATCTGGGAATCATGATGGATAGTTTAGGACTATTTGAACGACTTTCTATCTATGACAATT
>JAJQIG010000009.1 GCA_021199335.1 Oscillospiraceae bacterium | reverse complement strand
TAAAAATCCAAAACTGTGCAAATATTTTTTATCAAAGCATATCACTCGATAAATTTGCGTTTATCCGTGTCTATGCGAAGATTTTCTAATATTTGACGCATAGCCTTGCTTTTTTTATTCTGATGTGGTATACTGATTACTGTACGCAATTACAAAACGGGAGTTATGAGGAAGAATTAATGGAAATAATAAAATATCAAAAGGAATACAAGCAACAGGTGATAGATTTGATCCTTCATATTCAAAATGATGAAGCAAGGATTGATTTGAAAATTGAGGAACAGCTGGATTTGTTGGATATAGAGGAATATTATTTCAAGAATGGCGGAAATTTTCTGATTGCCATTGAAGATAATAAGGTAATCGGAACTTTTGCATATATGAACTACGGAAATGGAAACGCTGTTCTAAAAAAGTTTTTTGTAGAAACAAATTGGAGAAGAAAAAAAGTTGGCTTGGCACTCTATGAAGAGCTGATTGATGAACTTAAAGCAAAGAAATACAGATATGCAGTTTTAGATACACCATCGGTTGCTAAGAGGTCTCATGAATTTTATGAAAGAGCCGGATTTAAGAGGATTAGCAAAGAGGAACTGCCATTCAACTATGAATTTCCTGATAGGGATTCATATTTATACTTATTGAGTATATGATAGTGTGACAAATTACGATTTATCGACCATGACTTAACACATTTTTATATCCAAGAGCGACTATCACACAGCCGCTTTTTTGTTTATCCGTTCCTTTAAGAAAATTTTCTAATATTTGACGCATAGCCTTGCTTTTTTTATTCTGATGTGGTATACTGACTGCTGTTTGTGAGAACAAATCGGAATTTGAATAACTTGAGAGCAGGCTGTAATCATGTATGAAAAAACACCTTGCGCAAAGATACTTGCATCGAATCTCCTCGCTGCAATGCACATGGTGATGGATAATAAAAAACAATAGATTCGGCTCGGTCGGCGCTTCTGCTTAGATGAGGTGTCCGCCGAACATCCGCATTCTCTTCAGGCGGGGAAGCATACGGTCATACAATCCCCCACTGAAACCCCTAGTCGTTCGTTGAATGACGGGGCGATGACCCTTATTGAATCGGAGGTCGATAATAATGGAAAAAGAGATTGATGAACAGCTGAAAACAGTTTATTCACAGTGGCTGGATGAATTAAAGGTGGTCGCCCCGAAGTTTTTGAGCGAGGACAGGTACTCGAACCCCTATTTCGCCTGTGTGCCAAAGGGCTGGTGCGATTCAGATGTTAGGATTCTCATTGTAGGCGAGGAAGGTCATGGAGTTTGGGGCAGAGGAAAGTCTGAGGGAATCGGGGCTGACGATATTCAAAAAATTCAGGAATACTGTTGGTGCAGTCTGGTCAGCTATCTCGGATATGAGCCGAAGCACGAGCTGTACCCAATTCAGGACAAGTATGAGAAGCTCGGCAGTCCTTTCTGGAATCGTGCGAGAAAGCTGAGTGAATATGGGATTTGTGCTTGGACGAATCTTGATTCCATACATATACTCGGTGACAGCTGCGAGCTTCCTGATGAGGATAAGGTTAAATTACACTCCACAAAAATCAAACTGCTGTCAGAGGAAATTAGGCTGCTTAAACCCACCCATGTGGTTTTCGCAGGTTGGTATGGGATTTCCTTAAAAGAGGAGCTGCCTGAGCTGTATGCTGAATTATATCCTAACGGATTGGGCGACAATTCCGTATGGAAAAAGAAAGTCGTTTATAGGCAGATGGACGGTATTAACTATATTTGCGCCTATCACCCAAATTGGGGAGCAAGGCAAAAGGGCTATGAGGATGAGGTTATGAGGGTATTTCTTGAAACGTTAAAGAAATCAGGCGGAGAGCCGAATGAAAAAGACGTTGCAGTATGCAATGGAGTAATGCACTGTGTCTTTCCCGAGGGCTGATAACAGAGGAAGATATACCCGAACAGGAAAGCTGTTACCATCAAGATCGGGAGTGGATTGTGTCCTTGGCTCAATTATTTGAAAATCACACCGGAATTTAAAGAAAAATATATGGAATCGGATATGAAACCACTATAAGAACTCAAAAAGGGAAAGTCTGACTTAGTATAAAATACGCATAATGACTATTAGTGACTTTAAGAGCGACCACCGAACATCTCCCAATTTTAACTCCCGTAGCTATTTCTGCCCCTTTTCGGGCTTCAAGGGACAGCTGCCGTTCAGCGCGTACCGACAGTCGCAGCAGTCATCTCCGCAGCCCAGTGTTTTCGTCCGATGAAATCCATTTTTCATATAATAAGCAACGATATAATCCACCGCACAAATTCCCGGCAAAATGCCGCCTGCATCAAAGCTATCCGCATAGGCAATGAATCCGCATTTCTTGATTTTAATCATAAACTCATTCTCGTTTATATCCTTATACTCGATTTCCCAATCAAAGGGGTGCAGCTCTCCCCTTTCCTGTCGGAGGATATGCTGCTTCGCCTTTTTCCTAAAGCTGTTCAGATACGTCCTTCCGACCATGTGCAGCAGCGGCTTCGGAACGGTAAGCAGCATTTTCTCGTTCATGCGCCACATAAGCTCATCAGCCTGCTTTTGATTCATTCCCAATTTCATCATCGCTTTGTACCATGCAACGTAAGAGGGCGCATAGGCGTAATTAAAGGAAAATATGCTTTTACCGATATCGGGAGTTCCTTTAAGCGCTTTCCTGAACCAACGCTTCGACCTGTTTCTGAATTGTATGTAAAAATCCTTTCCATACATCCGTATAATCATTTTTCTGCTTCTTGCCATAGTCAAGATATATATAAACCTCATCATTGCGCCAATCCCTCCAGCCAATTGCAGACCGTATCAAGAGCAATCTTCCCATTTCCCACATTGCAGTGGTTTTCCGCTTCTTCCTTTTCGGTAAAGAGTCGGAAGGTAAGACTTCTTACGTTGGTGAACATATCAATCTCCTTGCCAATCATATGGTAGTCAATAAAGTGATCCCTGCTCGCTCCGAGTATTAGAATATCTTGGGTAACCTTATCGGCAATCGGTTCAAGACTGTAATCCGCCAGCTTCCTTGCATAGCCATAAGCGCTTTCGGCTTCATACGCATACATTCCATGCTTGAGGCCCCAATCAATCATCGGTTCCTTTTTCGCTTTCATATTAAATATTAGGTTAATTATGCCTTTGAAGCGCAGTTTCATAAGGAGATAAAACATTTTGCGGAGCGCAGGTGATTGCCCTCCGATAATTACATCCAAAAAGGATGGAAATACACTCCAGGCAACAACTTTTGTTATACGCTTATCAAATGCGGCCGCTCTTGGCGCAAGATAGCCGCCTAATGATACCCCAATAATTGTTACATCGGACAAATTGAAAAAGTCCAGTATCGCTTTGACGGGCTTTTCCCACTCGTGAGTAAAATGCATTCCCTGTGTGCGAACTACGCCGCCCTGCCCCGGGCCTTCAAACAGGTATACCTCAAATCCCTTTTCCTGCAAATACAGCAGAGAAAACAAAAATTCCTCAAAATAGCTGTCATTTCCTCCATGAAGAAGCAGTGTCCCCTTGCTGTTTCCTTTCGATTTTACGTGCATAACGGGCAGCTTCACGTCCTCATACGGTACTTCGAACCTACTGATACGGGGATTTTCCCCTTCAAAATAATCCGCATAATATTCATAAAAAAGAGCGGTGGCCCTCTCGTAATATTTTTTCTTGTCAGGATCTCCATCGTACATAAAAAACTCACTCATGCGGTAATAAGCAATGGCGTTTTGAGTGCGCTCCTCCGCCATTGCTTCGTCTCCGAGCGCAAGCAGCTCACGTTTCCAATCTGCGCTGTTTTTTATTTTCCCGCTGATTTTTTGAACATCCTCCAAACGTCCGCCGTCCCAATTGATAACACGGTTAAGCTGATAATTAAAGTTTGCTTCACCGTTCAGCTTGTACACGCCTTTCTTTAGCGTAACAGGCTTTGAAATATCGTATTTCTCCATAAATTTCGACCTCCTTATTGCATTTATCTTATCATATAGGGAGGTCTTACGCTTTCAAATACACGCTAACTTTTTAAAAAATCCGTCAGGGAGATTCCAAACATTCTCTTACAGGTTGCCGCCAGATGAGATGGAGAATCAAACCCCGCCATCATTGCGGCATCTGTAATATTTCCTGATTTCAGCAGATGAATATAGCCCTTTCTTATTTTTTCCAACGCAAGATAACGACACAAGGCTATCCCCACATTTTCCTTAAACAGATGGGAAAATCGGCTGACAGAAAGGCAAGCGTCCGATGCAAGCGCCTTTATGCAGTCCGCTTCAATGCTTTCATAGCTTTTCAGCGTTTCAAGAGCCTTTTGTATCCGTTCATCCATTAAGGGGGATATATTCGTAATTCCAAGCACATTGGTAATCACCTCGTCCACAGCCGCCAATGAATGTGTATCAAGCCACCCATTCCTTATTTTAAGAACGGTTTCTTCGTCCAATACAGCATAATTTTGTCCTTTCAGATAACGTCGGGCAAGTCCTTCTGCAAATAGCGATGTTTTATCGAACAAACAGATTATCAGTTCTCCATTCTCCGCACAGGCTGTATGCAGAATATCGGAATCAATGCATACGCCTTCCGCCTCAAATTCATAATGATTTACACTGCACTTGATTCTTTGGGAAGCTCCAACAATTATGTGTGACAACAGATGCCTGTGTTCATTCGGTTCATGGTAGGCTGCGTTCAGATACAGCCTGTCATATTGAAATAAGCATTCCGTCATAGGCTTTTATCCTTTCAACTTTCTTCCTGTCGCTTGATGCACTTCGTATAAGCCAGTGTGATACGAGCCGACATTTCCTCAAACTTTACGACCTCCCAGCCGTTTGATTCGAGGAAACCTTTGTACTCCGCCGTGCTCCACTGATGCTCAAATTTGATGCCCGTGATGCTTAGAATCCTCGACCATGTGGCGCTAATAACCCTTTTTTGTGGTTTACGAAGTTCGGCGCGATCAGCAGCCCGTCATCCTTCAGAATCGGGGCATAGATGTCCCATATCTTTTTATTCATTCCTGATCTCCCACAAAAAGATAGTCACACATATCTCCGCCATCAGCAAGTGTATGCTCCCGATATAGCCTTGCGTGATACAGCTTCGCCGTAAGAAAATCCATTTCGCACATTACAGGTAGGATTTCCATATAGCCGTGCACCCTCGCATAATTGCACAACGGACATCTTGTGAAATGATAGGATACGCCGTTGACGTTGGGAGTTTCGTCAAAATTAAAATCCCACGACTTATCCCGATATTCATGGTGTTCCTCAATCCATTTTGCATTTTTGTGAAGCATATTCTTTAATTTGTTCATATCCTTTTCTTTGTTCACATCCATGCCGCCCATAAGCCTTCGGATAAGCTCCATTCCGAGCAGTTCCCTTGTTATTTCACGCATATCATCGGGCGTTACAGCGCCGTTTGCCGCTCTCCAAATTGCCATAAAAACAAAAGCCATATATATGTTGCTTGCCATAGGATTTTTTGCCCCGATATCGTCCGATTGTTCAAGCATTTCCCTGTAAATCGGCTTTGCTTTTTTAACATATTCGCCTGCCGTTTTCCGTCCATATTTTTTTATCATTATTTTTCTTACAAATGGGGTCATTACAGCCCAATATATACTTGTGTATTTCATTTTTCTTCCTCTCTCTTGCTATAACCGCTGCCGTTATCCGCCGCATTTAAAACTCAATCTAAGTTACTCAATTTGAGTTACTCAGTTTAAGTTTGGCGGCGGATGACATAAGTATTTTTTACATTGTTTTACCAAATCCACTTCATCACCAAGAAATATAACAATGCTGCCGATGTCCCCCACCTCTTAGGCGGCGGGTTCCATCTTCGCCATCAGTGGGGGTACAATCCCCCACTGATGGCTTGCAAAATTGCTTCGCAATTTTGGCAGCTTGTTAAAGCTGCGCTTGAAAACCACCTACAGCAAGCAAAGTCATCATCCCTTTCTATTTATATCCTTAACAAAGCGCTGAAATCAGCGGCTTTCGTCTGCTTCGGCGTCGTTGTTTCGAGGCTGCAATTTGGGGTATGGTTAGACTATGCTAACTACATTATACACGACCTTCGGGAATTTGTCAACTATTTACTTTCAAGTAAAATATATGCGATAGAAGCAACCGAAATCTGAAAAGTCACTACCGCAGCAATCTAAATTTTATTCCGTTTCAATACCGGATAAAATAATTTCATTCAATGAAGAGGTCAAGAAAAGCTGTAGATTTAAATATTTGCTTGTGTTAAATTTATGCGACGCAAATGAGCGGTGAAGTTTTCGCTTCACCGCTCGCTTTTTAAAATAATCATTTTTTAAACACATTTTTATTAAGTTCCAAAAATCATTTTGTCAGATTTAAAGTTGTCAGTTAAAAGTTAAGTCTGTTTCATCATTCAAATTCTATACCGATGTATTTTTAGGGAGAAGAATTTATCGTTAACAGCTTCAAGGAGTAATTTTGTATTGCCGTCAGGGTCGATGCTACAGAAGGGAACATAATTATAAAAACGCCATTCAATTTCACACGAGAATTATGTAATTTTATTATCGTTCTCATTTGATTTCTGCGATGAGAATATTGAACTTAATTCTCCTAAAGGGCTATCAATATTATCTTTAATTTGTTGACAACTGCATAGAATATATTGCATATAAACAAACATAAATACAGCCACTGCTGACGCCCGCCGACCGCCTGCAAAATTTGCTTAGCAACAAGTCAGAGCTTGTTAAAGCCGCGCTTGGGTCAATCAAGGCTTACGGTCATATATACATCCCTTTTGAACATAATTAGGAACGTTTCCTTTCCAATCGGCGGGGCATATAAATCTGCTTGTAAAAGTACGCCCATCAATAGGACAATCATTTCTTGCAGCATTAACACACTCATAGGCTTCTTTTCTGCTAATCTCTATAGCATTTTCGGGAACAAACCCCAAATTTGCTAAATCCGCCCATATGACCCAATATGTATCGTCATGGTATTCGCTCTCTATTATGTAGTATCTCTTTTTCATTAAAACCTCCTATAACAAGCTTTCAATTTTTTAACAAAAATATTCTTTCCGCAGCTCCCGGCAAACTCAAGAAAACTATTTCTTCGCAAACCTTCTAGAAACGATTATGAATTTGCTTAATTCACCCTCGGGTGTGCTTTGAAAAGGATATGTACATGGTCTTTATCATGGTTTCATTCCTGCAACGTGGTATTATAATCTAATTTCATGCGCAGTCCCGATTCCTTTTATTTTCATAGATTTTAGTATATCACACATTATTCATCTTGTCAACTATATAACCGGTTCATTCGGTGTCTAAAGAGGTCGGCGTTTCTTGCTGAAGAGGGTAAAGTTACAAATCACTGTACAAATCCTTTGCATATGAACCGCTTTGAATTAGCCTGTGTATGCTCTCAATTACAGCATCCTTATCCTCCTTATAGGTGATTCCAAACCATCTGTCGTTTGTTTCAAGTAACCTAACCGTAGCCTTTTTTCGATGAAGCAAGCCGCTGATGTGTGTCGGAAGAAGATATTCCGAATTAAGGGGGTTAGACGGAACGGTGCTTTCAAAAAATTCCGTAAATCCCTCTTCGAGAATCTCCATATAAACAGGGTCCATCCCTCTTTTACGGAAAAACCTCAAAAGTTCATAGAAACATAGCAATCGATGAAACCCTGATGTAACCGAATGTTGTGCCATTCATAAAACAGTCCCTCCTAAAAATAAAGATTACCCATTAATTATAGATTTTTTAATATCATTTTGTAAATGCAAAGGCGGAATTTTTCATAGAAAAAAGATGTTTCTTGACAAATTAATGATTTGATGATATACTGTACTCTTGACATTATTTGTGGGGGATAAAACAATGCGAATAGATTTTCACTCTCATATTCTTCCCGATATGGACGATGGCTCAAAGGATGCCGATGAGTCGCTTGAGCTGCTCAGAATGCTCTGCCTTTCAAACGTTGAATGCGTTGCTCTTACATCTCATTTCTACTGCAAGGATGAGGATATAGCGTCGTTTGTGAAAAGACGGGAAAAAGCGCTTGAAGCTCTTAAAGCAAGGCTTGTCAAAGCGGCAGACTTTAATGTTCCGAACCTTGTTGTCGGCGCAGAGGTGTATTTTTACCCATCGCTTGCGGACGACCCCGATATAGATAAGCTCTGCATAGAAAACACCGATTATCTCCTTCTGGAGCTTCCCTTTGAAAGCTTTCGGGATACTTTTTACCGCAGCTTCGCTAACTTCTCCAACAGATGCAGCAAAAAAATTATTCTTGCGCACCTTGAACGTTACCTTAAATTCGGCAACACTCCCGATGATTTAAAACGTCTTTTCGAATACGGTGATTTCGTAATCCAGCTCAATTGCACATCCCTTGCAAGGGCACGCTTCAAGGAAAAGCGAATCTATTCCGAAATGCTGTCCTCACCCGCAATAATCGGAACGGACACACACAACACCGTAACACGCCCGCCAATGTATGATAAAGCTGAGAAATTCATAGTAAAAAAATGCGGAGAAGATGTCTTTGAACGTATATGCAAAAACGGAGAGCTTATTCTCCGAAACAAGGATATTCGGTAGCCTAAACGGCTCATTTGCGCCAAAATCGAAGCCCCGAGAACTGTAATCAGCCCTCGGAGCTTTTTTATGGTTTGTTCGTTTTTTTATGCAGGAAACAGCTTTTTATTAAACTAGATAAGTAGGTTTCTCTGTGTTTGGGGGTCAAAAAGGTGCATTGCCTCTCCGCTGAATGTGATAAATATATCGTTGCCTGCGGAAAGTGCGGTGCGTTCCTCGTGGGAAAGCTTGAGCGTGGGGGTTCTGACAATAAACTTAGTCTGATCCTCACTCACTGTATGCAGGTGGTACTCGCTTCCCATCATTTCATTTACCATAATTTTAACTTTAATTGCAGACGGACCTGCTGATTCGGCAACCGTAATATGCTCGGGGCGAACGCCGAGTGTAACCTTCATGCTTGAAATATTCTTGCTCTCAAGCATTTTCGATTTATCCGCACTGACTTCCATTCTTGCGCCGAGCGGGGAAACGTAGTATTTGCCGCCATCCTTGATAAGCTCCGTGTCGTAGAAATTCATCTGCGGTGCGCCGATAAATCCTGCTACAAAGAGGTTTACAGGCATATCAAAAACCTCTTCGGGAGTACCGATTTGCTGGATAAGTCCATCCTTCATAATAACGATTCTGTCGCCAAGGGTCATTGCCTCGGTTTGGTCATGCGTTACATAAATGAAAGTCGAATTAATCTTTTGGCGGAGCATAATTATCTCAGCACGCATCTGATTTCTCAGCTTTGCGTCAAGATTTGACAGCGGCTCATCCATAAGGAACACCTTTGAATCACGAACCATAGCGCGTCCTATCGCAACACGCTGACGCTGACCGCCCGAAAGCGCTTTCGGTTTTCTTGTAAGAAACTCGGTTATTCCGAGTATTTCCGCCGCATCGGTAACTCTCTTGTAAACCTCATCATTATCCATCTTTTTAAGCCTCAGCGGAAACGCCATGTTCTCAAAAACAGTAAGATGCGGATAGAGCGCATAATTTTGGAACACCATAGCAATATCCCTGTCACGGGGTTCAAGGTCATTTACAACTACGCCGTCAATTTCAACAGTGCCCTCGCTTATATCCTCAAGGCCCGCTATCATACGCAGGGTTGTGGATTTTCCGCAGCCCGACGGCCCTACGAAAACGATAAACTCCTTGTCGGCTATGTCAAGGTTGAAATCCTGAACCGCAGTGACCTTTTTATCATACACCTTTTTCACATTTGTAAGTTTAACTGTAGCCATCTTAATTCTCCCTTTTCATTAACCCTTGACAGCGCCGCCTGTGACGCCCTCAACATAGTATTTTTGAAGCAGCATAAAGAGTACCGTTATAGGTATTGCGACACAAACTCCGCCGGCACAGAATGTAGTGAAATAATTGTTTATCATATCCTTTGTCAGCCATGAATAAAGGCCCACGGCAACATTGTATCCGCTTGATGTTCCGAAAGCGACATAGGAGGCAAATATGTAATCCGCCCACGGCGCCATAAATGCGGTAAGCACTGTATAAATTATTATCGGCTTTGAAAGCGGCAGCGTCACCTTATAAAGCACTTGAAATCTTGTTGCTCCGTCAACCCTTGCGGCTTCGTCAAGGCTTTTCGGAATTGTATCGAAAAAGCCCTTTGACACATAATAGCCCATGCCGGATGAAGCGAAATATACAAGGATAAGTCCCGGAATCGCACCCTCCTGGGTAAGGCCCAAATCCTTAAGAACCCAGTACAAAATTATCATTGTAAGGAATCCCGGGAACATACCCAAAATAAGCATTATATTCATGAGAAGCTTTCTTCCCTTAAAACGCAGACGTGACAAGCCATAGCTCATAAGCATTACCATCAACGTCTGAAGAACGGCATTTGCGCAGGCTATAATAAGAGTATTTCCGTACCATTTCAAAAAGGATGTATCGGTAAAAAGCTTTGTATAGTTGTCTATTCCCCATTCTTTCGGAAGAACGTAGCCTACCTGCCATGTGTTTTCAACCCTAAAGGACTGGAGAAGTATAAACACAAACGGTATCAGCCAAACAACGGAAATCACCGTAAGCAGCACATATATCGCCGCATTTGCAACCATTCTTGATCTTTTTATACTTGAGGGTTGTTTCATTATTGGAAATCCTCCTCATTCTTTATAGATGGCATAACGTTATAAACAACAAGAGAAATCAGGGCGACGACAATAAATACCATGATTCCGATTACGGCGGCAAGGTTATATTGATTGTTTGTAACCGTAAGTCTGTACAGCCACGTTATCAGCAAATCGGTTTTTCCTGCGCCATCGGTAAGGGTATAAGGGGCGCCGCCTGTCAAGAGATAAATGACGTTGAAGTTATTCATATTTGCGGTAAAGCTCGTCAGCAGATAGGGACCTGTTACAAAAAGCATATAAGGCAGGGTAATCTTAAAATACTGCTGCACAGGGTTTGCGCCGTCAATCCTTGCGGATTCATACAAATCTGCGGGAATATTCATAAGAACGCCTGTTGTTATAAGCATAAGATAAGGAATACCAACCCAAATATTTATGAGAATTACCATAACCCTCGCCATTGTAGGGTTAGTCCAAAATGGGATAGCCTGGCTTATAATTCCCATATCCATGAGCTTATTGTTTATAAGTCCGTTATCGGCAAACATCTTTGACACATAAAGCAGTGATACAAATTGAGGAACAGCAATGGTAAGCACCAAAATTCCTCGCCACATTTTTTTCAGCTTAATACCCTTTTTGTTGATAGCCATTGCAACAAGCATACCCAAAAAATAGTTTGTAAAGGTTGCGAAAAATGCCCATATAAGCGTCCAGCACAAAAGCTCGCCAAACGTTGCGGCAAAGCCCGTTGTACCGTTATCCCATGTTACAAGCTGATTAAAGTTATCGAGTCCCACCCATTCAAAGAGGTTTGTTGGGGGAGTATGGTTGTAATCGTAATTCGTAAAAGCAACCATTATCATAAGTATTATCGGGACAACAGTAAAAATAACGATACCCAAAACAGGGAGGGCGAGAACGGTTTTATGAAATTGATCATCAAGAAGCGATTTAAGATCATCCTTCGCCTTTTTTAGCTTCTTCCCCGATTTAAGATATTGCTGACCCAGCTTATTTTGCTTGATATTGAGTCGCCATGTATAGATAAAGCAGATAATAAACAGGATAGAAAGAACGCCGTATATCATAATTTGCAGGGTATTATCGCCATACACAACGGTTTCCGTTTCAATGTCGATTCCCGCAACTGTGGTTACTGCCATTTGAGTGGATGTAGGCGTAAGATCCTTAAATGTCAGCTTACCGATCCAGTATACGCCGTAAAGCGCCGTGTAAACAATGAATACCACTTCAAAGAGGAAAAACAGTATGCCCCGCATTATCTGTCCCCTTGCAATCGAACCGAAGCCCATTATAACAAAGGAAATGCGGGTTTTCCAATCCCCGTTCACGAATGTAAGGCAAATATCCTTGAATTCGTTAGCAACAGCCAATCCTGCCGTTTTAAAGCCCCTGCCTATCTTTTTGAACAAATTCGCAAATTTCGTGGGGATAGACACAAAAAAGCGAAGAATACAGCAGATAATTTTCTGAAATTTGTTCAGCTTCAGATATTCAAGGTCACTGATTTTGGTTAGCGATGCCATAGCTACCTCCTAACATATGCACCGGGTTGGGACAGACTGCCCCAACCCTATGCAATCAATGCTTGTTCCGCAAAACAATACTTATGCAGCCGAAACCGTCAGTGAAGCGGAATCCTCTGTTACTTCAAGAATGATGTGATATGTGCCCGCATCAAGAACAACGTTGTTGTCGTTGCCCTCTGTGCCGACAGAGCCCTCGGTGAGATACGAGAAGCCGATTCCGGTGTCGTCATAGCTGCCCGCAGACCAGTCGTTGTAGAGGACAACTCTGAATCCCGCATCACCATCAATGCTGTCTATTTCAATATCTGCTTCCCATGTTCCGACAAGACCGGAGCCATCGGAAATAACGTATTTTCCCGAACCGGCAACATCCTCGGCGCCTTCGCCGCCTGTTGTATCCCAGCTTGCTCCGACAAGGTCGCCTACAGCTACCCAGCCTACAAACGACGGATTCATAATAGCGTTGATGCCCTCTTGGTATGCATCGAGAATAGACTGAAGGTCGGAATCGGAGGGTGAAGCAGTGCCGAGCGCCTGGATAGATGCGCCGATAGCCTTACTTACGTCCCACCAAGCGTTAGGATACTGACCCTGCGGTGTAGCATATGCGTTCTGCTCAGCAAGAGCGGCGAGGGCAAGGTTCTGCTGAACCGCTTCCGTAGCCTGAACATTCAAGTTTGAAGGACCCCAAGCAAGGGCGTCAAATCTTTCCTGCTGACATTTCTCACCTGTGAGATACTGTGCAACGGACTGGCAATAAGCGGCCTTTGTAGCATCTGTCTGGGGCTTAACGCCTATAAGCTTGTTGCCCGAATAAGAACCGAGCTGATAGGATGTACCGTCAACGGTGAAGCTCCAAAGCTTTGCGCAGGCAAGGTTGTCGCCGAGTGCGCCTGCGGCTGTGTCATATTCCCATGTACCCGATACAACAACTGCTGAACCGCTGGAGAAATCAGCTGCGGAAGAGCTGTTTACAAATACGCCGCTGTTTACAAGCTCGGCAATGCCCTTAGCGGCAATAACGCCGTTATCGGAGCAGAATGTATCAACATAGTTTGTGAAATTGCCATCGGTGTCCGTTTCCCAATCGGATACGCATCCTGTAGCAAAGAAGTATGCCGCATCGTACCAGCCCGAATCGGTAAGCTCAAACGAAATGTTCTTTCCCGCAGTCTTGCAGGCTTCGATAAGGGCTGTCTGATCCTCGAGAACGGATTCATCGGTTATAACGCTCTTGTCATAGTATACGAAATAGCCGTTATCCGAAGTAAGCGGAAATGCGTAAATAGTATCGTTTACAGTCGCAGCGGCAACTGCGCCCGCATCATTTTCGGCAGTAATTGTATCTGCAATTGAACTTGAAACAGCGGTCAAAGCTCCTGCCTGAACAAGTCTTGCAAGCTGGTCCTGCGCAAAGCAGAACACATCTGCGCCCGCAGTAACGTCCGTTACCATGTTTGTTGCAGCCTCACCCTCGCCGACAGGCTCAACGGTGAAAGCAATGTTTGTTCCGTTCTCTGTATTGTAGTTGGCAAGCTGTGTTGTAGTAAGATCAACAGCATTCTCGGAACACCATACTGTTATGGAAATGGAATCGGTTGAAGCGGCATCGCCGCTGCTGCTGTCTGTGTCTGACGTTGTATCAGCGCTGCCGCAGCCGACAAAGCTGAACGCCATTGCGGAAGCTGCGGTCAAGGCAGCAATCCTTTTTTGGATATTTCTCATAGGAAATTCCTCCTTACATAATGAAATGGATTACATTTCACAGCCCACCAAGCTATTATGCATGAATCACTGTCATGCGCTTGCAAGCTGCTTACTGTTGTACTCATTCTACACTCTTTTTTTCTTCAAGTCAATACAATTAACATAAAAAGCGATAAAAGTTTATTATTTTTGTGGATAATTGCAAAATTAAGGGGTGCGTCCATAGTTATAACTCACGACTGATGTTCCCCTTCTCGCCTGTCGGCTCGGTCGGCGCTTCTGCTTAACAGAGGTGTCCATCGGACACCCGCACCCTCTTCAGGCGGGGAGAGCATACGGTCGTTCGTTTAATGACGGGGCGATGCCCCTTATCGAACAAACAGCGACCCCAAGAATAAATCCTTAGGGTCGCCAAAAGCAGCATTTATGCAATTATTCGTCCGATTTTGAAAGGGTAAAGTCGTCAAAATGCGCCCATGTGCCCGCATCACCGCTTGATTTTATGCCTATAACCGCATTCTGCGTACCGCTTATCGTAAATGCAACGCTTGTCTGAACCCAGTCGCTCCAGCTTTCGCCCCATTGTATTTCCGCTTCATATGCTTCGCCGTCAATTTCAACAAAAAGGGTGCAGTCGGGATATTTGTAATTTTCCATGCCGCTCCTTGCATAGACGGAAAGGGTATATTCGCCCTCGCTCAGATTGAAAATCTCCTGGCTCAAAGTGTTTTCATATGCGCTTGAACACCATATATTAAGGTTTGCGCCGCCTGTTCTTGCGTTTTTCGATTCAATTCGGTAGGAGCCGCTTGTGCCGTCCATGCTCCAATCCGATACATTTGAAAAATCCTTTTCATCTGAGGTTATTCCATCCACTTCAAAGCTACCGTTTTTGAGATAATCGTAAAATGCGTTTACATGGGCGGTTACGGCATACTCATTTCCGCCGCAGTCGGCTGTGCCTGTAACCGTAAACTGACCGCTTCCCGAAAGTGCGGAAATTTCATCCTCGTTCCAGTCAATTTCAAGTTCCACCCATCTGTCCAAATCGGTCAAGGCGGTTACGCTTGACGGCAGCTCAACCGAGCTTTTGGAAAGGTCGACATCGCAGTATATTTCCGTATTTATCTCAAGAACATTTTCTTCGGCGGCGGTTGAATTTTTCATCAGCTTGTATGCGTTCAGGCTGTCAAGCGGATTGCCGCTGAAATCAAACAATGCCTGATTTGCCCAGGAAACAGCGCCCTCACCGCCGCCATCACCCTGGGAAACCAGATATTCATGCGCATATTCCGATGCCCATGATGTTCCGCTGAGGGGCAGCCATGCAGGCTCCCAATAAAAAGAGCCTATACCCGTTTCAACGGACGCCACAGTCTCGTTCACATCGTGTATGTACGATGCCTGCCCTTGAACGGTGGCAAGATAGCCGCCGTCCTCGGCATTCCCCTCCGAGCTGAAAATGTTGGCTGTATATTCGTTGCTGTCGTCGCCGTAGCCGTATGAATACTCCATTACGCAAATTTCTTGGCTGTAATTTTGGGAAAGCCTTTCAACGCAGTCCTTAAATTCCGACATAGAGCCGTGCCAATAGGAATAGTAGGAAAGTCCGATTACATCAAAATCAAGCCCAAGGTAAATTAGGTCGTCCAGTATCCCCGAAAGCGTTGAATACGATGCGCCCTCCGCAAGATGAACCACTGTTTTTATGCCTTCATCAACAGCCTTTACCGCCGACATTGCCGAAGCCATATATATGGCTTGATATGTTCGTGAAGAACCATTTGGCAGCATAATGCCGTTATTAACCTCATTTCCCGTCTGAACCATTGAGGGCAAACAGCCTGCGGCTTCAAATTCCTTCAGCACATCATAAGTATAATCATATACAACCTGCCGCAAATCCTCGCTGTTATAATTCGCCCACTCGCGAGGAAGCGTCTGCTTGCTTGGGTCAGCCCAAAAGTCACTGTAATGAAAATCAAGGCAGACCTTCATTCCCGCTTCAACAGCCCTTTTGGCTATTTGGATGTCCGTTTCAACGTCATTTCCGCCGCCGCCGAAGCTGTTGCCGTTTTCATCGAACGGGTCGTTCCAAAGGCGTATGCGCACATAATTGATACCGTATGATGCGAGAATTTCAAATATATCCCCCTCGGCACCGTCTGCATAATAGAATTTACCGCCCGCATTTTCAACCTCTATTATTGATGAAAGATCTGCGCCAAAGATGAAATCATCGCTCAGTCCGTCAATTTGGCTTACCCTTACGCCGTAATCATCGTATGAAGTAAATTCAAAGTCGAACGCATCGGATTTTGACGTGTTCCCCGAGCATCCCGCCAATTCCGTAACGGCAATTGAGAGCGACAATACAAACGCAAATAATTTATTTTTCACAAGCATCACCTCATATGAATAGTATACAGATAAATGATAGCAATAATTTGCAAAAAAGTCAATAGAGCGAAGATTTTAATTTTTCCAACGCTTGTGTGTTAATACTGTTTCCCGTAAGGGTAGAGAATCAATTAGCCTCTCTTCTTAGCAACAACTGCAGCAGCAGCAAGAGCAACAG
>JAJQIG010000022.1 GCA_021199335.1 Oscillospiraceae bacterium | reverse complement strand
ATGGCTTGCAAAATTGCTTCGCAATTTTGGCAGCTTGTTAAAGCTGCGCTTGAATAAAACAGAGAATAAAAATAAAAGAACGTTCTTTGAAATGATATACCCGATGGCTTGAAATATCCCTAGCTGTTGAAGAAATCAAAACAAGATACCGAAAATCCAGGTCCGGAAAATCCAGATGTGGAAAACCCAGGTCTGGAAAATCAGCCACAATTAATTACTTAATAATCAAATACTAAAGAATCAAATATTTATATATATATTTATACCTGCGCAAAAATTTCCGTTTTTGAAAGGCTGATAGCAGGAAAAGCTATGCAAAGCCGTGTCAATGACGGAAACGGTGTACCGCATCCTACGGATATGCGCAGATTTGTGCGAGTAAGCGCACAGCCCGTAAAAAAACCGTCGTTGTGTACCTTTTATAATGCAAAAACACTTGCAATAATGATGAAAATATGTTATAATAAATAAGATTTGGATATTGTTTTTTTGGCTTTTTGCCGCTTGATTTATCCGCCATTTTGTATGTAAGGAGTAGGTATGTTATGAAGTCCTTTGTCGAAGTTTTTGACAAGGTTCTGGAGTATTTTCAGCAAAAGGTTGAGAAGGGCGAGCTTGCTGAGGTTGCTTTTAAGCTGTGGATAAAAACGCTTCAGCCTGTTGACCTTGACGGGAATATCGCTGTTTTTAATGTTCAGTCCGATTTTCAAAAGGGTATTATCCTTAAAAATTATAAAAAAATTCTTACTGAGGCTTTTGAGCAGATTCTCGGCTTCCCCGTTGAAATTAAAATAATCCCCGTTGAATCCGAAAATGAGGAGGACAAGTCCTCTATACAAAAACGTCAGGAGCTTGAACAGTCCTTCTCCAACGCTGAGTATGATTATACCTTCGATACATTTATTGTCGGTCATTCAAACGAGTTTGCCTATGCGGCAAGCACCGCCGTTGCGAAAAATCCCGGCAGCGCTTATAACCCCCTGTTTATCCACGGTCCGTCAGGTCTTGGAAAAACCCACCTCCTCACTGCGATAAGCAATGAGATTAAATCGCAAAAGCCCGGCACAAACATTATATACGTCACAGGCGAGGCTTTTACCAACGAGCTTATAAACGCTATTCAGCAGAAAAAGGATACCTCGCAGTTCCACCAAAAATATCGCTCCGCCGATGTCCTCCTTGTTGACGACGTTCAGTTTATCGCAGGCAAGGATTCAACGCAGGAGGAATTTTTCCATACCTTTAACGAGCTTCACAAAATCGGTAAGCAAATCGTCCTTACCTCCGACCGTCCCCCTAAGGATATAAAAACCCTTGAGGACAGAATTCGCACACGCTTTGAATGGGGACTTATTGCCGATATTTCCACACCTGATTTTGAAACAAGAGTTGCCATTGTCCGCAGAAAAGCGGAGCTTCTTAATATAAAAATTCCCGATGATGTTTCGGAATATATCGCAAACCACCTTAAATCCGATATACGTCAGCTTGAAGGCTGCGTTAAAAAGCTCAAAGCATCGCAGCATCTTGTCGGAACTCCTCCCTCCATCGCCCAGGCGCAGGACGCCATTAGGGAAATTCTCTCCGATGAAAAGCCCGCCCCCGTTACCTTTGAAAGAATCCTTAACGAGGTTTCGGGAGTTTACGGAGTTACCCCCGAGGATATTCTTTCAAACAAGCGTTCATCGAAAATTTCCCTTGCAAGAAAGGTCAGCGCTTACATTATAAAAGAAACAACCTCAATGTCATATAAATCAATTGGGCTTGACATGGGCGGAAGAGATCATTCAACAATAATGTATTACCATGACGATATAACCGCTGTTATGGAAAAGGATCCCCGAATGAAAGAAACAATTGAAGATATAATCAAAAATATCAAAGGAGATTAATCCTTAATTAACCATTTACAAAAAGTTGAATCGGAAAGTTTTCAACATAGTGTGGAAAACTATGTGGAAAGTTTTATTTCAGTCATTTAAATGCTTCGGAATCGAAAATACAAAAAGTATAATCTTGATTTTCCACAAAAGGTTAAAGAAAAAATTCCGATTTTAACTTTTTTTCCTCTTTCCACTAACATTTATTCCACACTTTCCCCACGAAAAATTATTTTCAACAAATTTCTTAAAATTCAACATTTGGCTGTGGAACAAGAAATCGGCTTATTTTCTTTGGTTAATTCGGTTTTTAACCTTTTTAACCTCCCCTACTGCTAATACTGTTTAATTAATATATATATTATATTATTTTATGAGAAAAAAATTCGGATTCTTTTCCTTGTTTTAACCTTTCTCCGAAAAATTCTGCCGCAGCGTAGGGACGGATTCGGAAAGGATGATTTACGGAAAAGACGCACGCAGACATATGCTTAATCCATGATTAACTATACAAGCATTTATACCGATGCACGCATATTGCGTTTTGTAAAATTATCGTGTCTCAATAAAATATTTCGACATCTGTCGTAACAGAAAGGAAGAATGCTATGAAATTTATATGCAATCAATCGGAGCTTAACGAAGCCCTTAATAATGTTTCAAGAGCCGTTCCGCAGAAATCGCCGATTACGGCTTTGACAGGGATAAAGCTCTCTTTGAATAATAACACCCTTGAGCTTACGGGATATGACCTTGAGCTTGGAATACAAACCAAAATAAACGTTCAATCGGAGGATACGGGGGAGTTTATCCTTGAAGCGAAGCTTTTCTGTGAAATTGTCAGAAAAATGCCATTTGAACAGGTTTCCGTTGAGGTAGACGATAACTTTACTGCAACAATTAAAGGAAACAAGGCTGAGTATAAAATTCTTGCAATGTCAGCCGATGAGTACCCGACAATTCCCGATTACGACAGCGGGGACAGCTTTACTATAGGTCAGGCTCTGCTTAAAAATATGATAAATCAGACCATTTTCGCAGTCGCAGTCGCTGATAATAAACCAATATTAACGGGCGAGCTTTTCGATATTGCGGACGGTGTATTTAACCTTGTCGCTATTGACGGATATAAGCTCGCCGTAAGAACGGAAAAAATAGATAATGAGGATAGATACCACTTTGTTGTTAAATCAAAGGCTCTGTCGGAGGTTGCAAAGCTCCTTAAGGATGATGATTCAAACGTTGTTATCCATGTCGCAAAGAAGCATATTACCTTTGAAATAAACGGATATATGGTTCTTTCCCGACTTCTTGAGGGTGAATTCCATAATTATAAAGGCTCTATCCCGAAAAATCATACAACGGAAATTATAATTAATACAAAGGAGCTTATAGAGAGCTTTGAAAGATGTATGCTTCTTATAAATGATAAAAATAAAGCTCCCGTGAGATGCGTTTTCAATAACGGACAGGTTAAAATCTCCTGCAGCACCGCTATGGGAAAGCTCTCGGATGAATTTGACGTTGACCTTGCGGGAAATATGGTTGAAATCGGTCTTAACTGCCGTTATCTCCTCGATACAATCAAAGCAACGGAATCGGATAAGGTAAGGCTTCTGCTTAACGGAGGTCTTTCGCCGATGAAAATTGTTCCCATTGAGGGTGACGCTTATACATTTCTTGTTCTCCCCGTCAGACTGAAGGCGGAATGATAAGGAGCGGCTTTTTATGATAGATAAAAATGTAAGAATCACTACGGAATATATAAAGCTTGATCAGCTTCTTAAATTTTCGGGAGCGGTTTCAATCGGTTCAGAGGCTAAGCAGTATATCGCTGAAGGAAAGGTAAAATTCAACGGCGAGGTATGCACAATGAGGGGAAAAAAGGTTCGCCCCGGGGATGTTGTCAATTTCAACGGAACAGATATTACCGTTGAATAGATAACAATGTTGCTTTAGTATAGATATATTTTATTTTTACAGGGAGTATATGTTTTGGTCGTAAATGAGGTCTATGCCGATGGGTACAAGAACCTTTCTGAGGTAAATATTACCCTTGATAAGAGGATGAATATCTTCTGCGGTGATAATGCTCAAGGGAAAACCAATCTTATCGAAGCTGTTTGGCTCTGCTCGGGCTGCCGTTCCTTTAGGGGATCGAGGGAAAAGGAATTTATCGGGTTCACAAAGGATTTTGCCGATGTGAGGATTAAATTCACCGATTCATTCCGAAGTCAGGAAATACGCTTTGCCGCAAAAAAAGGAAACGTTAGGGATAAAATTGTTACCCTTAACGGAGTTAAGCTGCCGCTTATGTCAAAGCTGTTCGGAAGCTTTCAGTGCGTTGTTTTTACTCCTGATGACCTTAATCTTTCAAAGGGCTCCCCCGATAACAGAAGAATTTTCGTTGACCTTGCCGTTTCGCAGATAAAGGGCTCCTATGTTGGTGCGTTAAGTACCTACAATAACGTGCTTATACAGAGAAATGCTTTCCTTAAAAATTATACCAAAAACGGCGGAGATATAAATTCAATAGAGGTTTGGGATGAACAGCTTGCAAAAGCAGGGGCTTATATCTCTGTTTTAAGAAATACCTATTGTAATAAACTGAATTTATATACAAAGAGCTTATATAACTCCATTGCTTCGGGCAAGGAACAGCTGAACCTTTACTATCAGTCAACCGTTTTCCCCGACTTAAACGGAAGAAAGGATAACGATTCAAGCCTTATCGACGCTTATATAAATAAGCTAAAAAAAAATATTGACGATGATATAAGGGCAGGATTTACTACAATAGGAGTGCATAGGGACGATATAGTTACCGAAATTGACGGTCAGCCCGCAAGATACCTCGGTTCGCAGGGGCAGTCACGCTCGATAGCGATTGTTATGAAGCTTGCCCAGGCGGAAATACTGAAATCGGAAAAGGGAGAATATCCCGTTATGCTGCTTGATGATGTTATGTCCGAGCTTGATGCGGGAAGGCAGAGCTTCATCCTTAATTCAATAGAAAATATGCAGGTTCTTATAACCTGCTGTGATGAAAGATTTATTTCCGAAATGACGGGCGGAAAGGTTTTTTACCTTAAAAACGGCAGGGTTGTTAACGGAAAATAAGGAAAGGAAGTATAAAAAATGTATCTTCATCTTGGGGAAGACACGGTTGTTTGCGGCAAAGATATAATAGGCATATTTGATATAGAGAACACATCCGTTGGGAAGCATACAAAAAAATTCCTTAATATCTCGGAAAAAAACGGCAGAATCTTCAATGTTTCCTATGAAATGCCGAAATCCTTTATAATATGTTCCGATAAGGAAAAAAACGAAACTGTATATATATCTCAAATTTCTGCGGCAACGCTGAGAAAACGAGCGGATGCGGAAATTTCAGGTTAAAAATACAACAATGCTGCCGATGCTCCCGCATTTTAGGCGGTGGGCTTCATCTTCGCCATGGTGACTTGTTCGCCATGGTGACTTGCAAAATTGCTTTGTCAATTTCGGCGGCTTGTTAAAGATATGATTGAATCAATTTCTTTTTATGTGGAGGTTAATTTAAAATGGATGATATTCAGAATATCCCCGAAGAGCAGAAGTATGACGAAAGCCAAATTCAGGTGCTTGAAGGACTTGAAGCGGTAAGAGTCAGACCCGGTATGTATATCGGTTCAACAGGTCCGAAGGGACTTCACCACCTTGTATACGAAATTGTAGATAATGCAATTGATGAAGCTCTTGCGGGATATTGTACGAAAATTGACGTAAAAATCCTTGAAGGAAACGTTATCGAGGTTACCGACAACGGCCGAGGTATTCCTACGGGAATTCACCCGAAGGAGGGAATTTCAGCCGCAACGGTTGTTTATACCGTTCTTCATGCGGGAGGAAAATTCGGCGGCGGCGGATATAAGGTTGCGGGCGGTCTGCACGGAGTCGGAGCGTCCGTTGTAAATGCGCTCTCCGAATGGCTTGAGCTTACGGTAAAGGACGGAAAAAACGTATGGTTTCAGCGTTTTGAAAGAGGAAAGTATTCCGAAGAAATAAAGATTGTCGGCGAAACCTCCGAAACGGGAACAACGGTAAAATTCAAGGCTGACGGTCAGATTTTTGAGGAAACAACAACCTATGATTACGAAGTCCTTTTGAAAAGGCTCCGCGAACAGGCTTTCCTTAATGCGGGAGTAAAAATTGTTTTCGCCGATTTAAGGGACCCCGACAGCATTCAGGAGGAAACCCTCCATTATGAGGGCGGTATAAGAGAATTCGTTGATTATATTCATCAAACAAGAGGTCTTGACCCACTTTCAGAGAATGTTATTTACGTAAGCGGCGTTCAAGGCGATTCAACCGCAGAGGTTGCGCTCCAGTACAATGATTCATATAACGAGGTTGTGCTTTCATTTGCGAATAATATCCATACCATAGACGGCGGTTCGCATGAAACGGGTTTCAAGAATGCGCTTACAAAGGTTATAAATGATTACGGAAAGAAATTTAATCTTTTAAAAGACGGGGATAGGCTTATCGGTGAGGACGTAAGAGAAGGATTGACCGCAATTATTTCAGTCAAGCTCACAAACTGCGAATTTGAGGGACAGACAAAGGGACGTCTTGGAAACCCCGAGGTAAGGCCGTTTGTTGAAAATATGGTTTATGAAAAGCTTATGTGCTTCCTTGAAGAAAATCCCGAAATTGCTCATAACATTTTTGAAAAATCCGCAGCCGCTCAGCGTGCAAGAGAGGCGGCGAAAAAGGCAAGGGAAACCGCAAGAAGAAAATCGGCTATGGAATCGGCGTCACTTCCGGGAAAGCTCGCCGATTGTTCCGATAAGGACACAACCTATACCGAGCTTTATATCGTTGAGGGAGATTCTGCGGGCGGTTCCGCAAAGCAGGGACGTGACAGACATTATCAGGCTATCCTGCCGCTTTGGGGAAAGATGCTTAATGTTGAAAAAGCAAGAATAGATAAGGTTTACGGCAATGAGAAGCTTATGCCCGTTGTAACGGCTCTCGGAACATCAATCGGAGAAGATTTTGATATTTCAAAGCTTCGTTACGGAAAGGTTATAATTATGGCGGATGCCGATGTTGACGGATGCCATATCAGGACGCTTCTCCTGACATTCTTCTTCCGTTTTATGCGGCCGCTTATCCAAAACGGAAATGTCTACATTGCCCAGCCTCCTCTTTTCAAAGTATGGAGGGGAAAACAGGTTCGCTATGCCTTTTCCGATGAGGAAAGGGATGTTTATATAAAGGAGCTTTCGGGAGAAAACGGAGCTAAGGTAGACGTTCAGCGATATAAAGGTCTTGGTGAAATGGATCCGCAGCAGCTTTGGGAAACAACAATGAATCCCGAAACAAGAACTATCCTTAAAATCGAGATGGAGGATGCAATAAAGGCTGACGAAATTTTCACCATTCTCATGGGCGATAAGGTTTCTCCAAGACGTGATTTCATTGAGAAAAACGCAAAGAATGTTGAAAACCTCGATATTTAAATTCCGCCTGCCCGAATCAGGCTTCTGAAAACGCCATCGTATTCGGCGGATTTATGGTTGTAAAGGCTTTGACCGAAATTAAGGAGAAAAAATTTATGGGAATGCTTAAAGAAATGTTCGGAGATGAGGGCGGCGGCGAATTCACCAAAAAGCCCGCTGAGCTTCTTGCAAAGGGAAGCTATAAAAGCAATGCGGAAACGGTTCTTTCCGGATATAAAACCTACCAGAAAAAATATGTCATAAAAAATGTCGTTCTTAAAATGCTTTTAGTGATTCTTGCCCTTGTTTCATCGATAATGATGCTTATTACCGCCGAGGACGGCACTGTTATGCCCGTCGTCCTGATAATGATATGCGTTTTTTGCGGAGTTTACTTTATAAATGAGCCGATAAACAACCGCAAAAAGCTCAAAAGCGGACTTTCCGAATTGGAAGGAACGGAATATGATGTTGAAATAACGGATCAAACGATAAAAATTTCAACGGTTTCCACATTAAATGATGAAACCGGTGGAAACGATGACGATTTCAATGAAGAAGTCTCCGAAGAAAGCGATGAAAACGGTGAAAATGAGGATACCTCCGAGGAATCCGAGGAAGCGGAGGAACAAGGTCCCCCTGCGACAATAATTCACCTTGACGGAGCTGTCGATATTATAGATAAGGAGGATATGTTCGTTATCTGCGTGAGCAAAAAGTATATTTTTATCGTTCCCAAATCCACCTTTACAGAGGAAGAGGTTCAAAGGACAAGGGAAAGGCTTGCTGCAGTTATGGGAGTAAGGTTTATCACAATTTAACAGGAAGTCTTCCACCTCAAGCGATGGATGAATGCCAAAAGAAAGCTTAACGGCGGCGGTGGGCGGAGAGAAATCGGCATCAATGCGTACATAAGTACGCATCGCGTACATAAGTAAGCATCGCGTACATAAGTACGTATCGCGTACCTATGTACTCTGAATATGTATGTCGTACTCCGTGAAAATGCCGAGCGTGGATTGAAATAAACAAAATAGATGATTAAAAGATTGGAGCTGCTTTAATTTGTACAATGACGAAAATGCAAAGGTAATACATCAGGAAATCAGCAATGAAATGAAATCGTCATTTTTGGCGTATGCTATGTCGGTTATTGTTTCAAGAGCCTTGCCTGATGTAAGAGATGGACTTAAACCCGTTCACAGACGTATTATTTATACAATGAATGACGCAGGAAACACCGCCGAAAAAGCATACAGAAAGTGCGCTTATACCGTCGGCGAGGTTCTCGGTAAATACCACCCCCACGGAGACGCCTCCGTTTATGATGCCCTTGTAAGACTGGCGCAGAATTTCTCACTCCGTTATCCGCTTATTGACGGACACGGAAACTTCGGTTCAATGGACGGCGATCCCCCCGCAGCTTACCGTTATACGGAAGCGAGAATGGCAAAAATCGCAGGGGAAATGCTTGCGGATATAAACAAAGATACCATTCCCTATCAATCCAACTATGACGATACCCATAAGGAGCCTGAGGTTCTTCCTTCACGTTTCCCGAATATCCTTGTTAATGGCGCAACGGGTATTGCCGTAGGTATGGCGACAAATATTCCGCCGCATAATCTTCGTGAAACAATCGACGCTATCAGGTATCTTGTAAAAAATCCCGATGCGCCGCTTGAAGAAATTATGGAATATATTAAAGGCCCCGATTTCCCAACGGGCGGAATTATTATGGGAAGATCGGGAATCCGCGCGGCATATGCAACGGGCAGAGGAAAAATAACCCTCCGTTCCGTAACAAATATCGAGGAAATTAAGGGCAGGAACTGCATTATAGTTACCGAAATTCCTTATATGGTAAACAAGGCAAGGCTTATTGAAAATATCGCTGCGCTTGCAAAGGATAAGCGAATTGACGGAATCCATAATATCCGTGATGAGTCCGATAAGGAACACGCAGTAAGAATTGTTATCGAGCTTAAAAAGGACGCCGTTCCACAGCTTGTGCTTAATAAGCTTTTTGCTTTGACCCAGCTCCAGGATACAGTCGGCGTTATAATGCTTGCGCTTGTAAAGGGCGAGCCAAAGGTTCTTACGCTTAAACAAATTCTTACCGAATACATTGATTTCCAGGTTGACGTTATAAGAAGAAGAACCGAGTATGACCTTAAAAAAGCACGAGAAAGAGCGCATATTTTGGAGGGCTTGGTTGTTGCTTCTGATAATATCGAAGAAGTAGTTGACATTTGTAAAACCTCAAAGGATCCCTCCGAAGCTAAGTCAAGGCTTATGGAAAGGTTCGGAATAAGCGAAATTCAGGCTGATTCTATCGCCCAGATGAGAATTATTCAGCTTACAGGCCTTGAAAGGCAGAAAATTGAGGACGAATTGGCGGGCCTTGAAGCAAAAATTAAGGAATATAACGAAATTCTTGCCGACCACCAAAAGGTTCTCGAAATTATGTCGGACGAGCTTGAGGTTATAAAGAATAAATACGGCGACGACCGCAGAACCTCCATTGCAAATGTAACGGGAGAGGTTGATATTGAGGATCTTATTCCCGTTGAGGACTGCGTTGTAACCTATACCGATATAGGATATATCAAGCGCCAGCCCATAAGCGACTATAAGGCGCAGAGAAGGGGCGGCAAGGGCGTTTCGGGAATGAAACAGCGTGAGGAGGACTTTGTTCAGGAAATGTTCATTTCGTCCTCCCATGATAACGTCCTGTTTATCTCAAATAAAGGAATAATGTACAAGCTGAAATGCTTTGAAATCCCCGAGGGTTCAAAACAATCGAGGGGAACAAATGCGATTAATCTTCTTCCCCTTTCCGAGGGTGAAAAGGTTGCGGCTATGATTAAAACCTCCGATTTTGACAGCGGCAAAAATATCATTATGGTAACAAAGCGGGGAAAAATCAAGAGGACTTCCCTTGACGCATATAAGAACGTTCGCAAGAACGGACTTATCGCAATAGGCCTTGACGAGGGCGACGAAATTGCCGGAGTAAGAATGACAAGCGGCAATTCCCAGCTCCTTGTTGCAACAAGAAACGGCTATGCAATCCGTATCGAAGAAACCAAGATAAGGAAAATGTCACGTTCCGCGCACGGAGTAAAGGCAATAAAGCTTCGTGACGGGGATGAGGTTGTTTCAATGGCAAGGGTTCGTGACGGAGCAACGGTTCTTACCGTAACGGATAAGGGCAACGGCAGACGGTGCGAGCTTGATTCCTACCGCATTCAAAACAGAGGCGGCTATGGACTCCTTAACTATAAGGTTTCGGAGGAAAAGGGCTATGTCTGCGGAATAAAGGTAGTCGATGAAACCGATGATATTATTCTTATTTCAAATGACGGAGTAATAATCAGGATAAGAGCAAATGATATAAGAGTAATGGGAAGATACGCAACGGGCGTAAAATTAATGAAGGTAAGCGGCGATGTAAGGGTCGTTGCATTCACAAGAGCCGAGCATGACGACAGCGCAGAGCTTTCAAAGGTAGAAGAACCCTCCGCAGAGGAAATCGAAGCCGAAATGATGGCGGCTCAGAGCGAGGAAAACAGCGAGGTTGTTGTTGAAGAAAAACCCGCCGATGATGACGATGCGGAGGAATAATCCCCAACGAATCGAACAGCGGTTTTATCCCGAATAATGAAAAACCTCCCGATTTATGTTTAAATCGGGAGGTCTTTTGTATTAATTAAAATTCAGTCGATTACTTTGCCTTTGTGTCATTTTCTTCAAAGATTTTCGCAAGGGCTTCCTCTGTCGGAACATTTGGAAGCTCCCCTTCCTTCCTTGAACGGATTGATACAGTGTTCGTTTCAACCTCTTTGTCGCCTATTATAAATGTATAGGGAATTCTTTCAAGCCTTGAAGCCTTAATCTTAGGTCCGATATTTTCATCACGCTTGTCAACGGTTACCCTCATTCCGTGGGCAGTCATTCTGTCAGCAATAGCCTGCGCATAGTCATTGTGTTCAGCCCCGATTGGAAGAAGCCTTACCTGTTCGGGAGCAAGCCAAAGGGGAAGTACGCCCGCATAGGTTTCGATAAGATACGCAAGAGTACGTTCATAGCAGCCGAGCGAGGTTCTGTGAATGATATAAGGCGTTCTCTTTTTGCCGTCAACATCGGTATATTCCATTCCGAATTTCTGCGCAAGAAGCATATCAATCTGAATTGTTACAAGTGTATCCTCCTTGCCATAAACATTTTTATATTGAATGTCAAGCTTAGGGCCGTAAAAAGCGGCTTCATCTATACCGACAGTATATTCAACACCGAGATGATCAAGGATTTTCGCCATAACCGCCTGAGCTTCTTCCCACTGCTCAGCCGTACCCTCATATTTATTCTTTGGGTTTGCGGGATCCCATTGTGAAAATCTGAATGTGCATTTGTCGAGAAGTCCAACTGTGTCAAGGCAGTATTTTGCAAGCTCAAGACAGCCCTTGAATTCCTCCTCAAGCTGTTCGGGGCGAAGAATAAGGTGTCCCTCGGAGATTGTGAACTGACGAACACGAATAAGCCCGTGCATTTCTCCGCTGTCCTCATTTCTGAAAAGGGTAGAGGTTTCGCCAAGGCGCATAGGAAGATCACGATATGAACGCGCTCTGTTAAGAAATACCTGATACTGGAAAGGACAAGTCATCGGACGAAGAGCAAAGCATTCCTTTGTTTCATCGTAAGGGTCGCCAAGGATGAACATTCCGTCAAGATAGTGGTCCCAGTGTCCCGATATTTTGTAAAGCTCCCTTTTTGCCATATAGGGGGTTTTGGTAAGAAGGTATCCCCTCGCCTGTTCCGTGTCCTCAACCCATCTTTGAAGAACCTGAATAACCTTTGCGCCCTTTGGAAGAAGAATCGGTAAGCCCTGACCGATGCAGTCAACCGTTGTGAAGTATTCAAGCTCACGTCCAAGCTTGTTGTGGTCGCGCTTCTGCGCTTCCTCCCTTGCTGTAAGATACGCTTCAAGCTCGCTCGCCTTTGGGAAAGCCGTACCGTAAACACGGCAAAGCTGCTTGCCCTTTGAGTCGCCCCTCCAGTATGCGCCCGTGCAGGAAAGGAGCTTGAACGCTTTTACGGGAGCGGTAGTCATAAGATGCGGTCCTGCGCAGAGGTCGATAAATTCACCCTGCTTATAGAATGAAATGTTTTCGCCCTTGTCGGCGTGTTCCTTGCAAAGCTCAACCTTGTAGGGTTCGCCCATTTCTTCAAGCCTCTTAATTGCTTCATCAACGGGAAGCTCAAATTTTTCAAGCTCAATGCCCTCTTTGACAATTTTTTTCATTTCTGCTTCAAGTTTTGTAAGATCGTCGTGGGAAAATGCTTTCGGGGTATCGAAGTCGTAATAGAAGCCGTCGTTGATTGCGGGGCCTATCGCAAGTTTGACCTCGGGATAAAGCCTTTTTACAGCCTGCGCAAGTATATGTGAAGCGGTGTGGTTAAAGGTCTTTTTTCCGTCCTCGCTGTCGAAAGTAAGAACTTCAAATTCGCAGTCCTCGGTAACGGGAGTTCTAAGGTCGCAAACCTTTCCGTTTATTTTTACGGAACAAGCTGCCTTGTAAAGTCCCATTCCGATGCCCTTGATAATTTCACCCGCCGAAATTCCGCTTTCGGCTTCTCTTACAGAGCCGTCTTTAAGTGTAAGCTTAATCATTTTTTTCTTCCTCCGTTTTAATATAGTATTTTTCAATAGTTGATTTATTATACAAAAATCGCCCCTTGAAATAAATCAAGGGACGATAATATACTTACCGTGTTTCCACCCAAATTCATATGAAAAAACCGAAGCCCTTTCGGTCAAATCACACCTCATCAAAGCCTTGTAACGCAGGCAAAGCGCCGTTTATTGGACGGACTCAAAAGGCGGTGTGCGCATGATCCGAACCCGATTTCGCTTTCAGCCGACGGCGAAATCTCTCTGAAGAAGCCCTAAATGGAACTGCGCCTTCCTTTTTCAACGTTTTAATATTTATAAGTTCATGATACCACTTCTCAGCGATTTTGTCAATCGTCTTTTTTCACAGCTTAAAGGGGGTTATATTATGAAATAGTGTCAAATTGTATAATTAATCTTGACAATCGGGAGGTTTTATATTAAAATAAAAGAGTGAATGCAATGTAAATATATATTAATGGCTGCATCGTTCGGAAAAATTGTGCCAAACCTCATTATAGTATGGCATTTTTAAGATATTTTGGGGATGAATAAACCTGTATTGGTGTGAGGTTATGCTCAAAGCGTTTCGGTGCTTCGGAAATATAGATTGCAAACTCTATTTTTTATTTACTTCTATGGCTGAATAGAAGGTTTTCATATATTTTATCCTTATCCATATACGCTCATTTGAAGGGCTGTTGTTCCATACATAAGGGCTAACCCCCCCGAAATAAATAAAATGTAAATGGATAGTGTCGTTGAATTCAGTTTTTGAAATATTATTCAGACAGATAATCCCGCCGCAGAGCTTTTGCAGGGGAATTTTCGTTTTCCCCCTCTACAAAATAATATTTGCGGGTGAACTCCTGCTATTCTGACCTCCGAAGTAATTTTATAAGGAGGTATAAGATTTTGTCACCAACAGTTATAGTTGCTTCAATCATTGCTTTTGTTGCAGGCGGTGCAATTTTCGGTGCGGTAATGTTTTTTGTGGGCATAGCTCACCGTAAGAAGCAAGCGGAATCCGCTATAGGCTCCGCCGAAAGGGAAGCGGAAAGAATCGTCGAGGATGCGAAAAAAGAAGCCGATAATCAGAAAAAAATCGCTCTTGTTGAAGCTAAGGACGAAATTCATAAGAGCCGCTCCGACCTTGAAAAGGAAATTAAAGAACGCAGAAACGAAATTTCCCGCCAGGAACGCCGTATCCAGCAAAAGGAAGAAAACCTTGACAGAAAAACCGACAGCATAGAGAAAAAGGACGACCTTCTCCAGAAAAAAATCAAACAAGCGGATGAAAAGCTGGAGGAAGCCGAGAAAATTAAGAAATCCCAAATGGAAATTCTTGAAAGAATTTCTCAGTTTACTATGGATCAGGCAAAGGATCATCTGCTTTCAATGCTTGAGAATGAGCTTACCCACGAAAAGGCTCTTAAAATCCAGTCGTTTGAGCAGCAGCTTAAGGATGAGTGCGAGGAAAAGGCGAGAAACCTTATTTCCCTTGCAATTTCAAAGTGTTCGGCGGATCAGGTTTCGGAATCCGCAGTGTCGGTTGTCCCGCTCCCGAATGACGAGATGAAGGGACGTATTATCGGCCGTGAAGGACGAAATATCCGTACCCTTGAAACGCTTACAGGCGTTGACCTTATCATTGACGATACACCCGAAGCCATCACCCTCTCCTGTTTTGACCAGGCAAGGCGTGAGGTTGCGAGAATCGCCCTTGAAAAGCTTATTGCGGACGGACGTATTCATCCATCCAGAATTGAGGAAATGGTTGAAAAAGCAAAGCGTGAGGTTGAGCATATCATTAAGCAGGAGGGCGATCGCGCCGTCCTTGAAACCAACGTTCACGGCCTTAACCACGAGCTTGTGCGCCTTTTGGGACGTCTGCATTACAGAACGTCATACAGGCAAAATGTTCTTAACCATTCAATTGAGGTTGCGCATCTTGCGGGAATTATGGCATCCGAGCTTGGCGTTGACGCAAACCTTGCCCGCCGCGCAGGATTGCTGCATGATATAGGCAAGGCTCTCAGCTATGAGATTGAGGGTTCCCATGTCCAAATCGGCGTGGATGTCTGCCGCAAATATAAGGAATCGCCCGATGTTATCCATGCTGTTGAAGCGCACCATGGCGATGTTGAGATAAGAACAGTTGTTGCTGCGCTTGTTCAGGCTGCCGATGCAATTTCCGCAGCAAGACCCGGAGCAAGAAGCGAGAATTACGAAAACTATATCAAGCGCCTTGAAAAGCTGGAGGAGATTTGTACATCCTATGACGGCGTTGAAAAATCCTATGCTATTCAGGCGGGCAGAGAGGTTCGTATAATGGTTTATCCCGATAAGATTAACGATGAAAAAATGGTCATCGTTGCAAGGGATATAGCGAAACGCATCGAGGATGAAATGGATTACCCCGGACAGATTAAGGTTAATATAATCCGTGAAAGTCGTGCGGTAGAATACGCTAAGTAAAATATATCCAAATTAAACCCTGCGTACATAAAAACACGCGGGGTTTATTGGAAATTATGGAGTTTTTTGTTGGGGAAGTGACTTAAATGGATAAAAAATCAACCGAAAAAAAGCCTAAAACCATATTCGGAACAACGGAAAAATCTAATTTTATTCTTAATATGAAAAGCTCAACGCTTGAAAAGCTTGTCGGCGCGGCGCTGGTGCTTTGTATAATTATCCCCCAGATAGGAAATTTTGTTATTTCAGCGGTTCAGGGCTCCTCTGCGCTGCTCGGCGCGTTCCTATATTTGACGGGATTTACCTGCATCCTTTTCTTTATAATAGTTATGCTGAAAAAGGAGCAGAGCTTTAAGGAAAACAAAGTCTATTTTGCCATAATTTTTATGGCGGTATGGGCATTTGCGGCGTATTACGGCGTTGTTGTGAGAACCTCCGGCATGAGCGAAGATGAGGGCAGCGAGCTTGCTAATACAGCAATGCTTGGCGAGCTTGGCAGATATGAAGGCTTGTTGGCGCTCTTTGCTTACTTTGGAATTTTTCTTTTGGCAACTACGCTTACAAAGGAAAAAAATATAAGAATTATTATGGATACCATCGTCGGCGTCGGAATTGTTCAGGGAATAATAGCTGTATTGCAGCATATCCCCGAGCTTGACTTCCTTACCGAGTATGCAGACCTCCCAACCTCCGCATTGGCAAACGTTATGCTTTCAAGCGGACTTACGGATAGCCCGATTGTCTATGGTTCGTTCCTTACAATTGTAACAGGAATAGCCTTTACGGGGGCAATTTATGAGGAAAACATCATAAGGGCAAGGATTTACGGCGCATCGACGGTTCTTTTCTTCCTCACAGGACTTTTTACCTCCTCGATTGTTCCGCTTATAGGTATAGGCGCTGTCTTTATTGCTGAAACTGTCATCGTAATTGTGCGGAAAAGAAAAGGCGAGGTTAAGCTTGAGGGCAATGCGGTGGGATCTCCCCTTGGAAGATATTGCGTTATAACGGCGGCAATGGCGGTTGTTTTTATCCTTGTTCTGATTTTTCAAGGAATATATATCCGAGATAAATCGATAGCGTTTTACGATGTTTATTATAGGCTCTTTATAACAAGGGGCTACTCCCCCGTCAATACGCAGTCGCTTTATGAAATCGGTTTTGAACGAAGCATTATTTTCATCAAGGAGCATCCCATTCTCGGAATAGGCCCCGACTGCTTCGCAAAGTATCAGAATATGGATGAGGACTTGATTGTATGTGCGCTCGATAAAAGCTATAACGAGTATCTTTATATTGCCGTAACAAGAGGTATTCCGTCATTATTGGCTTACATTGTGTTTGTTGCCGCTGTGATAAAGAATTGCTTCGGCGGAATGAAGGCTTTCTTTACGGACAGCGCAAGGTGGTACCGCCCCGCATTGCTTGCGGCGATAACGGCATATCTGGTTCAGGGCTTTTTCAGTATAAGCTCAATAACTACAGCGCCGCTGTTCTGGCTGCTTTGCGGAATTGCGTGTGCAAAAAAGATAACACCTGAGAAGAAACTGTGATAAAAAACCTCCCGATTAAAGAAAAAATCGGGAGGTCATATTTTGCAAAAAGTCAGCTGCCGTATAAAAACACGGCAGCTTTTTTTACTTTATAATTGTAATTCCGCCTATAAGGGGGAGCTTCTTTCCCTTTCCGCCCGCCGCATTTACAATGTTCATTATGTAAAGAACAAGCAGCAATATGCTAAGCGCCCAACGGAGTATCCATCCGACAAGGGGAATAAGTCCGAGAATCTTCCCGAGAATGTTCAAAACAATGTTCGCTATTATAAGAACCAAGCACTGATTTGAAAAAAATCTAAGATATGCGGATGATTTCATATCCGCAGACACTAACGGAAGGAAAAACAAAATCGGAAACACAGTCATAAGTATTGCATTGGTTTTGTTTTTTTCAACATCCGTTTGGTCGAATACAATGTGTTCTTCCATCGCAGCCTCCTAGGGATTGGGTTGGATTACTTAATAACTCTTACCTTTATAACGTTATCGTCTGCGCTGAGCTTAGCGGAAACAGCGTCCGTAACATCGCCCGATGCGTCAATGATTGTATAAGCATAGTCCTTCTTTGACTTGTTGATCATGTTGTCAATGTTTATGCCCGCATCACCGAGAACGGTTGTAATAACGGAGATAACTGACGGAACGTTTTTGTGCATTACACATACCTTTGTTCCCGATGCGTTAAGAGAAGCGTCGGGATAGTTTACGGAATTCTTGATGTTTCCGTTTTCAATGTAGTCGATAAGCTCAAGGGCAGCCATCATTGCGCAGTTATCCTCCGATTCGGGGGTTGAAGCGCCAAGATGAGGAATTGCGATAGCGTTCTTTACGCCGAGAATGCTGTCATCGGGGAAGTCAACAACATATGCCGAAACCTTGCCGCTTTCAAGCGCAGCGATAATTGCGGCGTTGTCGGCAAGCTCACCTCTTGCGAAATTGAGGATTCTTACACCATCCTTCATAAGAGCAATGGAGTCTGCGTTGAATGTGCCCTTTGTATCAGCGTTATAAGGAACGTGAATTGTGATATAATCGGAAACTGCGTACAGCTCCTTAATGTCGGAAACAGCCTTTACAGCGGGGTCAAGCCCGAGCGCAGCCTTAACCGAAAGGAATGGATCATATCCAACAACCTTCATTCCGAGCGAGATTGCGGCGTTCGCAACAAGTACGCCGATAGCTCCAAGGCCGATAACGCCGAGCGTTTTTCCGAGGATTTCGGGACCCGCAAATTGGGACTTGCCCTTTTCAACCATTTTGCCAACCTCAGCGCCGTTGCCTTTAAGACCCTGCGCCCATGTCATAGCCTCGGGGATTTTTCTTGAGGAAATAAGAAGTCCTGCGATAACAAGCTCCTTAACGGCGTTAGCGTTAGCTCCGGGGGTGTTGAAAACGCAGATACCCTGTTCAGCGCATTTGTCAACGGGAATGTTGTTTACTCCTGCGCCCGCTCTTGCAATTGCAAGAAGATTTGAGCCGAATTCCATATCATGCATAGCGGCGGAACGAACCATAATAGCGTCGGGGTTCTCCGCTGTATCGGCAACGTTATACTTAGCCCTATCGAAATTATCTGTGCCATAGGCAGAGATTTTATTTAAAGTTTGAATGTTGTACATTTGGGTTATCCTCCTCATAATGAAGTCTATGGGCGGAAAACAATTCCGCCCTCAAGATGCTTTTATGCGTTTTCTGCTTCGAATTTCTTCATAAATTCAACGAGCTTTTCAACGCCCTCGATGGGCATTGCGTTGTAAATGGAAGCTCTCATACCGCCAACGGTTCTGTGGCCTTTAAGGTTCTCAAAGCCGGCAGCCTTAGCCTCCTTAACGAACTTAGCGTCAAGCTCCTCATTGCCTGTAACAAAAGGAACATTCATAAGCGAGCGATCCTTTTTCTCAACTGTGCCCTTGAAAAGCTTGCTCTGATCAAGATAGTCATAGAGAACAGCCGCTTTCTTCTCGTTAAGAGCCTTCATAGCTTCAAGTCCGCCCATCTTTTTAAGCCACTTGAAAACCTTGCCGCAAATGTAAATGCCATATGCGGGGGGAGTATTGTAAAGCGATTTATTATCAGCATGAGTTTTATACTGAAGCATTGTCGGTGTATTCTCAATATAAGGAGTTTCGGGGATAAGATCCTCACGGATAATGGCAATAACAACGCCGGCAGGACCTACATTCTTCTGAACTCCGCCGTAAATAACGCCATATTTTGTAACGTCAATCGGTTCGGAGAGGAAACAGGATGAAACATCGGCAATAAGAGTTTTGCCCTTTGTGTTCGGAAGCTCCTTGAACTTTGTTCCGTAAATAGTATTATTCTCGCAGATATAAACGTAATCCGCATCATCATCGATGGGGAGATCGGAGCAGTCGGGGATATAAGAGAAGGTCTTATCTGCGGAGGATGCAACGGCATTGACCTTGCCGTACTTCTGAGCCTCCTGATAAGCTTTTTTAGCCCACTGACCGGTGATTATGTAATCGGCAACTCCGTTTTTCATAAAGTTCATGGGGATCATAGCAAACTGCTGTGAAGCTCCGCCCTGGAGGAAAAGAACCTTGTAGTTATCGGGGATATTCATAAGATCCCTAAGATCCTGTTCAGCGGTAGTGATAATTTCCTCGAAAGCCTTTGAACGGTGGGACATTTCCATAACGGACATACCCGTGCCGTTATAATCGAGCATTTCTGCCGCTGCCTCTTTAAGAACCTCTTCCGGAAGAACAGCCGGACCTGCGCTGAAGTTATAAACTCTGGACATTTTAAAAAACCTCCCAAAATATATAGTATAAATGCAATAAAATGTAAATTAATCGGACCGCCCATCCGCAAAAGCGGATCCCTTATTGGCGGTCTGAAAAAACAAAAGCAATTAATATTATTATAAACCCTTGTTTACCCAATGTCAAGCATAAAAGCGGCTATATTTTTAATTTGTATGCAATATTGCCGAGTGTGCGATGAATAATGCCGAGGGAAGCACTTTCTTATCATGGATTAAAAACGCAATCGGGGTTTAGCTGTGTTTAATAAGGACGGAATGACGGCTTTCCCTCGGTTATTGCTGAACGCCTTCTCCCGAAAGCCGCACGGTGCCCGATGAAAGCGCCTTTTCCTCACCGTTGTCAAGCCGCACAAGGAGCCTTCCGCACTCATCTATCCCGATGCAGGTTACGGTGCTTATCCTATCGCCCTGACTAACGTCTATCCTCTTACCGATAATGTTGGATCTGCTGCGGTAATCGTCAATGAAGGCCTTGTCGGTAATATTGGAGAATCTTTCCTCAAGGCAGTTGAGAATTTCAGCCGCAAGAACGCTTCTTGAAACATTTCTGTCCGTTTCAAGCTTTATTGAGGTTGCAATATCGGCAATATTTTTTGGAAAATTAATGTTTTGAACATTAAGACCTATTCCGACTATTGCATATTCAAGTCCGCCCTGTTCAACATCAACGGATGCTTCCGTAAGAATTCCGCAGAGCTTTTTGTTTCCCGCATATATATCGTTCACCCATTTGATTTTGCAGTCGATTCCCGCAACCTTCTCGATTGCATCCGCCACGGCAACGGCGGCGCATGACGTTATAAGCAGCGATTGTTCAACCGAGAGCTTCGGGCGAACAATAACGCTCATGTATATACCCATTCCGAGGGGGGAGTAAAACTGCCTTCCCATTCTTCCTTTGCCTTGGGTTTGAACCTCTGAAATTACTGTTGTTCCGTGAGCTGCGCCCAGCTGAGCAAGGCTCTTTGCAAAGCTGTTTGTTGAGTCAATCGTCTTGAACACGTCAATTTTTCTGCCGATTTCTTTTGTTCTCAGATTTGGAACAATGGCTTGTTCACTGAGGAAGTCATTTTCTTCCGAAAGGCAGTATCCCCTGTTGGTCACTGCGCAAATGGAATATCCCTCCTCACGCAGCAATTTTACAGCCTTCCATACTGCGCTTCTTGTCATTCCAACGCTTTTTGCAATTTCGCTTCCCGAAACGCTTTTGCCTTTATTTTCTTCAAGAACGGCAAGAACTCTTTCTTTTAACGGCATTTTATGCACCTCCGAATTTTAAAGCAAGTATAATGATTAATGTGGCATTTTTCAACATTTATGTTATTAATAATATCCGTTTATTATGAATTGTTCAATCACAAATTATGTATTAAATCATAATATAAAACAGTCTGCAATATTGCAAATTCGATTTTTCCGAAAGGGCTGATGGTTATTTCATGTTAAAAACGCTGCTATTGATTTTTGCCGTGTCGATTGACGGTTTTGCCGCAGCGATGGGGCTTGGCGCAGCCGGAATAAAGGTTCCCCTGCGTTCCTCCGCCGTAATAAGCCTTATCGGGACGTTGTTCCTCACTGTTCCGGTATGCTTTGCGGATGTTGTCGGTGATTTTATTCCCGAAGCGCTGTGCCGCATAATATCGTCGTCAATATTGGTTATCCTTGGAATATTGAACCTTTTCCACGGCGCAATTAAGCGGGCTGCGGAAAAAAGGAACAGCTCCGAGCAAATAAGGCTGTACTTTGACGGAACAGCCGCCGACCGTGACAATTCCAAAACAATTTCCTGTCGGGAAGCGCTCGCTTTGTCCGTTGCGCTTTCCGCCGATTCGCTCGTTACAGGCGTAAGCGCAGGGCTTGGACAGCTAAGCGCCGCCCCATTGGCGCTCCTTGCCTTTGGAATAGGATTCCTCTCAATCGAAGCGGGAACTGTTCTCGGCAGACATATGGTTTCCGCACATAATGTTAATTTGCAGTGGCTTTGCGGGTTAATTCTTATCGCCGTTGCTTTTGTCGGTTAAGCTCCGCCTTTCGTACAGCCTTTCAAGGCAATGCTCTGTCCTGCTGTAAAGAAGCTTGTATATTATAACTGCGCATAGTGCGCCGAGTATAAGCCCGCATATTGTGTCCGTTGGATAATGAACCGCTAAGAAAACTCTTGAAAGCGACATAAGCAGCGCAAAAGCGAACGCAAACGCTCCCGCAAGCCTGTTTCTGAGGAAAATCGAAACGGACGCGGCTCCCGCTGCCGTGGAATGGCCCGAAGGAAAGGAGTAATATCCCCCGGGTATGCCAACGATAAGCTCTATGGATGGGTCAGCCACAAACGGTCTTAATCGGCAGACGAGGTTTTTTATAACCAAACTGCCAATTACTGCGCTTAGACCGAGCGAAAGAAGCAGAACAATTCCGTAGCTTCTCCATTTTTTGCTGCAGAGCATCAGAGCCGAAACAATAATCCATATAAGTCCCCTGTTTCCAAGGGATGAAACGGCTTTAAAGAAGCTGTCGGTAAATTCGTTATGCCAATTTTCAAGGATATAGTATAATATGTTGTTGTCAAAGCTTTGAATAAGCTCCAAATCGGCGCACCTCACCATACACAAACACCGCACAATGAACGGAACTACGCCTTTGTGCGGTGTTGTTAGTTTTTAAAGAATAATTTTATTCAATCTGCGCCCGATAATGCGGTATGCGCAGATTAAGCCCTACAGCGGTGCGGAATAACGATTTTTTTCGTCCGCCGCTGCCGATAAGCCTTCTGTTTGCAAGCCCATCCCTCAGCCTGCAAGGATGGGGATGATTTGCCGATTAATGTTGAATAATGCTGTTATTCAACATATCCTTTTAGCCTTCAGCCTGCTTAGCCTTTACGTTCTGGTCAACCTCTTCAACAAGCATAATAAGGGTATCGGCAATAGCTTCTCTGTTCGTAGCCCAGTCGATGCCGTCAAATGCAGCTCTTAATCCGACCTGGTCGCCGCCGTCGGTTGTAAGTGAAGCAATATCGGTTGAGCAGCCCGAAGAGAGGTCGATAACAGGATACTGCCTTGCAAGCTCATCGATTTCCTTTGTCTTTTGGAGGATTTCCTCGGACCACTGATAATCGTCAAGAGCCTTTCTGTCGGAAATTGCAACAGCGCTTTCATCAAAGCTTCCGAGAATCATACATTCTGCAAGCAAAGCTGCGCCCTGCGGATTTGCCGAGCCTTTGCAAAGGGCGTAACCGTTAATCTTCGCACCCTGATAAGGATCGGAGCCTTCGGGGGAAGGAACGGGAACAACGCCGATATTTTCGGGATCAACGGCAATTGTCCATGTTTCGGGATCCGCCTGAATGCAGTAAAGTCCGATTATGTAGAACAGCTCGCTGCCCTCGCCGAGCATCTGGGGCTGTTCGCTCCAGCTGAACTGAGCCTTGGGGAACTTGAGCCCGTTTTGGCTAAGCTCATACTGATAGTTCATAGCCTTTTCAACGGTTGCGTCATTAACGTTGCAGACAAGGTTGCCCTCATCGTCCGTTCCGACAAAAGGAACGCCTGCGGACATAAGGAGAGCCTTTTCGTTCCAGTAACCGTCAAGACCGTACTGGCCCGCATCCTCATCAACAAAGTCAAGGAGCATACTCTTGAAGGTATCCCAGTTCCATTCACCTGCCTCATAAAGCTCCCACGGATCATCGAAGCCATACGCTTCAATTGTGGAGTAGTCATAAAGAACAACGGCCTCGGCGGTAATGCTTGTTACAAGCTCATAATGCTTTCCGCCGAAGTTAAGAAGCTCCATACCGTTCGCAACGTTCTGCCAAATAGCGGAGTTCATATCGATATAATCATCAACGGACTGGAACATTCCGCTTACAATTCCCTTGGGGAAGTTTGCGGTATCATCGCCCGGGAAGATGTCAATGCCATCGCCGCCGAGAACGTGGGTTGAAAGGTCGTCGTAACGGGTATTCCATGTTGTCGGAACCCATTCAACCGTTCCGCCGTATTTTTGTTCAAACATTTCAAGTCCAACAGATTTTGAAGCGCCTGTTGAAGTCGGGTTTATGTCATAATGGGCAAGCCATTTTACTGTTTTGTTTTCGAGTTCAACGTCCTGAAGCTGAGTCATAACCTCTTCAAGGGCGGTTTCCTCGTCCTCTTTAAGGGTTTCTGTATTAACAGCAACGGTTTTAGCTGTGGTGGTAGTGGTAGTTTCCTCGGCGCTTTCGCTTTCGGAATCTCCGCAAGCAGTGAGAGCGGCTGTCATTGAGAGCGCCATAATGCCTGCAAGGATCTTCTTGGTGTTCTTCATAAATATAAGCCTCCAAATTAAATCGGCAGAAATCTGCCCGTCCAAACGTCTTAGGGTTAAAGGAAATAGCTGAGCATATACAATTAACCAATTATCATTATACCAAATTTTTATTCTTCAATCAATGTTAATACTACATATTTTTTTAATATGTATTTTGTTACGATTTTACAAAAAACCCAATAAAACAGCCGCCGGATTTGCTCCGACGGCTTAAATTCCGCAATATGCTTATTCGCTCATTGCTTCGACCTCTGCGTTGAATTCATCGATATAAATCTGAACGGCGTCAGAGAGGGATTCTCTTACAGTCGCCCAATCTCCGCCATAGAATGCGGCTCTTATACCCGTTTCGCCGCTGTCGATAAGATTATACATATCCGTGGGGCAGCCGGCGTGGATGTCATAAACGGGATTCTCGGCAGTCATTTCGGTTATCTTCTGCTGCATTTCAAGCATATCATCCGTCCAGCCATAGTCGTTGATGCGTTTTTCCTTTGCAATTTCAAGCGTGCGTTCATCGGAATTTGCGGCAAGGATGCATTCCATAAACTTAATAACGCCCTCGGGGTTTTGCGCACCCTTGCAGAGCATATAAGCTTCAAGCCCTGCGGGGAGATAGTAATTATCAGCCTCGGGGTCCTTCGGGAGGGGAACGAACATAACATCCTCAGCCTCGCCGAATGTTTTTGTCCAAATATCGGGTGAGGATTCGATGGAATAAAGTCCGTCTATGTAGAAAAGCTCCTTGCCCTCGCCGATGAATTCAATGTGAGTCGTCCAGTTGAAAAGGCTCTTATCAAGGGTAAGGCCGTTATCATAAAGCGACTTCATAAAGTTCATGGAACGCTCAAGGTTTGCGTCATAGAAGTTCTGAACAAGCTTTCCGTCTTTAAGCTCAACCGAGGGAACGCCTGCCGTAAGCATAAGGGGCTGTTCGTTGAACCATCCGTCAAGTCCGTAGCATTCGCTGTCGGCATCGCAGAATTCAAGAAGCATTCCCTTGAAGGTATCCCAGTTCCATTCGCCCGCTTCAAGAAGGTCAGCGGGATCGTCAAAGCCGTAGCCCTCGATAGTCTGGCGGTTGTAGAACACAACCTGACCCGTTGTAGCCTGCGTTGCGATAAGGTAATGCTTTCCGTTAAGCTCAAAGTAGTCGTTAATGTTCTTTTGAGGCGCCCAAAGCTCACTGTCATAGTCGATGAGATCGTCAACCGACTGGAACATACCGTTTGTTACGCCCTTGGGGAACGAGTCAAGGTCGCCGCCTGCAATAAAGTCAACTCCCTCACCGCCGACAATCTGCGTTGAAAGGTCGTTGAAGCGGTTTGCCCATGTTGTCTGAATATATTCGATGTTTCCGTCATATTTCTCCTCAAAAAGCTCAAGGGAAAGAGCCTTTGTGTTTCCGGAGGTTGAAGCGTGGAAGGGATCATAGAACGAGAACCATTTAATTGTTTTATTTTCAAGCTCGCCCGTAAGAAGGTCGGCAACATCGGCAACCTTCGCCGCATCCTCCTCGGAAAGCTCCGCCGTATTGATTTCAACGGTCGCCTGGGTGGTTGTTGTTACCTCGGCATTGCCCGAATCTCCGCCGCAGGCGGTAAGTCCGGCAGCCATAGCCGCAGCCATAGCCACAGCGGTGTACTTTTTGTAATTATTCACTGATAATACCTCCATAAAAATATTCTGCTTCGCTTTAACATACATTCATTATAACAAATGGCGGCAATCAATGTCAACGTTTACAAAGACGGTTTTACGGCAAATTAATTGTGCATTTCACACAAATAACATGGTTCGGACAAAAGCAAAATGCTCCCGAAAAATCGGGAGCATTGGAGTAAACATATTCATCTTTTCCTTTTATGATAGCTGTTGTAATCAAACCTTATAAGCTCGCATACAAAATCCATCATTTCCTCCGAAGCCGAAAGAATATCCTCCGCAAAATCCCTGTCAATGTCGGAGGGAATATCGGCGGGGTACCTTGTTTCAATATAGTACCTGTTGAGGAGAACGCACTTGCTTATCCATTTTGCAAAGCTGTCGTCAAGCATCGCCGCCTGTTTGCAGAGCCATGTAAGGTTGTGGCCGTCCAAAAGTCGGCGCGCCTTATAAAGCATATACGCCTTCAGTGATTTTTCAATAGCCTGTTGGCAGTGAAAAACGACCTGTTCATAGAGCCTGCTGTCGTTTATAAGCATTTTCGCCGAATGGAGGTCCTGCCATGCGTGGAAAAGCCAGTCGTAATATCTCTTGCTGTCTGTTTTATGTCCGCTGCTTCTGCTCATAAAGAATTTCTCCCTCGTTATCAACTCTTGTTGCGAATGTGCAGTCGTCGTCAAGGCACTCGTTCCAGTCGGTTATGTTGTAAACGATAATGTCGCACGGAACGGGGCAGTCGGTTTTAAGCAGAATCTCGGTTTCAAGCTCGGTATGGTTTGTATAGGTGTCATCAACAACAATGCAAACCTTGAACGAGGTTATTTCTCCGCTGCGGTTTGTCTTGCTTGATACAAGAAAAACCTGAAACGGTGAGCATATTTTTACGATTTCATTTGTCATTTCACGGATAATCGGGTTATTTAAAGCATCGGTCATCGGTATAGTCTTTCCTTTCATAACTTAGGCAAGGCGTTCGCCCACCAAGGCGGTTTCCGTCAGGGAGCCCTTCCCTGTTTAACCGCCCCAAAAGAACCTTCAAGTCTTATTTTTTTAATATTATATATCATTTGCACAAAAAAGTCAACCGCTTATGTAAAATCAATGTTAAATTTGCTTTAATTGGCGGATATATTTTTGTCCTTAAATTCTTCCTATAAGTGCCGCAATAAAGCAAAGGATAAGCCCCACGGCGGTCGGAAGAGCAATCGCAAGCGCAGTCCATTTAAGGCTGCCCGTTTCCTTCTTAATGGTAAGAACCGATGTTGAACATGGGAAATGGCAGAGCATAAAAATCAATGTGCAGACCGCAGTTGTCGCCGTCCAGCCGTTTGAAACAAGGATTTCTTTAAGCGAGTCAAGGCTTTCATAGCCCACAAGACTGCCCTGGGCCATATAGCTCATAAGCATTATCGGGATTACAATTTCGTTGGCGGGAAAACCGAGGATAAACGCCATAAGTATTGTCCCGTCAAGCCCGAATACGGATGCGAACGGATCAAGGAAGTCCGAGCATATCGTAAGAACCGTGCTGTCCCCAACCGTTATATTCGCCAAAAGCCATATAATAAGCCCCGCAGGGGCGGCGACCGCAACCGATCTTCCCAAAACAAAAATTGTCCTATCCAAAACGGAGCGAATTATAATCTGCCCTATTTGGGGGCGGCGGTATGGCGGAAGCTCAAGCGCAAAGGAGGAGGGCATTCCTTTCAGCACAGTCCTCGATAGAACGCCCGATATGAACAGAGTAAGCATTACCCCGAAAATTATTACCGCAGTTAAAATAAGAACGGCAATAAAGGACTGCCCCCTGCCGCTTCCCGCAAAAAACATTGTTATTATTGCAATAAGAGCGGGAAAACGTCCGTTGCATGGCACAAAATTATTCGTTAAAATTGCGATAAGCCGTTCTCTCGGCGAATCTATAATGCGACAGCCCGTTACTCCTGCGGCGTTGCAGCCGAAGCCCATCGCCATTGTAAGGGATTGTTTTCCGCAGGCGCCCGCCTTCTTGAAATGGCGGTCAAGGTTGAATGCGACCCTCGGGAGGTATCCCAAATCCTCCAGCAGAGTAAAGAGCGGAAAAAATATAGCCATAGGCGGAAGCATTACCGCCGTCACCCATGACAAAACTCTGTAAATTCCATCAATAATAACGCTGTCCAGCCATTGCGGAGCATTCAGCGCCGTAAGCCCCTGATGAAGCTTTTCCCCAAGGGCGGTGAAAAGCCTTGAAAGAAGCTCGGAAGGGTAATTCGCGCCCGTAATAGTTATCCAGAAGATTACCATCAGCATTGCCGCCATAATGGGTATTCCCCAAATTTTATGAGTCAGGATGCGGTCTATTTTTCTGTCACGTTCGTAATAGTCGGGCTTTTCAAAGGTTACGCATTCCGCCGCAGTTCTTTCTGCGCAGCGTATAACCGCAGTAACAATTTCATCTCGGAGCTTCGTTTCGTCATAGCCAAGCTCCGCAAGGTGGGATTTTTCCTCCGAAATAAGGCTTGATATTGCTTCATCGGCGGAAAGGTCAAATCCTGCTGCGCCGCTTATTCCCCCCACAAGCTTCTCATCTCCCCCAAAGTCGAGAAGCCTTATCGCAGTCCAGCGTTCATCGGCTGCACCGTTAAGCCTTCCCGTAAGAGCGGAGGAAATTTTCTGAACCGCCGCTTCTATTTCCTCGGGGTAGGTGCATTTTATCACATCGGAACGCTTAATCTCGCTGATTTTGTCAAGGGCGGAGGTCATCTCCTCGATTCCCTCGCCTGTTCTTGCGGTTATGCCGAAAACGGGAACGCCCAAAAGCTCCGAAAGCCTTTCGGTGTCAACGGAAATGTGCTTTTTACTTGCTTCATCGAGCAGGTTTACGCAAACTATAACGTGCGGAGTAATTTCTATAATTTGAAGAACAAGATTGAGGTTGCGTTCAAGGCAGGTCGCATCGCAAACAACAATTGTTCCGTCGCCGCCGCCGAAGCAGATGAAATCCCTTGCCGCCTCCTCCTCAGCGGAGTGCGCCAGGATAGAATATGTGCCGGGGATATCCACCAGAATATAGCTGTTTCCGTTGCAGTCAAACCGTCCCTGCGCATTCTGAACGGTTTTCCCCGTCCAGTTGCCCGTGTGCTGATTCATGCCCGTAAGAAAGTTGAAAACGGTGGATTTCCCTACATTCGGGTTGCCTGCAAGGGCGATTACCCTGTCGCTTTCTTTTCGTTCTATAATAAAGCTGACATCGTCATTATAACGTCCCGTAGATGAAGCCGTAAGACCCATATGAACCCTCCCTTATATCATGAATAGTCCTTTTAAAATAGATATGCCGAAAAAGCAAGTCCATATTCTGCAAAAATTACCATTGACTTTGCGCTTAAACTGTGCTATCATAGTAGGGAATTGAATAGGGGAGCTTTTATTTCCTATATGAGGAAATTGTAAGGCTGAGAGGAAGCGAGAGTACGTTTCGACCCGTTGACCTGATTCGGATAATGCCGACGGAGGAAGATTTTTGCCGCAGTGAGTGTTTTTCTTGCTGTGGGAATGGTTGTGCGTGTTATTGCGCCCTGTCAGCATCGCTTTCAGGGCGCTTTTCTTTTCAAAATAATATTTTTTAAGGAGAATTTTCAGTATGGAAATTTCAAAAACAAGAAAATTAACCGAAGCCGCCATAATGATTGCCCTTGCAACAGTGCTATCCTATATTCAGGTGTTTACGCTTCCAATGGGCGGCTCAATAACCGCGTTTAGCCAGGTTCCTATTGTTATCATCGGCTTTCGCCACGGCGCTAAATGGGGAACCTTTTCGGGAATGGTCTACGGTTTGCTTCAAATGCTTTTGCAGGGTCTTGGAAACTTTGCATATGTAAAAGGAATGGCGGCGTATCTCATCCTGATTTTTATGGATTATCTTATTGCGTTTGCAGTTCTCGGCCTTGGCGGAGCGATTTTCAGGAAGTCGATTAAAAATCAGTCGCTTGCAATCGGAGCGGGTGCGGCAGCTGCATCGGCTATGCGCTTTATCTGCCACTTTATTTCGGGCGTAACAATCTGGGGAGATTATGCGGAAGGCTGGTCGGGAGTATGGGTTTACAGCCTTACATACAACGGCTCATATATGCTTGCCGAATGTATTGTTACCGTTATAGGAACGGCTGCCCTTGCGCTTGCGGTTGATTTCAGAAGCGCAGACCTCAAAAGGAAAAAGACCGGCGTTTCGGCCTGACGTTAATTACATAGAAAAAAATTTACACTACCGAAAACAAATGATTTTTCGGTAGTGTGTTTTTTTATACGCCAAAAGATTTTTGTAAAATAAAACCGAGATTTCCGACTTGTGCGGAAACCTCGGCAGTAAATATTTCTTTAATTTCAGAAATCAATTACATCAACAACCTTGAGGTCACTGAGTTGAACCGATACAATTCTTGTTTTGCCCACAATATAGAGCATATCATCTTCAATTGAGGCGCGTTCAAAAATGCTGCTGTCGTCAAGATCGTTATATTCAATCGTTCCCTTTGCAACAAAGCCTGCCTCATCATTATACTCGAAAACATAATACCTGTTTTGAGTGCCGAATTCCATATGGCTGTAAACGGGAACGCCAATGATTCCCTTTTCGGAGTCGATAAGGAGAACCCTTCTGTCGGTGAGAGCCTTTGAATTTATATCTCCCAAATCATCCGCAAAGGTCACTGTATTGAGCATAAGTCCGTTTTCTGCGTTGTACATTGTAAGAGTAAGAGCCGAACCGTCGTCGCTTTCCCCAAGTCCGAGGAGTTTATCATCCGAAAAGCTGTAAAGGTAAGCGGATGTTCCTGCAAGGGACTGAGTTTGAACGGGGGGATTGCTTGATAAATCTATTACAAGCGCAGGCTCGCTGCTGTCTGTGTAAAAGCTTGCGTAATTTTCTTCAAAGCGAACGGCGGAAACCGATTCCCCGGGAAGAAGCTTACCCGCACTGTTAACAACCGTAAGGGTTTCATCAAGGACATACGCTGAAACCGAGCGACCGTCTTCATCGTTAAGCTCGGCAGCAATGCGGAAAAGTCCGTTATATTCATTCATGCTGTACGGGCTTATAACCTTACCTGCGACAGAACCGCTTGCTTTGTAGCTTATTCCATCGGGAGCGGAAAGGTCGAAGCTCGTAATTATGCTGTAATCCGAATCATTGTCGCTCTTACCGACGCCGACGATGTAAAGCGTATCAGCGGAGCAGTATACATTTTTGCTGCTGCCGAGGACTGCCTTAACCGTTGCGGATGTCACATAAGGCGTGCTTATATCGATTGCGGAAACAACCGTATAATCCGTGCTGTTCGCATTTGACGGAATAATTATATCGCCCGCCGCAACATACTGCTTGTTTCCTCCGATGGAATATGCGGGAACATAGCTGTCAAGTCCCGATTCCTTATCGAGGGGAGCTGTGCGGTAATCCGAATAGCCCGTCACGGTATAAAGAGTATCGCCCACTATTTTTGAGGATGTATATTTTCCGTTTTGTTTATAGGTAGTGGTTAAAATAGGATTTGTCTTATCACTGATGTTGTAGAAGTCAACAACAACATTTGTGCGGTTTACCGAGTTGGAAGTTATGCGGTTACTGTCCGAATCGGAGTAAGTGTCGGAAGCCTCTGCTGGAACATCGGGCTCCGTTTGAGAAGTGTCGGACGGTGAACTGTCGGAATCTTCGGCGGAATCGGAGATGTCTGTAATCTGAACCTCCTCCGTTTCCGTGGAAACAAGAATGAGCGTATCTCCTGCGATAAAAAGTTCAACGGGAGGGTTGAGCTTGTTCTCAACCTCGGCAACAACTTCCATTGTTTCAAGGGAAACGATATAAAGCTTGCCGTTTGAGATACAATAAAGATTTGTTCCGTCGGATTTAACAATATCCGCTTCGGAAACTCTGCCGTCCGCCGACCCTGAAAAATCATAGGATGAAAGCTCCGAAAGGGTTTCCTCCGGTTCGGGTTCGGTCTGGGCAATAGCAGGACTTAAATCATCATCCGTTTCGGAATTCGTTGTATCCGTCTGTTCCTCGTTGGAGGAATCGCCGTCAAGGTAAATTCCCGTATAGATGTTGTAAAGATCGTCATAATTTTCGGGGGAAACTGCGCTGTAGTCAATCTGATCCTCAATTTGACCGACATCGTTATCCTGCTTGTTAAAGGCAATCATACCTGCCGCAAAAACCGCGCAGGCTGCCGCTCCCGCTGCAGTCCTTAAAATAATGGTACGTCGTTGTGCAGTGACTGAAGGAGCGGATTTTATATTTCTGTGTTCCGCTTCCATTTTGGACTGTGCATTTTTGGCTTTAAGCATTAATGCAATATTTTCGGGTGAGAGTTCATCGGGAACCTCAACCTCGCTTATCAGCTCATTAAGTTTTTCTTCAAACGTCATAATTCCAACCTCCTTTCCATCAGCGTTCCGAAAGCAATTGTTTCAGCTTTATCTTAGCTCTTGCCGCCTTTGAACGAACGGTGTTTGCAGATACACCGAGCATTTTGGCGATCTCTTCGCTTTTATATCCCGAAACAACGCTTAGGGATAAAACAAGTCTGTCTTCCTTGCCCAGTTTAGCGAACTCTTCCATTATTTCCAATCCGTTATAATCTATCTCCTTGGATTTCTCTTGTTCTACATCATCGAGGGTATCAAGCTCCTGCCGGAAATTATTTCTTTCTATATATTCCTTCTGCTTGTTTTTTATCTTTACAGTAAGAATTTTGGTTATCCAGGCTTTAAAAGCTGATTCATCTCTTAATTTTTTTATGGAAGAATACGCTTCGAGGACAGTGTCGCTAACCACATCGGAAGCATCGTGCTGATTATTATTAAGGTTTATAAGAGCAATGCGGTATAAATCCTTGTAAACGAGGGCGTATAGCTCGGCGAACGCATCGGCATTGCCGTCACGCGCCTTTTTCACGCACTCACTGAAGTTTGTACTGTTCAAGCAGTTATCACCTCTCATTCGCCTAAGGGCATTGCCAACAGGCAAACTGATTAATAATAACATTATACCACAAAATCTTCTCCCTTAAAAGACCTGTCATATAAATAGTGGCAAAAAAGGTTCATTTTGTTGCATCAAAATTCAACTTTCAGCGTTTTGCACAAAATCAGCCCGCCCTTATACCGTCATTTTGTGGATATACAGCGTCCGAATTGTTTATGTGAAAAAAATATCGTATGCAGACGGTGTTTTTTGCGAACCGCATACGATATTTTCGGGCTTCGATAAGCATTATTCAACCCTATGTGTTCCGAAATCGGGCATATAGATTTTGCTAAGCCCAATCGGAGAATTATTTGCATCACCGATTGTAATTTCCTTTGAGATATTGTTGCTTCAAACCGACTCGTTCTTCACCGAAATTGTCCTGTCGGCGTTCCGCCGTCTCCGCAATCTGTAAAAAGCGGCGAAATACGCATAATCTCCACAATAAAAGGACCGTTTTTTTTTAAATTCCCCCAATGTTTCATCCTTTTAAATATTAACGTTACGTCTGCGCTTGAAAGCATGAAACAAAAATCCATGTAAGCGGCTAACGCTTTCATAACAGTATATTTTGCGAAAAAATGCCAATAATATCCTCAAAACAAACCACGGAGGTATTTTTATGACTGCTGTTATCCTTGCAGGAGGCGACGGACTTCGTATGCGTCCGTTAACCTGTTCAATGCCAAAAGCAATGCTTGGCGTGTGCAATGTTCCGCTTATTGAATATATAGTCGGCGGACTTAATAAATGCGGCTTTTCCGATATAATTATAGCCGCTGACCGTTCCTCAAGGGCAATCGCCGACCATTTTGACGAAAACCGACCCGATATTCCCATGCTGTCCTTTTCATCGCCTGACGAGGGAACATCGGGCGCGTTGAAACGTGCTTTGAACGAAAGGGGAATAGAAGGAAAGGAGCCTGTTCTTGTTGTGAACGGCTCTGCCCTTGCGGATTTTGATTACGGAAACATTCTCTGCGGACATAAAAACAGGAATGCCGATATAACGGTTATTCTCACAAAATCCGCCCGCCCGTGGGAGGGGGTATCCGCACTAACGGAGAACGGACTTCTCACTGCTCTTTCGGAAAATCAGCCGAAGGAAAGCTGCGCGTCCGATTTGATTTTGACGGGTTCATTTGTCATAAATGCGGAGCTTGCGGTACATTTGCCCGAATATGGCGAGAATATCTGCTCCGATGTTATTTCCATGCTTCTGAAAAAGGGCGCAAAAATTCCTGCCGTTGCCGAAAATGGGTATTTTATGCATATCTATACCCCGAATGACCTTTTAAGCCTTAATGCGGATGTTATAAATGGACTCTATCCGCATACGCCAAAGACCGTTATAACCGCCGCCGAAGCCGAAAAACGCTTTAAAGGCATTTCCGCAGAGGGAAAGCTTTGCATTGGTGAAAATTCCGACATCGCTTGCGGCGTAAAAATTAAGGATTGCTGCGTTATAGGAAGAAACGTAACAGTCGGAAAGGGTTCAAAGCTGATAGGCTGCGTAATCGGTGACGGCGTTTACATCGGTGAGCATTGTACTCTTAATCACGCCGCAATAGGAAAAGCCGTGCGGATTTCCGAGGGCGCATCGGTTTTCGAGGGGGCGGCGGTAGGCGAAAATTCAGTCATTGAGGAAAGCGCTGTGGTAAATCCCGGTGTAAGAGTGTGGAACGGCAGGCATATCGAGGCATTTGCCTGTGTCGCCGATGACCTTAAATACGGCTTTGCTCGTCCCGTTGTTATAGATGATGAGGGCATAACGGGCGAAACCAACGGCATAATAACTCCCCAAACCGCCGCCGTAGTGGGCAGCTCCCTTGCATCGATAGGCCGCAAAATCATTATTGGCTGTAATAACACCTCCGCCGCCCATGCGCTTGCCTTGGCGCTCGCATCGGGAATAATGTCGGCGGGGGGAGAAGCGTGGTTCCTTGGAAATGCCGCCGAGCCTGAGCTTTCACACTGTGTGCGGATATGCGGCGCGTCGGCGGGCTGTTATATCGATGCGGGAATAAGCGCAAAGCTGAAGTTTTTTTCATCGGACGGTCTGAACCTATCCCGTGCGGAGGAAAAAATAATCGAAGGGGGAATAAATAGGGGGGAATACCGCCGCTCCGCCTTCTCCCACTTTGGATTAATGAGGAGCTGTCCCGAAATAAGGGAGGTCTACCTTACACATCTGTTAAAACAAACTCCCCCGCAGCTTAGTGGGATAAGGGTAATTATAAACACCCCAAGCAAACGAGTTTCCGAAATTTGTTCCGAGCTTTTGGACGGAATAAACAGCAAGGACGGTTCGTCGATCGTTTTCCATATTAATGAAAACGGAACAAAGCTCTCCGCTTATACCGAAGAAACGGGATATGTTTTCTCCGACAAGCTTATGCTCCTTTGCTGCCGTGAATATTTCAAACAGGGAAAGGATGTTGCACTGCCCTATAATTTCCCATCTGCGGCGGATAGGCTTGCGGAGGAATACGGATGCAGGGTTCTGCGTTATTCGGGCTGCTCCGCCGATAATACAGATAAAGCCGCAAGGCTGCTTGCGGCTGAGATTGCTTTTCCCTGCGATGGGATAGCTCTTATGCTTAAAGCTCTTTCGATACTTTCACAAAACAAGCTGAGCCTTAAGGAAGCCTGTGCTGAGCTGCCCGAATTTGCGGAGGTAAACCGTTTTATTGCGATTGATTCGGGCAAATGGGGGTATTCGGCGCTCCTGCGGGAGCTTCTTTGTCCCGACAAAAGGGTTGGAAATGATGGCGCAGTTATAAACGACCGTCGTGGGAGGGTTCTTATACGCCCCGTAAAAACAGGCAAGGGACTTATGATGCACGTTGAAAGCTACAAGCTTGAAACCGCAAGCGAGCTTTGCGATTTCTATCAGGAGGCGCTTAATTCTTATGCAAAAAAGCGGGGCTGTTAAAACAGCCCCGTAATATTTCCTTCGTTGTCGCAGTCGATTTTGAGCGCAGCGGGCATTTTGGGAAGACCCGGCATTATCATTATATCACCTGTCATCGCAACAACAAAGCCCGCTCCTGCGGAAAGCTTAACATCACGGACGGTGATGCTGAAATTTTCGGGCTTTCCGAGCTTTGTCGGATCATCCGAAAGGGAGTATTGGGTTTTTGCAACGCACACGGGGGTTTCGCCGAAGCCAAGCTCCTCAATTGCCTTAATGGACTTTTCAGCCTGCGGAGTAAAGTTAACGCCATCCGCGCGGTAAATTTCCCTTGCGATTATATTCAGCTTTTCCTTAATGGGGAGCTTTTCATCATACAGATACTTGAAGCCTGCCGCTCCGTCATTTTCCTCGGCGGCTTTGCAAACCTTTTCGGCAAGATCGATTCCGCCCTCTCCGCCCTTTGCGAATATTTCGGCAAGAGCGACCTCTACGCCCATTTCACGGCAGAAATTCTTAATGTATTCAATCTCCGCATCGCTGTCCGTGTGGAAACGATTGATTGCAACCACAACAGGCAGACCGAACTTATGCATATTTTCAATATGTGTTCGGAGGTTTACAATCCCTTTTTGGAGAGCCTCCACATTTTCCTTTGAAAGCTCATCCTTGGGAACTCCGCCGTTGTATTTAAGCGCGCGAATTGTTGCGACAAGTACAGTGCATGACGGCTTTAATCCGCCGAAACGGCATTTTATATCAAAGAATTTTTCCGCGCCGAGATCCGAACCGAAGCCCGCCTCTGTAATGCAGTAATCACCGAGCTTGAGCGCAAGCTTTGTCGCCCTGAGCGAATTGCAGCCGTGAGCAATGTTTGCAAATGGGCCGCCATGAACAATTGCGGGATTGTTTTCCAAGGTTTGAACAAGGTTCGGTTTAAGCGCATCCTTAAGCAGGGCGGTCATAGCCCCCTGCGCACCCAAATCACGGGCATAAATCGGCTTTCCGTCAAAGCTGTACGCAACGAGAATCGAGCCGAGCCGTTTCTTCAAATCGGCAAGGTCGGATGCAAGGCAAAGTATAGCCATAACCTCGGATGCAACCGTTATGCGGAAGCTGTCTTGTCGGGGAATGCCGTTAACCCTTCCGCCCATGCCGATTATAATGCTCCTGAGCGCGCGGTCATTCATATCAAGGCAGCGGTCAATCATAATTCTGCGCTGGTCAATCCCGAGGTCGTTCCCCTGCTGCATATGGTTATCGAGCAATGCGCAGAGGAGGTTGTTTGCCGCCGTAATGGCGTGCATATCGCCCGTGAAGTGGAGGTTTATATCCTCCATAGGCACAACCTGGGCATAACCGCCGCCTGCCGCTCCGCCCTTTATTCCGAAAACAGGGCCAAGCGACGGTTCACGAAGCGCAAGCACGGCCTTTTTGCCAATCTTCGCCATAGACTCGGCAAGGCCAACGGAAATTGTTGTTTTACCCTCCCCTGCGGGGGTTGGATTTATGGCGGTGACAAGGATAAGCTTGCCGTTCGGCTTATCGGCGGTTTTCCTATACAGCTCCTCGGAAAGCTTAGCCTTATAATGACCGTATGGTTCGATGTCGTCCTCGGAAACGCCGAGTTTTTTTGCGATTTCCGTAATTTTTAGCATTTTTGCCTGCTGCGCAATTTCAATATCAGTAAGCATTTTAAGCAAACCCCCTGCAATATTCATTGAAAAATATATGTTCAAAGAATATTATAGCACATAATTATGTATAAATCCAGCAAACAGCAAAATTTTAAGACAACTTTTCTTAAAAAACGGGCAAAAGGGTTTTTTATTCCCTTTCCTCCGCAAGGTTAGCCTTCCTCAGAACTTTAATAAGCGGTTTGTAGATAATTACAGTAACTGCGGCGCAGATCACGCCCTTTATAAGAGTGAACGGAACGTTAAAAATACATAATGCGGAGAAGATATTTCCGACATTGGGCAGAATAGCCTGATATGCGTTCATAATCGCCTCCATTCCCCCGAATGCCTTTGCATAAATGGGGTAAACAATGAAATAGTTGAGCGGCAGACTTATTGCGGTAAAGACGATTGTGCCGATAACGCAGCCTAAGACGGCATTTTTTTTGGTTCGGTTTCTGTGATAAATAAGGCTTGCGGTAAGGGTGAAGGCTGCGCCTGTTACAAAGTCAAAAATATCGCCTATACCCATTGTTGTTCCAAATCCTTTTATAACAACGTGTATAACATTTTTGATAAGGCATACCATAACCCCCCCGACAGGGCCGATCGTAAATCCCGCAAAAAGGCTTACAACATTCGATAAATCCATCTTTATAAAGGACGGCATAAGCGGAACAGGAAAATCAAGGTAATAGACCACCGTTGCAACTGCGCTTAGCATTGCAATTTGAATCATGGCTTTTGTGCTGATTTTGTTTGTGTTTGACATTTGTAGATTCCTCCATAAATAAAAATATTCACCACATAAGCGGCGGTAATAAGAGCAATCTGTAACAGAAAACCGCCCGTAAATGTGCTTTACGGGCGGTTGGATAGGCGCAGAAATTGCGCTGTTTCTTTCATCCGGACTATACCGTCGGTTTCGGAATTTCACCGAATCAACCCCAAAAGGCTCGTGGACTTTACCACCGGTGGGGAATTGCACCCCGCCCTGAAACAGACTTGCAGATATTCTGTTGTAAATTTTTGCGGAAATTATTCCTCGATTGATCCGTCCTCATCGTCAAAATCAAATTCGAGATGCTCGCCGCAGTTGGGGCAAATCATTTCGCCCTCCTCAAGCATACCTTCATCAAGCTGAATAGAGTCGCCGCAGGTTGGGCAACATACCTCATAAAGCTCTTCGTCATCAAAGTCATAATCATCGTCATCATCATCGGCATAGTCGTAATCTTCATCATCGCCGTAGAGATCACTTTCAACATCGCAAAGGTCATCGTCAATAGCGTCAACAACCTCAACGATTTCGTCAATCTGATCCTGAACATCATCAAAATATTCCGACATATCGGTGAGAATATCCGCCATAAGAGCAATTACCTTGCCCTCCTTGGTTGTTACATCAAGTTCAAGACCGTCCATAAGACCCTTAAGATAAGAAACCTTTTCTCCAAGCTTCATATAGGTTAATCCTCCGTTTCAAGTTGTGCAAAAGCGGGCTGTGTAGATTAAGCGCGCTCCATATATTCGCCTGTTCTTGTATCGATTCTGATCATATCGCCCTCGTTAATAAAGAGGGGAACCTTAACCTCGGCGCCTGTTTCAAGGGTTGCGGGCTTGGTAGCGTTTGTCGCCGTGTTTCCCGCAAAGCCGGGATCGGTCTGAGCAACCTGAAGGTCAACAAAGTTGGGCGGCTCTACAGCGAAAACCTTGCCCTTATAGGAACAAACCTTACAAATCATCTGCTCTTTAACGAATTTGAAGTTATCGGAAAGCTCCGACTTGCTTATAGGCTGCTGCTCATAGGTTTCGGGATCCATAAAGTAATAGAGGTCGCCATCATTGTAGGAATATTCCATATCCTTTCTTTCAACGTAAGCGGTAGGAAACTTAGCGGAAGGGTTGTAGCTTTTTTCAACAACCGAACCTGTAATAACATTTTTGATTTTTGTTCTTACGAAAGCGGCTCCCTTTCCGGGCTTAACGTGCTGGAACTCCACAATCTGGAGAACGTTGCCATCCTCCTCAAAGGTCATACCGTTTCTGAAATCGCCTGCTGTAATCATAAATTACCTCCGGATAAAAAATTTCACGCAAATATAGCTTATGATTATTTTACTACATTTATCTGACTTTTGCAAGTGTTTTTTTGCATTTTTATTACATTTACAACTTTTTCACAAAATTATAAGATTTTTTGGTGAGTGTGCAAAGTTATTGTACCCATTTGCGGTAAGGTAAACGCAATCCTCAATGCGCACTCCGAACCTATGCTGAAGATATATGCCGGGTTCAATGGTCATAACCATATTTTCGTCAAGGACGGTTGTGCTTCTTGTGTTTGCCGCAGGGCGTTCATGTATTTCAAGGCCAACGCTGTGTCCAAGGCCATGTCCGAAGCAGTCGCCATAGCCCTTTGATGCGATGAAATCCCTTGCGCAGGCATCAAGCTCCCTGCATACAACCCCCGGTTTAACAAAGTCAAGGCATCTCTTCTGCGCTTCAAGGACAATTTCATAAACCTCCTTCATTTCCTCCGTTGGATTTCCCACGCAGACGGTCCTCGTCATATCGCTGTGGTAGCCGTCATATACCGCGCCGAAATCCATCAGCACGAATTCTCCCTTGGCAATTTTCTTTTCCGAGGGAACGCCATGCGGCAGCGAGGTATTTGCTCCGCTCAGCGCAATTGTGTCAAAGGAAACAGCCTCCGCACCGTGGGAAAGCATATAAAAGTCAAGCGCCCTGCCGACCTCAAGCTCCGATACGCCCTCCTTTATAACGTTTTCCATAACATAGGCAAGGGCTTCTTCGGCAATATTCTGCGCCGTTTGCATTTTTTCAAGCTCAAGGTCTGATTTTATCGCCCGAATTGCCCCTGCGGCGTTGCTTAGGGTATCGCTTGAATCTATCTCAAAGCCTTCGAGCCTTTCCCGATAGGTGTTAAAATCCGAAACCGTCATATTTTCCGATTCGATGTAAACCTTATCCGTTCGGTGCTTTTTCAAAAGTTCGATAATCTGTTCATAGGTTTTGTTCTGAAGGATAACCTCGCAGTCGGAAACCGTTTCACAGGCTTTCTCATAGTATCTGAAATCGATTATAAGATATGCATCCTCGGGGAAAACAAGGAGTGTTCCTGCCGATGATTTCATCCCCGAATAATATCTCCTGTTAATGTCGGAGGTAATTATTGCGCAGTAGTTTTCCTCCGCAAGCATTTTTCGCAGCTTATCTGCATTTGTAATCATAGCTATCCTTTCCGATTCCCTTTGATAGCCAAGGAAATCCGTTGCAAAATCCATTTTTGGGGGAAATGCTTAACCGTTCAGGTAATCGCTGATTGCTCGGAGGGCAAGCATATAGCCGTTTTTTCCGAATCCGAAAAGGCTTCCCGAGCATACCGGGGCGATAACCGAGGTATGCCGAAATTCCTCACGCTTTGCAATGTTTGAGATATGAACCTCAATAACGGGTATTTTCAGAGCAGCGATGGCATCCCGTATTGCATAGCTGTAATGTGTATATGCGCCTGCGTTTAGGACGATGCCGCATTTATCGAGCCTTGCGGAATGGAGCTTGTCGATAATCTCCCCCTCGTGATTGGATTGAAAACATTCGCAGCTGTCAAATCCAAGCTCCGCAGCCTTTTCCTTAATTTCGGCGCAGACGCTTTCATAGGTGTCCGTTCCGTAGGTTCCCGGTTCCCTTTCCCCAAGAAGGTTAAGGTTTGGGCCATTAATTATAAGCACATCTTTTTTCATTGTAAACCTCGCAAAAAGCAAAAATATTTTTTCATACAATAAGCGGTTTGCCCCGCCCGAGCGTGGGTTAACAGGTTCGGGCGGGGAAAATCTCCTCTAAGTATATTTTAATACGCGGCATTCAAAATGTCAACACAAAATATTTTTTCCTTACCACCATGGCGAAAAGCCGTCAACCCTCCAGCCGTTATCGGTCAGAACGAGCTTTATGCTTTCGCCGGTTACGGAATACCACGGCTTGTAGGATTTATCCTCAGAATAATGCGCGGCAATCGGAAGCATAATAACCTCGCTGTCCGTAACGCTTATCGGATAAAGGCTGTATCCGCAAAGGGTTATGTCGCTTCCCCTATCCGCATCGACAGCCTTAAGATTTCCGCTTTCATCAACATAGTAGGCGATAAGCTCCTCCGTAAATTCGGCGGTAAAGGCATCGTAAAATTGTTCCGCAAATTCATTCGGAGTGTGGCTTGAGGCATATTCCTCCGAAAGGTGATATGATACCGAAAAATTACTTCCCATATATTCGGCTGCCTTTTCAAAAGCTTCATACTGTTCATCACTGAGGAAATTGGGCTTGCCGTTTTCCGAGCGGTCAATCATAAAATCCGCCGTGAGAAATTCATCGCCGTAGTGATAGACGACAGTGTAAATCCCCGTTTCCGCATAAGCATAATCAAAAACATTTTCTTCAAGGGCAAATTCCATGCTTTCACCCATCGGCACCGTAAAATCGGTTTCAAGCGAGCTGCTTCCGTTTGTGAAATAAACCTGTTCCCCGTCACGAAGCACCTCTACGCTGTCAATTGTTATATCGGAGTCGGAATTGTTGTAAATGAACGACATTACAGTTTTGTAATTTTCGCTAAGTGTGCGCAGTTCCGCTTCCCTTTGCTCGGAATAATATGTGTATTCCGCAGGGGCTTCATCAAGGTAATGAGCTATTATAGGGAGAGTAAGGGCGAAAATTTCGGGTTCTTCGGCGGTCTGCCTTGTGTTGCCGTCCGAACCCTCGTACTCTGTTATGCACTGAGGGAGATGTTCCCGAAGATATTCAAAATCGGATAATGAGAAGTTTTCTGCGCCGATATGAAGATGTGTGATATTTGTGCCGTTTATTACCTCCGCAAGACTAACGGGATCGCATTCCACATCGCCAAGCTCTACGCTTTCAAGCAGCGGAAAATCGGAGAGAAAATCAAGGCTGTTATTGCCGACATTGTAAAAACGGATACAGGCAATATTCGGAATTTCGGCAAGAAAGCCCATATCGTGTCCGTTTGTATTAAAAACCTCTATTATGTTTTCGGTCTTGAAGCCGTTTTCTTTGGCTTTATCCGTAATAATGCGGATATTTTCCAAATCATCATCGGTAACGCCGCCGCATTTGTCTGCGTCAACGGTAAGATAGCCGTAAAAATCATCGGCGGAATATTCTTCGCCCATAATTATTATCGTATCGGATAATTCGGCTTCAGTATAGTCCCCCAAAATGCCGCGGCCTCCCTCATCGGTTTCGCCGTAGCCCTCCTCGGAGGTGATTTGGGAAATAAGCTTCTCGGTTTCCTCCGAATTATCTCGGGCATCCTCCGAACAGGAGGAAAGAAGCAGCGCAAAGGCGGCAATCCCCAACAGAATAACCTTTCTTTTCATAAGAAAAATCCCCCTTGATACAATTTTTCATTCAAAATTATACCAAGGGGGATTTGAACAGTCAACCGACTTCGGGTTTCAATATTATTACAATATAGCTACAAACCTTTACAGGCTGTAATAATAATCGCGCATTGCCTTTGCGTCTTCAGTCTGGGTTCCCGAGCTTTCGCAGATGAATATCGGCGAAAGATTTTTCTTGTAAACAAGCTCCATAAGGGGTTCATAATCGGGGCCGAAGCCGTTGTTTGTTTCAAAGGTAAGGTGGCGCTTTTCACCACCCTTTTCGGTGTATTCGATTTTTGAGAAGTGTGAGTGGAAAACCTTTAGGCGGTCAATTCCAAGCTCGTTTTCTATCGTATCGAGAATTTTTTCGTAGTCGGATTTTGTCTTTATTGCCCCGAATGTTCTTGCGTTAAGGTGTCCGAAGTCTATGCAGGGGATAAAGCTGTCGTCGATTTTGCAAAGCTCCATAACCTCATGCAAATCGCCAAGCTGATTGATTTTTCCCATAGTTTCGGGGCAGCAGTGAATGCTTCCCAACCCCTCGGCATCAAGGGCGGACTTTGCCTTTTTCATTGTCGCCAACGCAAGGGAGAGCGCCTCCTCACGGCTCATTTTGGAGCATGAACCGCTGTGGATAACTATTCTGTCCCCGCCCATAGCTTTTACAGCCCTTGCGGATTGGAGTATGTAGTTTATGGAATTATCCCGCTTTTCCTCCTCGGTGCTTGAAAGGGAGATGAAGTATGGGGCATGAAGCGAAACGCTTATCCCGCAGCTTCTGAGCGAATCCCCGATTTCCTTTGCGGAGTCCTCGGAAACCCTTACCCCTTGACCGCATTGATATTCAAAGTGGTCAAGACCAAAGCCACTGAGATATTCCCCCATTTGGGTTGATTTTTTATATCCCATTGTTTTAAAGCTATCCGCCGCACCTGCAGGACCGAATTTTGCGTTCATAATTTTTATTTCCTTTCAAGCTTTAATTAAATGCCGTTTCAGACGAAAACATTTTTTCAATATCATTTTTTAGCAGCGGAAATTCGTTTAAATCGCTGCTTGCGTTTATTATATCATCCGCTGCGTTTTGAACATCCGCAAGAAGCTCGCTGTCCGTTGCCGCATCGGCAAATCTCATTTCGGGAAGTCCATGCTGTCTTTCCCCGAAAAAGTCTCCTGCGCCCCTCATTTTAAGGTCAAATTCGGAGATTTTGAAGCCGTCCGATGTTTCCGTCATTATTTTAAGGCGTTCCCTTATTTCGTCATTAATTGTCCCCGCAATAAGTATGCAGTAGCTTTGGTGCTGTCCCCGACCTACACGCCCCCTAAGCTGATGAAGCTGGGAAAGCCCGAAGCGCTCGGCGTTTTCTATCATTATAACCGTTGCGTTGGGAACATCCACCCCGACCTCTACAACTGTCGTTGCAACAAGAAGCCGAATTTCCCCCGACTTGAACCGCAGCATGGTTTCATCCTTTTCCGATGGGGACATTTTACCGTGCAAAATGCCAACCTCATAGCCCTTGAAGTCCCCCGATGAAAGCTTTTCGGCATAGCTTTTTGCCGAAGCAAGCTCGCTCCCGTTTTCTTCAACCATTGGGCAGACGACATAAGCCTGCCTGCCCTCGTCAAGCTGTTTTTTTACAAATCCGCAGGCACGACTTCGCAGCTTTTCCGTTACGGCGAAGGTTTCTATCGTCCTTCTTCCCTTTGGAAGCTCGTTCAAAACTGAAATATCAAGATCGCCGTAAATTATAAGCGCAAGAGTTCTGGGAATCGGCGTTGCGGACATAACAAGTCGGTGGGGATTTTCCCCTTTTTCCGCAAGCCTTGCCCGCTGGTTAACCCCGAAACGGTGCTGTTCGTCCATTATAACAAGTCCAAGCCGATTGAATTCGGTTGATTGAGAAATAAGCGCATGGGTTCCCGTTATAACGTCAAACTCGCCTCCTGCAATCTGCTCTTCAATAATTCTTCGCTCCTTTGCGCCCATTGAGCCTGTTAGGCAGCATACCCTTACCCCATGGGGCGAAAGCAGGTCAGTCAGCGTCTTAAAATGCTGCTTTGCGAGTATCTCGGTTGGAGCCATTAAAGCCGTTTGACAGCCGTTTTTGTACGCAAACAGCGCAGCGGCGGCGGCAACGGCGGTTTTTCCCGAGCCGACATCGCCTTGGACAAGCCTGTTCATCGGATAATCCCTGCACATATCCCGAATAACCTCTTGGGATGCGTTAACCTGAGCTCCCGTAAGCTCAAACGGAAGTTCACGCTGAAATTCGGCTACAATGCCATCGTCATACTTCATCTTGAAGCCCGTCTGCGTTTTGCTGTGATTTTTCATAAGGAGCATCCCGAGCCGAAGCGAAAGAAGCTCATCAAAGGCAAGTCGCTTTTTCGCAATTGCCGCTATGTCCGAATCATCGGGAAAATGTATGTTGCGGAGCGAATAATCGAATGCCGCAACGGAATATTTTCGAAGTATAAAATCGGGAATATGGTCTGCAAAGGCGGATTCGTCAACGTTGTTCAGCGCTTGGGATACATTTGTTATAACCATATTGGAGGTTAACCCTTCTGTAAGGCTGTAAACAGGGCGAAGCTTATGCGGGTCGGACGCTTTTATGAACATTGGCGTGTTCATTTCTCTGCGGACAAGGTTTCCGCCCACCTTCCCCGAAAAAATATATTCCTCGCCCTCGGTAAGTCCTTCATATGCAAAGCGGTTGTTGTAGAGTACGATTGTCATATTGTCGCTGTCGTCCGTAACCGTGATTTTATATAAAACAAGCCCCTGTCTTATCCTTGCGGCGGGCTGTTTTTTTACAACCCTTGCCCTTATGATATTATGCTCATTCATAACGGCGGCGGAAATTTCCACGGGCTTGGAATAATCGATATATCCCCTCGGATAATGTCGGAGAAGGTCGCCCACGGTGTAAATTTTAAGTTTCTTATAAAGCTCGGCGCGTTTTGTTCCTACGCCGTCAAGCTCTGTGATAGGTGAATTAATGTTCATATTATTTTACAGTTAAGGTCACCACACATTCCGCATGGTGACCTTTCCTCATTTACTCATTTTCGCTGCCTGAATTTTCGGAACTCTCGTCTTTTTCTTCTGTCGGTGCGTTATCCTGAACGGGAGCGCTTTCCGAAGCCTTGCCGTTTGCTTTCTCGGCAAGCTTGCTTACATCCGACATATAATCGTTGTAAGCCTTTTCGATGCTTTCCTCCGTCATTTCTCCTCGCATAATTCTCTCAAAGTCCTCATTGTCAATTTTTTCGTTTGCGATAAGATATTTTGCGACAAGATGGAGCTTATCGATATGCTCTTTGATTATTTCAACTGTTTTATCGTAGTTTTCATCGATGATTGAGCGTACCTCCTCATCGATTTCAGCCTGAACCTTTTCGGAGTAGCCTCTGGGCTGACCGTAGCCCATTCCTACGAATGGCTCATCGTTTTCATCCGCATAGACAACGGGACCGAGCTTCTTTGAAAAGCCGTATTTCGTAACCATTGATTTGGCAAGCTTTGTTGCCCTCTGAAGGTCGCTTATAGCTCCTGCGGAACCAATGCCGATTATGGTTTCCTCCGCAACACGTCCGCCCATAAGAACCTTTATCTCATCGGAGAGCTTTTCGGCTGTAACCTCGAGGAGGGAGGGTTCTTTTTCGGGAAGGTGGATTGTCATGCCGCCCGAGCTTCCTCTTGGGATAATCGTAACGTGGTGAACCTTATCCTGTGTGGGAAGGTAATAGGTAACGACCGCATGGCCCGCTTCGTGGTAAGCAACAAGCCGCCTGTCGTCCTGAGTAACAACCCTGCTCTTTTTCTCGGGGCCTGCAATAACCTTGATTGTAGCCTCCTCAATATCATCGCCCGTAATGGCTTTCTTTTCCCTTCTTGCGGCAAGAAGAGCGGCTTCGTTAACAAGGTTTTCAAGATCCGCTCCTGTAAATCCCGCAGTGGATTTTGCAATTGTGGAAAGGCTTACATCGGGGGCAAGGGGCTTCTTCTTTGTGTGAACCTTGAGTATCTCCTCGCGGCCCTTTATGTCGGGGTAGCTTACCGTAACCTGCCTGTCGAAACGACCCGGACGGAGCAGAGCGGGGTCGAGGATATCACGTCTGTTTGTTGCGGCTATAACAATAACGCCCTCATTGCCCTCAAATCCGTCCATCTCAACAAGGAGCTGGTTAAGGGTCTGTTCACGTTCGTCATGTCCGCCGCCAAGACCTGCGCCTCTGTGACGGCCAACGGCATCAATTTCATCTATAAAAATAATTGAAGGGGCATTTTTCTTTGCCGTTTCAAACAAATCTCTTACACGGGATGCGCCCACGCCGACATAAAGCTCAACAAAATCCGAGCCCGAAATTGAGAAGAACGGAACCCCCGCTTCCCCTGCGACAGCCTTTGCAAGCAAGGTTTTACCTGTACCCGGAGGGCCCATAAGAAGAACGCCCTTGGGGATTCTTGCGCCCATTTCCGTATATTTTTTAGGATTTTTAAGAAAATCGACAATCTCCGCAAGCTCTTCCTTTTCCTCATCCGCGCCCGCAACGTCCGCAAAGGTGTTCTTTTTGTTGGAGGTGTTCTTTACATTTGCCTTGCTGAAGCTGTTGATTTTTCCGCCGCCGCCTGCCTGCCTCATCATGAAGAAGAACAGCGCAACCATCATAACTATTATAATAAGCGATGGGAGCAGATTATAAAGCCATGATGTATCCTGAATCTTGTAATACTCCATTTGGAGCGGAGCATCGGGGTGAAGAACGTTATACTCACGGCGGTAATTTTCCGAACCTGTCTGAATTTCGTTGAGAAAGACGGTAACATTCGGGACGGTGTAATTTATAATCTCTGATGTTCCGTCCTCGTTTAAAACCACCATATTAAGCTCGCCCGAGCCTAAGTCAAAGGTGAACTCACTTACCTGATAATTATCAAAATAAGTCATTATTTCCGAATAGCTGTACTCGGAAACGGTTTTTGTTGCCTGCATCATAAGCGAAACAATGACAGCCATTGCCGCAACAAGCACAAGAATGTAGATAATCAGCCCTTTGTTTGAAGATTTTTTTGAACCCATTTTTTTCTCCTTACTATCTGTATAAACTGTACGATAAAATCAGCTGCAGTCGTACTCTGCAACATATGGTAAATTGCGGTAGTATTCGCCGCAATCCAAACCGTAACCTACAACAAAAAGGTCGGGAACAGTGAAAAGCGCGTAATCGGGCTTAAAGTCCACCTCTCGCCTTTCCGGCTTATCCATAAGGGTATAAACCTTGAGTGAGATGGGATTTCTCCCCGCAAGCATTTTAACAACCTCGGAAAGGGTTCTTCCCGAATCCACAATGTCCTCAACAATTATGACGTTATATTCGGAAATATCCTGTTTAAGGTCAAGAACAATGTTCACGCTGCCTGAAGAAGCGGTACCGTTATAATAGCTTTCGGCGCACATAAAGCCGACCTCGCAGGGTATGGATATTTCACGACACAAATCCGCCAAAAATATAAACGAACCCTTTAAAATGCTTACAAGCAGCAGTGGTTTTCCTTGGTATTCCCTGCTGATAAGGGCGCCTATCTCCTTTGTTTTAGCCCTTATTTCCTCCTCGGAAATAAGAATTCTTTTAATTTTATCAAGCTTTTGGCATTTAAGGCTTACAGCATCCATCTTTTTCGATCCTTCAAATAAGGGGGCATTGCCCCGTCATCTAACGAACGGCCGGGGCGTTAACCCCTTATTTTCAGTGGGGGTGTATCCCCCCATTGAAAGACCGTATGCTCCCCCGCCTGAAGAGACGGGGACATCAGTCGTAAGTTATAATCCATATTCTTTTTGTATTCTCATCTATCTTAACTCTGTCGGCGATTCCGAATCCGTTCACCCAAATTATCCCCTTTTCATCAGCCAAAATGGGGACAAGGTCACGTTCCTCCTCGCTGTATTCTTCATTCATAAGCTTTTTCAGCTTGCTTGTAATGTTTCTTCCCGCTCTGACATAGCTATCGCCGTTACGTCTGTTCCTTAGAATAACATCACCTTGTATTTTATCATAATCGAGCATTTCTTTTGTGAACAAATCATTAATAATACATCCGAAATTGCCGTTTTCGCAGTTGTTTTCTTCAATTATCACCGTTTTATCACACAAAAACGGATTTTCGCCCGTGTGAACTCGGGTATCGGGAAAGATTATGCGTTCTCTTCGGGCGGCTGAAATTGTAAGCCTGCCATCCTTTATTTTTGCAATGGTATTTCCCGAAAGATTGACCTTTCCGCCGCCCTTAACGGCGGCTTCCTCAATCTCGGCAACCTTTGCGGCGCTTATCTCCGCCCCCGAATTTTTCAGGAAATTCATTATAACTCTTCTCCGCAGGGCGGGGTGAAGGGTTTGCAAATCCTTTTCTTCGGCATCCTTTGCGGCTTTCTCGATAAAATCGCAGTCGTCTGCAAGGTTTTCCGTCATTCGCTGTATGTTCCCCAAAAAGCCGCCGTGAATTTCGTCCATAAGCGGAATGATTTCATGGCGAATTTTATTTCTTGAACAATCGTCCGAGAGATTTGTGCTGTCGGTAACAAAGTCCTGACCCTTTTTTGAGAGAAATTCTTCAACCTCCCCACGCTTACAGTATATAAGCGGACGGATAAATTTATCCCTGACGGGCGGGATTCCCGCAAGTCCTTTTATCCCTGTTCCTCTTGAAAGGTTAAAAATAACCGTTTCGGCGCTGTCGTTAAGGGTATGCGCCGTTGCAAGGCGGCAGTCGTCGGGAATTCCTTCAAAAATTTCGTATCGAAGCCTTCTTGCGCCCTCTTCAAGAGAAAAGCCGTTCTCCCTTGAGTATCCTACGGCATCGACATGGTAAACGTCAATCGGAATTTCAAGGCGTTCACAAAGGCTTTGGCAGAAGCTCATATCACGGTCGCTTTCCTCCCCGCGTATGTGGTGGTTTATATGAACCGCACGGAGGGGGAAGCCCCTCTCCGCCGCAAGCTCCCTCATTATAAGCAGCAGAGAAACGCTGTCCGCTCCGCCCGAAAGCCCGATATAAACGGTATTGACGTCCCGGAGCATGGAATACCTCGAAACAGCAAGCCGTACATTTTCTTCAAAGGGCATCGTTACTTTTCCTCCGATACGGGGCGGCGGTCGGCGGAAAGGAACAGCGTGAACTGACCGTTCCAACGGAGGTTAACGGTACCCGTTTCGCCGTGACGATTTTTTGCGACTATGCACTCGGCAAGCGTTGGGTCGGGGCATTTCTCCCTGTTATAATAATAGTCACGATATAAAAACATAACAATATCGGCATCCTGCTCGATTGAACCCGATTCACGAAGGTCGGAAAGAACGGGACGTTTATCCGTCCTTGATTCAACGGAACGTGAAAGCTGGGAAAGGACGATAACGGGGACGTTAAGCTCCTTTGCCATAAGCTTTAGCTGACGTGTCATTTCGGATATTTCGTTTACACGGTTGTCAATTCTTCTTCCCGAGCTCATAAGCTGGAGATAATCGATGACGACCATACCGAGGTTTTTCATCCTCCTGAGTTTTGCTTTCATCTGGGTGACGGTTATTCCCGCAGTATCGTCCAGATAAATGGGCATTTTTGAAAGACGTTCCGCTCCCCTTGCAAGCCTTGTCCAATCCTCGCCGACGATGTTGCCCTTCATGAGCTTATCGCTGTCAACAAGGCTTTCGGAGGAAAGCATACGGGTAACAATCTGTTCCTTTGACATTTCGAGCGAGAAGATTACAACATCTTTATCGTCATGGTGGCGGCAGACGTTTGTTGCAACGTTAAGAACAAACGATGTTTTGCCCATTGCGGGACGCGCCGCAACTATGAGCAGGTCGGACTTATTAAGCCCCGTAATGACATTATCGAGGTCGGAGAAGCCGGAGCCTGTTCCGAGGTATTTTTCACGGTCGGGGCCGGATTTCCTGCCCAATTCATCGTATGCGGTCATAACGACTTCATCGATCTTTGTGAAGCCTGAAACCTCTCTGCCCTGGCGGATGTCGTAAATTTTCTGCTCCGCATAGTCAAGAAGGCGGTCGGCGTCATCCTCGCCCGAGGAACACATTTCGATAATTTCCTTTGAAGCGGAAATTAAGGAACGAATATAGTATTTTCCCTCAACAATCCTGCAGTAGCTTTCGATATTCCTTGTTGTCGGAACGCCCTCCATAATTGTTGAAAGGTATTCCTTTCCTACTTTAGCGTTCTCAAAAACCTTTGCCTTTACCGCTTCGTTAAGAACGGTGATAATATCAGCGTCGGTACCCATTGTAAAAAAGCGGATTATGATTGAGAAAAGCTCTTTGTGCATGGAAACATAAAAGCTCTCCGGTTTAAGGTAATTCATTGCAACGCTGAGCGCATCGTTATCGAGCAGAACGGCGCCGAGGACGGTTTGTTCCGCTTCAAGGCTGTACGGAAGCTCCCCCGCTGTAAGGCTGCCTATGTCCATTATCCTCACCTCTTTGGGATTTTCGGCAGGGGCTTTATGATTTCCGCAAAACCCCTGCCGATTTTCAATCTTTTGTTATTCTTCAACAACATCAACCGTGATTTTTTCCGAAACTCCCGCAAGGAACTTAATCTCTGCGGTGTAAGTACCGAATGCTTTGATTTCGCCTGAGAGAGAAATCTTCTTCTTATCAACGGAAACTCCGAGCTGTTCCTTTACCGCATCGGCAATATTTCCCGATGTAACCGAGCCGAAGAGCTTTCCGCCCTGACCCGCTTTGCATTTGTAGGTTACGGTTTTGCCCTTTATCTTTGCTGCGGAATCCTCCGCTTCCTGCTTTGCAACATCGGCTTTGTGCTGTTCGGATGCCTTCTTTCCCGCAAGGTCGGACATATTTTTTGCATTGGCTTCAACAGCCAAGCCCTTTACAAGAAGGAAGTTTCTTGCATAACCGTCCGAAACCTCTTTAACATCGCCTTTTTTTGCCGTACCCTTTACATCCTGTAAGAAAATAACCTTCATAAATCAACATCCTCTCTGTTTTTGGTATTACGATATATTTGCAATAAATTCATCTATAGCGCCGACAAGCTTAGCCTTTGCCTCAAAGACCGTTATGTCCTCGAACTGTGCGGCAGCCATAGTTTGGTGTCCGCCGCCGCCGAGCTTTTCCATTATAATCTGTACATTCATTGCGCCCAATGAACGCGCGGAGATATTTATTCCCTGCGCCGTCCTGAAAATAACAAAGCTTGCGTCAACATCGACAATTTCAAGCATTTGGTCGGCTGCCTGAGCCGAAGCAACCCTTATGCATTCATCTGCGGAATCATCGACGGCTATTGCGCAGCGGTGATAAATTTCCGCCGAGGTAAGAAGCTGCGAGCGTTTTTGAATGCAGTCCACCGAGTTTGCGAAAAGTCCCTTTACCGCAACCATATCTGCGCCGAGTTTTCTGAGGAACGCCGCCGCTTCAAAGGTTCGTACTCCTGTTCGCATTACAAAATCCTTTGTGTCAAGCATTATTCCCGCAAGCATAACATCGGCAAAATAGCTTTGGAGCTTGTCCACTCCCGGAAAATACTGTATAATCTCCGCAACCATTTCGCTTGCCGATGATGCGTAAGGCTCATGGTGGAAAATTACCGCATTATCGATATAGTTAACGACCTGCCTATGGTGGTCGATAACAACAACCTGCTTTGCGGCATTGTATATTTCGGCGCTGTCGAGTATGTCCTTGTTGTTTGTATCAACAACTATGAGAAGTGTGTTCTCATCTATTTTTTCAAGAGCCTCCTCCGGGGAAGCGAACACCGGTTCTTCCCCGGTAAGATTGTCGTTAAGCCGATCTATAAGTGGCTTTGCAAGGTTTCTTTCAAGGTTGACTACCATTTTAACATACGTATCGGGGGAAAGGATTCTTATTGCCCCGCAAAGGCCTGCTCCTGCGCCCACACTGTCCATATCGCCGTTGCGGTGACCCATGATAAGGACCGAACCGCTTGAAGCAATAAGGTCGGAAAGCGCCGTCGCAACAATTCTTGTTTTTACCTTTGTGTGCTTTTCGATGCCATTTGAAACTCCGCCGAAGAATTCATAACCCTCTTCACGCTTGAGGGCGACCTGATCGCCGCCTCGTCCCTGAGCCATTTCAAGGGCCTGCCTTGCGAACTGTTCGCTTTCCGCAAGGTCTGTCGAGCCCATTCCAACGCCTATTGAAAGGGTTATGGGGGTTTTGCTCGAAACGGGAACGCTCCTTACCTCCTCAATGATTTTGAATTTATCGTTAATCATTGAATTGATATATCTGTCCTCAACGATTGCGAAGAATTTCTCTGCGGAAAGCTTGCGGAGGATTCCGTGATGCTCATCGAGGTAGGTTTCAAGCAGCTTTTCAATTTGAATAAGGATGTGCGATTTTTCGGATTCCTTTCCGTCTGCAAGAAGCTCGTCATAATTATCTATCGAGATAAGCATTATGGACGGGCGAAGGTCGTTCATTTCGGTTTCAAGGTTGATATAATCGCTTATATCCTCAAAATAGAGGAGCGTAAGGTTTGAAATAAGCTGGGATTCCATATCGCGCTTTTCCGTTGTAACGGCGGAAATTTTAAAGTGGGATGATTGAAAATCGACAGTTACATTCTTGTTGTTCATTGTTTTTTCAAGGTCAATGTCGATAATGCTGCCGATATGGACGCCGAAGGCATCGTTTCCGTAAACCTGCTCCGTGAAGGCTATGTTATACCATACGATAATTCCGTCATTGTCAACAATAACTGCGGGCGCAGGGAATTTATATAGGGAATCACGTTCGGTAATGTTAAGCTGTGACTCCATCTCCGTAACAAATTTGTGGAGATTTTTTTGCGAGGCGGAAAGAAGCACAAGAAATGCCAAAGCCGTCAGTGCGGTTATGCACAGCAGTGTCCAGAACCTTGTGGGATTGCTTTCCGCAACGGAAAATGCCGAAGCAAGCGAAACAACAACAAGAAGAATCGAAATCAGCTTGAATGCAAGCCATCTTTTACCGGTCAATTTACCTACACCAACCTTTTTTTACTCAGATCTCCATTATTATAGGAAGAATCATAGGTTTTCTCTTGGTTTTTGCGAAAATAAAGTCGCCCAAATCGTCTTTCATTTTTGTTTTGATTGTATTCCATTCACGGGTGTTGTTGTCAAGGCAGCTTTGGAGCGTTTTTGTAAGAACTTCCTTTGCGGCATCCATAAGCTCCTCCGATTCACGGACATAAACGAATCCCCTTGAAACAATGTCGGGGCCCGCAAGAACCGTTCCGCTCGCAAGCTCTATCGTTGTAACGGCGATGATAAGACCGTCCTGGGCAAGGTGCTTTCTGTCCCTTATAACAATTGAGCCGACATCGCCAACGCCGAGGCCGTCCACGAAAACTCGCCCTGCCGTAACCTGACCCGTTACCTTCATATCAACGCCATCGGATTCAATAACATTGCCAATGCTCGTTATAATAACGTTATTCCTATCCATTCCAAGGTCATAAGCAAGGCCTGCGTGCTTTTTAAGGTGCTTGTATTCGCCGTGAACGGGGATAAAAAACTTGGGCTTTGTAAGGGCAAGCATAAGCTTTAGCTCCTCCTGGCAGGCGTGGCCCGAAACGTGGACGTCATACATGGATTCATATATAACCTCCGCGCCGGCTTTAAGAAGCTCGTTAACGACCTTGGTTACAAGCTTTTCATTGCCCGGAATAGGCGTTGCGCTTATTATAATAAAGTCATTCGGAGTTATTGTTACGCTCCGGTGCTCGTTCATAGCCATTCTTGAAAGGGCGGACATTGGTTCACCCTGACTTCCCGTTGTAATAAGAACAATTTTCTCGGCGGGGAAGCGGTTCATAGCGTCAATATCGATAATTATTCCCTCGGGGAGCTTTAAATAGCCAAGCTCTATCGCCGTTGAAATTACGTTAAGCATACTTCTTCCGAAAACGGCGATTTTTCTGCCATTTTTGACTGCGCAGTTTACAATCTGCTGAATGCGGTGGATATTTGAGGAGAATGTTGCGATTATAATTCGCTTTCCCTCGGCTTTGTCAAAGAGCTTTTCAAAGGAATTTCCAACGGTTCGTTCCGTTGCGGTGTGCCCCGGACGTTCCGCATTTGTGGAATCAGCCATAAGGGCAAGGACTCCCCTGCTGCCAAGCTCGCCGAAACGTGCAAGGTCGATAATTCCGCCCTCAATCGGGGTAAAGTCAACCTTAAAGTCGCCCGTATGGACGATAACGCCCGCAGGGGTATGGATTGCAAGAGCCACCGCATCGGGGATAGAATGGTTTACACGGATAAATTCAACCGCCATACAGCCCATTTTAATCGTCTGACGGGGGGTGCAAACATTAAGCTTAGCGCTCTCGAGTATGCCATGCTCCGTGAGCTTGCCTTCAATAAGTCCGATAGTAAGCCTTGTTGCGTAAACGGGAACATTGACCTTTTTGAGCAAATAAGCAAGTGCGCCGATGTGATCCTCATGTCCGTGGGTAATGACAATGCCCCTGATTTTATCCTTATTCTGTTCAACATAGGTAAAATCGGGAATAACAAGATCAACGCCCGGCATATCGCTGTCGGGGAACGCAAGACCGCAATCAACAATAAACGCATCGTTTGCGCATTCAAAGACCGTCATATTTTTTCCGATTTCATTTAAACCTCCCAATGGGATAATTTTTATGGGAGTGCGTTTAACCGATTTATGGTTTGTCTGATAAATGGGTTTGATGCCTGTTTGCTCTGCGGGAGAAGATTCCGCAATGATTGCCTTTTCGGGGGATTTCCGTTCAGCAGGGCTTTGTGTCGGAGTCCGCTTCTGATAGGTTCTCCTTGGTTTAGGCTCGCCGATTTCCGATTTTTCGTTTTTCTGGGCGGGAGATGCCTGGGAGTAACGGGGGGACTGACCCGCCCGTGTATTTTTGCTGCGATAGCCGCTGTACGGTCTGCTTTTGCGCGGAGCGGCGGCCTCAGTCTGCTTCGGTGTTTTGGGAGAAATTCTCTCCCCATACATATTTACGGTTATAGTTTCAATATCCTTTGCCACGTTTTCAACCTCTATTCTTTTTTATTAAGCAAAATATTATTTCCTTGTGCGGGATAGCGTTAAAGGGCTGCAGGCGAACTGTGTAACGCTCGCATACCCATTACGTTTGCTATAATTCTTGCGAGCCTTGCAGCGCCCGCAGAGCTCTTTGTGCTCCTCAAAACGGACTATATTTCGAAATGAGGATTTATTCTAAGTCATTTACAAAAAATTTTCTTAAAATCAGGAAGCTTCATAAAAGCAATATAAACTAAAAAGCACAAGAAATATGTAGAAAATAAGTGTGCGCAGATTATGGCGCATAAAAATGGCGGCGGCGTAAGAAAAAACGCATTAGTTAATAAGCCGATGCCGAATGTGATTATCTCTTCGAGCGGATATATAAAAATCGAGAATGCCGCATACTGCGGGAAAAATCCTTAACCTCCTTTATTCTCATAAAAAGTAAAAATCCATGTCCGAACACAATTAATCAGTATTTATTATATAACAATTCCTCTCCATTGTCAAGCACAAAAAAGCGCAGTCCGCATTAATCGAACTGCGCCAAGAAAATTACACGGCAGCCATCAAATCATGTTTTGCTGTCGGCAATGGAATTATCCCTGAAGAGAAGGGATATGCACCAAACTGCGGAGAGCGCAACAAGTATATACACTACCCTGCTGAGAATTGCTCCCGTTCCGCCAAAAAGCCATGCCACAAGATCGAAACTGAATATTCCCACAAGGCCCCAGTTAAGACCGCCTATTATAAGCAGCGTTAATGCAATTTTGTCCCACATAGTCATCTTCCTTTCTAAGGCTTCTCGAGCTTATCGGGCAGCCTCGGATGCGCCGCAGAACGGTCATATCCGAAAATTTCGGCGATTTGTTTTAATCATCGGAGCGAATGCTTTGACGTTCTGCGGTTATTTTTAAAGTAAAAAAAGCAAACCCCGAAAGAAATTGTTTAACAATATCCTTCGGGATTATTATTTCCGCTGAAAATGCGATTATACAATTATTCGGGAAAAACCACTTCACTGCTTACGGTAAGACTGCCGTCCTCATCGTCATAGATTTTCAGCCATTCGTTTATGCTGCGAACGAAGTTTTCATCAAGAATGTAGCGGCCCTCCTCATCCTCGCTGCCCGATGTCGGAACGAAAACCGCAAGGCGGCTTGAATTGCTTATGACATATTTCATTGCATCGGAAATGTCTTCATAGTCGTATGCGGTTATGTTTGTTTCAATGTCGGAATTTATTACTGCTGTAAAGTAATCGTCCAAATGCGAGGAAAAGCTCTCCTGCGGAATTGAATTTACCATATCGGTAATGGTTATTCCGAGGCATTTCGCGCGGTATTCCTCGCCCGAATTATAGTTCGGATAGGTGATAACCTTGCGGAGAAGGGTTGAATCAAGGAAGGTTTCCCCTGCCTTTATTACGGTTTCCTCCCCCGTATCGGGATTGTCGTAGACAAGGTTATACGGCACATTAAAATTTACCCCGCCGAAAATATCAACGATTGTACTAAAGCTTTCCTTGTTAAATTTAATGTATTTATCAATAGTCACTCCCGTGCAGCTTTCAATTGATTTTACCGCAGACGCAGAGCCGCCGTTGCGGTAGAAGTTGTATAATGTATCCTCTGTTCCGTTAACCGAAGCCCTTGTATTGCTCGGCATGGGCATAAAGACAATCTGCTGCTCCTCCGCAAGGAATCTTGCAACAAGGAAACAGCTTGCGGTTTCCCTTTTTTCCGCATCGAGAATAAGGAGGACCGTTTTGTTATCGGCGGCGGAGGCTGTGTAATCTTGGGATGATGTCATTTTTTCCAAATATATTTCATCGCCCGAATCATCCTTTTCCCCGAAAAGGAAGGAGTCCATAAGATACCAGCATATCCCTCCGGCGACAAGAAGCGTAATTATAATGGTTACTATATATGTAACCGCAACCTTTGCAGACTTTTTTGCCATAATATACAGTCCTTTCAGCAGTTGTTTTTGGCAGGCCGTAAAATAATTTATTATTACGTGTATTGCAAATAATTTTATGTGGTGGTATAATGTTCTATATGATGTTAAGCGGCGTGTCGCTGTATTTTTTTGCAACCTGGTCTATAACGGATGAATTTATTGTAACGATGTCAAGTCCGTTTTTTTCGGCAAGCCGTATGGTTTGACCCGTTCCGCTCTTGTAATCTCCGACTACTGCAATAAGCTTTCCCGAACGGTTAATCATATATTCATTTCGGGCTTTCATACAGGAATCGGAATAGTCATCGCTTACATATACTATCTCATCGGCATATTGAGTAATATTCCCGAGTATCCATTTTTCCGTTCCCCGAAAGCTTGCGCCATGCCCTTTGTATGGGAAGGCTGCGACGAGCTTTATGTTTTTGCCGCACGCCTTATGTTCAAGAACAATTTCACCCGCCCAAAGGTCTACTCCCTTTGCAACCCCTGTAATAAAACAGTTGCAGCCATCTTCGATGCAGTCCGCAACGGCCTTATAAACAAGGCTTTTTATTGCTCTTATAACGGGTGAGTTATTTGACCCTCCGTCGGGGAGCTTTTGGGGACGATGCCCTGAAAAGCATACTGTTCTTGATTTTGAGGTAGTAACATTATACATATTTTTTCTCCGTAATTTTAGCGGTTTGGTAACACCGCTGCTGAACAATTATTATTTTAACAGATATATTCCTTGTTTGCAACAAAAATAGCAAATTTGAAAACATTTTGTAATAAAAAGGAGTTTGTGATGGGAAATAACTGCAGATTTTTGAAACGCACATGGGCGGAAATTAATCTTGACCGCGCTGCGCATAATCTTGAAATTATAAAAGGCTTTATGGATAAGAATTGTACGCGCCCCGCCTGCATAATAAAGGCAAATGCCTACGGACACGGTGATGTCCAGCTTATGCGATGCTTTCGGGATGCGGGCGTGAATTTTTTCATGGTTTCAAATATAAATGAAGCGCTAAGACTGCGCAGCGGCGGATGTGACGGCGACATTCTTATTTTGGGCTGGACTCCGGCGGATTATGCCCCCATTCTTGCGGAAAACGACATTATTCAGGCCGTTCTTTCGGCCGAATACGCAAGGGAGCTTGGCGCAAATGTCAAGTGCAGACCTGTTCGTGTCCATATTAAGCTCGACACGGGCATGGGAAGAATAGGCCTGCTTACCGCCGATTCGGAACGCTGCGCAGATGAAATTAAGGAGATTTTCTCCGTTGGCGGAATATCCGCAGAGGGCGTTTTTACCCATTTTGCCGTCGCTGACAGCCGCAGTGAGGATGATATAAGCTACACCGATATGCAGAAGAGGAAATTTTTCGATGTTGTTGAAAAATCACAGGCTAGGGGTCTTAATTTCAAGGAAATACACTGCCTTAACAGTGCGGGAACTCTTATGCATTATGACAAACGAAGCACTCTTGCAAGGCTTGGAATCCTTCTTTACGGCTTAAAGCCGGATAACAGCATGGAGCTGCCGCATGGAATTGAACCCGTTATGGAGCTTAAATCGGTTGTTTCCTATGTTAAGCCCTTGCACAAGGGCGAATCTGTCAGCTACGGACGTACATTTACCGCAGACCGTGAAATGATTGCGGCAACCGTGCCTATCGGCTATGCCGATGGCTATTCAAGGCTTCTTTCAAATAAGGGAGAGGTTCTTATATGCGGGAAAAGGGCAAAAATTATTGGCAGAATATGTATGGATCAAATGATGGTTGATGTATCGGATATTCCCAATGTCTATGAGGGCACCCCCGTGACCGTTTTTGGATTTGACGGCGATGAGAAAATTACCCCCGATGACCTTGCCGCGCTTTACGGAACAATCGGATATGAAATTGTCTGCGGAATAAACCAGCGTGTTCCGAGAGTTTATATTCGTGGCGGAAAGGTTGAGGAGGTTCATGAATTTTGATTAAAAACAAGTCTGCCGCACCTTACTGAAAGATGCGGCAGAAGATATGTATTCTTTTACTTTGTGTTTGCAAGCTTCCAGCGGAAAGCGGAAATTCTCTGCGCCTTGGTATTGTCGTAAGAGATATTGCTGCATACTGTGCTCATATCGTTATATCGGTAATCGTTCTTTGCCGCACCGCCAAAGTTAAACATACCCTTAATTCCCTCCGAGCCGAGATTTCTCTGAACCACAGCGCCGATTTTGTGATCCTGCCGCAGTGTTTCAACGATGTCCTTTGCGGCAATCGGCTTTGTGTCGCAAACGTTGTAGATTCCTTGGTAGTTAATTCCGTTTGCAACATTCAGAATTCCGTTTACAAAATCAATAAAGTTATAAAGGCAGCAGAAGGAGTATCCGTAATCGCCGTAGCCGTAGATAAACGAGCAACTTTCCTTCGGGTCATAAACCTTTGCTTTCAGGTTATCGGTGAATTCCTTTGTATAAATGGGGCATACCCTTGCAATAACTCCCTTGCATGAAGCGCTCTTTACGACAACCTTTGAGAGAGTCTTTTCGCTGTCGAACTTTAGCTTGCCGTATACTGTAACAGGCTTTTCGTCGGAAATTTCCCTGATAGGCTCACGGGTTTTTTGGGGGGCGTAAACCTGATATGTACTGAGGAGGATGATGTCGCCGACCCCTGCATCAACGGCTGCCTTGTAAAGGTATTTATCAACCGCCGAACTGATTTTCTCCTCCGCAGAAGTTAAAACGGAAGGAAAGTCGTTATCGACAGAACACGCAAGATGCACAAGCACATCAATGCTGCTTCCGTTTAATACGTTTACAATGTTTCCCTTATCCTCAATTGAAGCTTGAATAAAGCTGTAATTAGGTGAATTGATGAAATTGTTAGGCTTGCTGTCAGTTCCGATAACCTTGCAGCCCTTTTGGAGCAGAGCTTCGGTAAGTGCAAGACCAATCATACCGGACGCACCCGTAACAAAAACAGTTTTCATAAAAACTAACCCTCCGTCTACCTAAGGCAACACTGAACAATTACGCTTCGCAAGCCCAAGGAAAAATAATCCCGATGACCGGAAGCGAACGCTTCGCCGCTATGCGGTTTGTTCCTTAAATCTATTTCTATACTCTTAAATTATACCACAACCAGAAATAAAAGCAATAGATTTAGTGTTAAAAATTTAATCTTTTTGTTCAAACTTGAAATATTTGTGATATTTCAACATAATTGGAGTGCCATTTCAGAATAAAATGCACCAAAAACGAAGGAAGAAAAACTAAAATGGAGAAAAAAATTACTTATTCCGGCACAAATAAGCGTTATCATACTCAGAATTATTTTTTGCGCCATAAATTCGGCGGAAAGGTAATAAAGGTTTCGCTTAACGGCGGTTTTACCTGCCCCAATAAGGACGGCTCAAAGGGCTTTGGGGGATGCACATACTGCTCCGCCTCAGGGAGCGGTGATTTCGGCGGCAACCCGAGCAAGCCCATAAGGCAGCAGTTTGATGAGATGAAGGATGTCCTCGGGCGAAAGTGGCAGGGGGCGATGTATATTCCGTATTTTCAGGCGAACACAAATACCTATGCTCCAACCGAAAGGCTCCGCAGTATGTTTGAGGAAGCTCTTACGTTTGACGGCGTTGTCGGGATTGCGATATCAACCCGCCCCGACTGCATAACCGAGGAAACTGCGGATTATCTTGGCGGCCTTGCAAAGCGAACCTATCTCACGGTGGAGCTTGGGCTTCAAACCGCTTTTGATAAAACGGCGGCAGCGATAAATCGCTGCCACACCTATGCCGATTTTCTTGATGGCTATGAAATGCTGAGGAAAAGGAATGTCAATGTCTGCGTTCACGTTATAAACGGGCTTCCGGGGGAAACGGAGGAAATGATGCTTGAAACGGCGAAGAAAATATCACGCCTTGATATTCATGCCGTGAAGATACATCTTCTCCACATAATATCGGGGACGGAAATTGCAAAGCAATACGAACGGGGTGAATTTGAAGCGCTGAGCCTTGAGAAATACATTAATATAGTATGCAGCCAAATCGAGCTTCTTCCTCCCGAGGTTATAATAGAGCGGATCACAGGCGACGGCGACCGCAGAACCCTCGTCGCCCCAAAATGGAGCCTTGATAAAAAGAGGGTAATGAACGGCATAGACAAGGAATTTGTTCGCCGCGGCAGCTTTCAGGGGATGAAATTCCTGCCGTGACGCTTTTAATGCAGGTTTAACACCGCCAAATTCAAGTCGCCCAAAATTTTCGTGTCCGCTTACATTCATCATATTCGGAATTGCGATTTTCAAGGTGTTCGTTTGAATGCGCAGCCGTTTCCGTGTCCTTAACCCGAAATTGAATTTAATCTTCAGGCTTGTGTATATGCCGCTTAAAACAATGCCCCTGTCTGCGGCATTAAACTAATCTTCAGCCAACACAGCAGGCGTACAATCAGCTCCGAATTTACACTATATAAAATGTGCGTTAGCCTTCCGTTTACACGGGTACACAGGCAATCGGGGCAATTGCTTGCGTTATCGCCTCAGATAACCTCTTTAAGTATCAAATAAGCAACGGTGGCGATTGACTTTGCTTCAACATAATCTCGGTCAACCTTGTAATCGCCCTCCTCAAGCATACGTTTAAGCTCGGAAACACGTTCAAAGCCCTTGAGCGCTTCCTGCATATCGGGGATAACGAAGTAGGATTTCTGCATAATATGGCGGACTTCCGTTCTTATTCCTGCGGGGATTTCGGGCGCATTCGGGTTTATGTCGAAATCTGCGTTTTCAAGGCTATCGAGCGGAGTTGAGCTTTCCTTGATTCTTTCTGTAATATTAAGCGCAGCCTGTCTGCCGAAAACAAGGGCTTCAAGGAGCGAATTTGATGCAAGGCGGTTGTTTCCGTGAACGCCCGTATGGGAGCATTCTCCAACAGCATAAAGCCCGTCAACGGTGGTTTGCGCCCCCGTGTTGACGTTTATTCCGCCCATAAGGTAGTGCTGGCAGGGATAAATCGGAATTCGATCCTTTGTCATATCTATGCCCTGTTCGAGCAGGTACTTGTAAATCATAGGGAAACGCTTCTTTATGAAGTCGGAATCCTTGTGCGAAATATCAAGATAGAAATCATCGGAATCAAGACGCTTTCCCTCGCTTATAATCGAATGCGAAACAACATCCCTTGGGGCAAGCTCAAGGCGTTCGTCATAATTCTGCATAAAGCGCTCGCCGTTTTTATTGAGCAGGTATGCCCCCTCCCCTCTTACCGCTTCGGAGATAAGGAAGCATTCCCTTGTATGCTTATTATTAAAAGCGGTTGGGTGGAACTGGATAAGGGACAGATTTTTAATGTTCGCCCCCATTTCATATGCAAGTGTAATTCCATCGCCCGTTGCGATTGCGGAGTTGGTCGTATAATCATAAACTCTTCCGATGCCGCCTGTCGCAAGGACTATGTAGCGTGAATTGTAGGTTTCATGGACATTGTTTGCAAGTATATCCGCAGAAAATCCCGTTGAGGTCTTTTTGGCGCCGCAAAGGAGAGCGTTTTCCATAATGTCGACATTAGGCTGCTTCTTAACAACCTCCTGCAGCTTTGAAGTGATTTCAAATCCCGTTGAATCCTTATGGTGGAAAATGCGGTGACGGCTGTGCCCGCCCTCAAGGGTGCGGTGATAATCGCCGTCCTCAGTTTTATCAAAGTCAACGCCGAGGCTTATAATTTTCTCAATTTCATGTGCAGCCTCGGTAACGAGGATTTTAAGGGAATCGGGGTTGTTTTTGTATCCGCCTGCGATGAGGGTATCCCTGGTGTGGAGCTGAATATTGTCGTCCGTGGGCTTGTAAACCGCAGCGACGCCGCCTTGCGCAAGGGCGGAGTTGCAGAGAATAAGCTCCCTTTTTGAAATAAGCAGAATTTTAAGGTCGGAGGGCAGATTTATAGCCGTATAAAGTCCGCCTGCGCCCGCACCCGCTATAATAACGTCATAATTCTTATCCATATTGATTACTTCCTTCTTAAATTGCCCATAATTCGGGCTGAAAAATAAGGATCGTATTCATGAAAGACAAATACTTCCCAAAAAAGAATATACTAATTTTTATTGTACCATATATCGTTTAAAAAATCAAATGCTGACATAAATTTATGAAAAAATACTCGCTTTCGACCAAAAATAATATATTTTTTTCGTTAAATTAGGGTAGTTTTACTACTGCTAAAAGCCGTTCTTCGTTTCCTTGAAATAAAAAAACTTTTGAAAAGGCATTTTATGAACAAAAATTTACAAATTACTGTATTATTTTAATTTTATATGTGGTATAATAAATAAAATATTTTTGAAAAGAGGCTTTGTATGAAAAATACACTTAAAAGACTTACGGCGGTGGCTGTCCTTGTTGCAATGACCGCCTTTACAGCCTGCGGCACTGCCGATTCAACGGAGGATGCTTCGGGCGAGGAAACGACCGCATCCGCTTCAGCTGCTGCGGAGGATGCTTCCGAATCCGATTCTGATTGGGACGAGCTTGACCAGGATGAAATTACGGCGGCGATGGGCATGGGCTGGAACCTCGGAAACCAGCTTGAGGCTTCAAGCAACAAGGTTCCGAACGAAACCGTTTGGGGAAATCCTACTATTAGGGAGGACCTTATAAAATCCGTTAAGGAGCAGGGCTTTAACACAATAAGAATCCCCGTTTCCTACCTCTCCAAAATAGGCGATGCCCCTGACTATACAATCGACAGCGCATGGCTTGACAGAATCCAGGAGGTTGTTGATTACGTTGTTGATAACGATATGTTTGCAATAGTTAATATGCATGGCGACGGATATTACACCGTAGACGGCGGCTGGCTGCTCTGCGTTGATGAGAACCAGGATGAAATCAAGGCTAAATATGAGGCGGTATGGACTCAGATTGCCGACCGTTTTAAGGATTATGACGAACACCTTATCTTTGAATCAATGAATGAGGAGTTTGACAATACATACGGCAATCCCGACCCCGTCGGCTATGAAAATATTAACGCATATAACCAAATTTTTGTTGATGCCGTAAGAAAAACAGGCTCCAACAATACAAGAAGATGGCTTCTTATGCCCGGCTGGAACACCAATATAGATTACATTGCGGGAGATTACGGCTTTGAAATTCCGGACGACAGCCTTTGCGAAGCGGATGGAAAGAGAATAATGATTTCCGTGCATTACTATGATCCTTATAACTTTACGCTTGACGAAAATGATTCCTCCGCAAAGACGCAGTGGGGAAAATATGCAACCGAGGATTATGACAGCTGGGGTCAGGAGGATTATGTCGATTCCCAGATGAAAAAGATGTACGATAAATTTGTAAGTCAGGGTTACCCCGTTGTAATAGGCGAGCTTGGAGTTCAGGATAAAACCCATCTGAGCGAAGTGCAGTACGAATACAGATGCTATTGGATAGAGTATGTCGTCAAGGCCGCTAAGGATAACGGCTGTGTGCCCGTTTACTGGGATAACGGCTACAACGGTAAGAACGGCTATGCGCTTTTTGAGAGAGTAACGGGCAAGGTTCTTTACCCCGAGATAATCGAAGGAATGATGAGGGCAATTAATTCCGAGGGAGATTACGACATCCCCGCCCCCGATGTTGAAGCTGTTGAAACGTCTGCAGAGGAATAAAATTCGTGATAACAATCCTGCGTGGCTCAAAATTGCCGCGCAGGATTATTTTTTGACAAAAAACGTGTGACAACGGCGGCTTTATATGATATAATAGGTATAGCTTTTGCGAAAGGAATTGATATTATGAATCTGCTTTTTTTGGGAGATGTTGTAGGCTCCCACGGCTGCAGCTTTGTTGCATCGAAAATCAATGAAATAAAACGTGAATATAACATTGATATTGTTGTTATAAACGGCGAAAACAGCGCCGATGGAAACGGAATAACCCCTCAGTCGGCAAAAAGTCTTTTCAACCTCGGCGCAGATGTTATAACAACGGGGAACCACTGCTTCCGCCGAAGGGAGATTATGCCCCTTTACGATGAAAAGAACTGCCTTATCCGCCCCGCAAATTTCCCTGAGGGTAATGCGGGAAAGGGAGTTTGCGTTTACGACATGGGCAGCGCGAAAATTGCTGTTATAAACCTTATGGGAACGCTCTACCTTGAAGCAATCGACAACCCTTTTTCTGTGATAGACAGGCTTCTTGAGGAAATTGATACCCCCAACATCTTTATTGATTTCCATGCAGAGGCGACAAGCGAAAAAAAGTCAATGGGTCAGTATCTCGCAGGCAGAGTAACGGCGGTTCTCGGAACGCATACGCACGTTCAGACCGCCGATGAGGTTATCCTCTCCGACCATACAGCCTACATTACCGATGCGGGGATGTGCGGCGCAGAGCTTTCCGTTCTCGGAGTCAAGAGCGAGCTTGCGATAAAAAAACAGCGTTTTCACTGCCCCGTGAGATTTGCCGAGTCAAATAATCCCGCCTTTATAAACGGGGTTGTGGTGGCTTTTGATGAAAAATGTGGCAAAGCATACAATATTAAACGTTTACTGATTAGGTAAATCCCCGAATATTGTTCTTCATTATTGAAAAAATTTGAAGTGTGGTGTATAATGAAGTATAGTATAAAATCATATAATGTATCTTGTTTTCATATACAATTGTATTTTACTTATGTTAGGGGGAGAAGTCAGTGGAAGTTTTAAAGGTTTCATCGAGGTCTGTGCCTAATTCCGTCGCAGGGGCAATCGCAAACGTTATCAGGGAAAACGGCTCCGTCGAGGTTCAGGCGGTCGGCGCAGGGGCCGCGAATCAGGCGATAAAGTCAATTGCCATTGCAAGGGGCTATCTTGCGCCGATAGGAATCGACCTTATATGCATTCCTGCGTTTGCAAACGTTGTTATTGACGGTGCTGACAGGACGGCAATAAAGCTTATCTGTGAAGCAAGATAAATATTTTGCTTATGAAAAAGATTCCTGCGGGCTTGCGATTTTGCTTTCCGCAGGGATTTTTGTTTAAGGATTTCCGCACCCTGTGATCCTTTCAAACGCAGCAGGGACTAAGCTTTTAAGCGGTAACGGTTAGGAAAATGCGAAGTGTTGGGGATATATTTTGAATTTGTTGTATAAAATCAATAAAAAATTGCTACAATAAGGGTGAAAATTCTACGGATAAGCCCTTGAAAATAACGGCTGCATGTGTTAAAATATATCTTGCGTGACTGCAACAATGATATGCGTTGAAGTGAAAGGTGGCTCGCGGTTTGCGGGGAAATTTTCACGGAGTATGTCCGATTTTAAACCGGGCGGCTGTAATAACTGCACTGTGGGTGCTTAAACCATCGGTTGGATTTATCCTTGCCGAAAGGTAAGCTTGTGTATATTGGTCGGCTGTAACTCGGAAAATGTTGTGTTTTTTCGAGTTTTTTGTTTGGCTTCTTGCGATACACACGGCGGCGTTGAAGTTATTACATGAACGGAAAGATGAAATGTCCGTTCTTTCGTCCCTCTACATTTTTATATTTTTAAGGAGGCGATTCTAAGTGGCAGTCAATGAAAAAATCAGAATCAGAGTAAAAGGTTTCGACCATGCGGTAGTTGATGCGGCAGCAGCTAAGATTGTTGACGCAGCAAAGCGCAGCGGCGCAAAGGTTTCGGGTCCTATCCCGCTTCCTACAGACAAGGAGATTGTTACAATTCTTCGTGCTGTTCATAAGTATAAGGATAGCCGTGAGCAGTTCGAGCTGAGAACACATAAAAGACTTATTGATGTTATCAGACCCGACGCAAAGGTTACCGAAGCGCTGCAGGGTCTTGAACTTCCTGCCGGCGTTGATGTTGTTATGGAAATTAAGTAATCGAAGGGTTACCATTTCCCAAAGGCATTTGCCGCAGGTCAAGTTGCAGAAATGCAACCAATAACCAAAGGAGGAAAAAATATGACAAAGGCAATCATCGGTAAGAAAATCGGTATGACACAGATTTTCGACGAAGCAACCAACAAGGTTATCCCCTTGACGGTTGTAGAAGCCGGTCCCTGCGTAGTCGTTCAGAAGAAAACTGTTGAGAACGATGGCTACAGCGCAGTTCAGCTCGGCTTTGGCGATCTCAGAGAGAAGCTTGCAAACAAGCCCATTAAGGGTCATTTTGCTAAAGCGGATGCTCCCCTCAAGAGAACTCTTAAGGAGTTCAAGCTTGACAATGCGGAGGCTATCGAGATCGGTTCTATTTTGAAGGCTGACAGCTTTGAAGTCGGCGACATCGTTGATGTTTCGGGAACTTCAAAGGGTAAGGGCTTCCAAGGTCCTATCAAGAGAAATAATCAGCACAGACTCAAGGAAACCCACGGTACAGGTCCTGTTCACAGACAGGCAGGTTCCATGGGTGCGTGTTCTTCGCCATCCCGTATCTTCAAGGGCAAGGCTCTTGCGGGTCATATGGGTGCGGAGAAGGTTACGGTTCAGAATCTTGAAATTGTCAAGATTGACGCAGAAAACAACCTTATCGCAATCAAGGGTGCAATTCCCGGTCCAAAGAACGGAATTGTTACAATCTGCGACTGCGTAAAGAAAAAGGCTTAATGGAAGGAGGAAGCAATAATGCCTAGTTTGAAAGTTTTAGATATGACAGGTAAAGAGGTTTCCGACATTGAGCTGTCAGATGCAATTTTCGGTATCACTCCCAATGAACCTGCTATGCACACAATGGTAGTGAATTACCTTGCCAACCAACGCCAGGGCACACAGTCCACACTTACCCGTACAGAGGTTAAGGGCGGCGGAAGAAAGCCTTGGAGGCAGAAGGGCACAGGCCATGCAAGACAGGGCTCAACCCGTGCTCCTCAGTGGACACACGGTGGTGTTGCATTGGGTCCAAAGCCCAGATCCTACCGTTTTTCCGTTAACAAGAAGCTGAGAAGGCTTGCGATGAAATCGGCATTGTCCGTTAAGGTTATCGATAATAACATGATCGTTCTTGATTCCATTAAGATGGAAGAATACAAGACAAAGACAATGGTTAATATGCTCAAGGCAATCGAGGCGGAGGGTAAGAAGGCTCTTATCGTTCTCCCCGAATCTGACAGCTTCGTAATGAAGAGCGCTTCTAACATCCCCGGTGTTAAGACCGCTCTTGTAAACACAATTAATGTTTATGACATTCTCAATTACGATAAGTTTATCGTTGTTAAGGATGCTGTTGCAAAGATTGAGGAGGTGTACGCATAATGTTAGCACAGGATATTGTAATCAAGCCTATCATTACAGAAAAAAGTATGTCCGGTCTTCAGGACAGCAAGTACACCTTTAAGGTAGCCAAGAACGCCAACAAGATTGAGATTGCAAGAGCAGTTGAAGAGCTTTTCGGCGTTAAGGTTGCAAAGGTTAACACCATGAATGTAAGAGGACGCATGAAGAGAATGGGACTTCATTCCGGATATACGGCTTCATGGAAGAAGGCAATCGTTACTCTTACACCCGATTCAAAGACCATCGAGTTCTTCGATGGCATGATGTAATGCCAATTTGGCTTTTACTCCTTGGCTCTTGTTTCTGAGCCTGAGTAAGTATGGAAGGTAAAGCTTCCGCAAAACATCAAAAATATAAAAAGGAGAATAACTGAAATGGCTATTAAATCATACAAGCCTACGACCGCTTCAAGACGTCAGATGACTGTTACAGATTACAGCGGTCTTTCTAAGGTAGCTCCCGAGAAGAGCCTTCTTGCTCCGATAAAGAAGCACTCCGGCAGAAACAGCTACGGCAGAATTACCGTTCGTCACAGAGGCGGCGGAAACAGAAGAAAGTACAGAATCATTGACTTCAAGAGAGATAAGCAGGGCATGAATGCTACCGTTATGACTCTTGAATATGATCCTAACAGAAGCGCATTCATCGCACTCGTTCAGTACGAGGACGGTGAAAAGAGATACATTATCGCTCCTAACGGCCTTGCTGTCGGCGATGTTGTTCGCGCAGGCGCTGATTCCGATATTAAGCCCGGCAACGCTCTTGCCCTTGCTAATATCCCTGTCGGTACATTTATTCACAACATTGAGCTTTATCCCGGAAAGGGCGCTCAGCTTGTTCGTGCGGCAGGCAATATGGCTCAGCTTATGGGTAAAGAGGGCGATTATGCTCTAGTAAGACTTCCTTCGGGAGAAATGAGAAGAGTTGCTGTAAATTGCATGGCTTCCATTGGCCAGGTTTCAAACATCGACCATGAGAATGTAAATGTCGGAAAAGCAGGTAAAACACGTCATAAGGGCATCAGACCTACAGTTCGCGGTTCAGTAATGAACCCATGCGATCACCCCCACGGCGGTGGTGAAGGTAAATCGCCTGTCGGACGTCCCGGTCCTGTTACACCTTGGGGCAAGCCCGCTATGGGTTACAAGACCAGAGCTACTCATAACAGAACCGATAAGTTCATCGTTAAGAGAAGAAACGGCAAGTAAGATTGCCTGATGCAAGTGATTTGCATTTTAACCTCTTCCGACAAGAGCTTCCCCCGCTTCTGAGTTGGGGATATAAATTGTAGGAAGAGCTCAACGGCGGTGGTGGGCGAAGATAAATCGGTACCCCTGCTGCTGAACCACGTGAGCTAATGTAAGCGTTTGCGCAGATGTGAAAATATCTCACTCCGTGAAATTATTAAGCGTGGATTGGAACAAACAATTATTATCAAATACACTCATAGGAATCGTAAAGAGGAATGTGGGGCGGCGCAAAATGGCGTTTGTCCCTACATCTTGCCTCTGATTGTGAGAGGGGAGGAAAACCAATGAGCAGAAGCGTAAAGAAAGGCCCTTACGTTCAGGAGGTCCTTTTAAAGAGAGTTATCGCCATGAACGAAGCAGGCGAAAAGAAGGTTCTTAAGACATGGAGCAGAGCTTCAACAATTTTCCCTGATTTCGTAGGTCATACATTTGCTGTTCACGACGGCAGAAAGCACGTTCCCGTATATGTAACCGAAGATATGGTTGGACACAAGCTTGGCGAGTTTGCGCCTACAAGAACCTTTAAGGGTCATGCGGGCTCAAAGACATCCAACAACGGTAAATAATAAGGCAGAGAGGAGAATTTAGAATGGAAGCAAGAGCATACCTTAAAAATGCTCGCATAGCACCGAGAAAGGTTCAGATCGTTCTCGACCTCATCAGAGGAAAGGACGTTGAAACAGCTATGGCGATTTTAAAGAACACACCTAAGTCTGCTTGTGAATATCTGGAAAAGCTTCTGAAGTCCGCAATTGCAAACGCTGAAAATAACTTTGGTATGAGCAGAAATGACCTTTATGTATCAGAGTGCTTCGTTTGCCCGGGACCCGTTATGAAGAGAATTATGCCAAGAGCACAGGGCAGAGCTTTCCGCATCCTCAAGAGGACATCTCATGTAACTCTTGTGGTTAAGGAAAAGGAATAAGTCGAAAGGAGTAAACTAAATGGGACAGAAAGTTAATCCACACGGTCTTCGTGTCGGCGTAATCAAAGATTGGGATTCCCGCTGGTTTGCAAACAAAGCAACTTTCGGCGACACTCTGGTTGAAGATTACAATGTTCGTAATTATATTAAAAAAGAGCTTTATGATGCAGGCGTTCCTAAGATTGAAATAGAAAGACTTGCCGATAAGGTAAGAATTCATGTTCACTGCGCTAAGCCCGGTATTGTTATCGGCAGAGGCGGAGAAAATATCGAAAAGGTTACTAAGAACGTTGAAAAGATGATCGGTAAATCCGTTTCCATCAACATCGTTGAGGTAAAGACACCCGATATGAACGCTCAGCTTGTTGCTGAAAGCATCGCTTCTCAGCTTGAAAACCGTGTTTCCTTCAGAAGAGCTATGAAGCAGGCTATCGGCAGATCAATGAAGCTCGGAGCAAAGGGAATCAAGGTTAAGTGCGGCGGCCGTCTTGGCGGAGCTGAAATCGCACGTTCCGAAAGCTATCATGAAGGCACAATTCCCCTTCAGACAATCCGTGCCGACATTGATTACGGCTTTGCAGAGGCTGCAACAACCTATGGCCGTATTGGCGTTAAGGTTTGGATTTATAAGGGCGAAGTTCTCAAGGGCGATTTGAATGCCGCAAAGGCAGCCGCTTTTGAAAAGCCTGAAAGAAAACCCCGCAGATCGAACAATGACAGACCCCGCGGAAACGGCAGAAACCGTTCCGAAGCAAGAAGAGAAGGAGGTAACCAGTAATGCTTCTTCCAAAGAGAGTTAAGTACAGAAGAGTACAGAGAGGCAGACTTACAGGTAAGGCTATGAGAGGCAACACCGTTTCAAACGGCGATTTTGGCCTTCAGGCGCTTGAACCCGCATGGATTACCTCGAATCAGATTGAAGCTGCCCGTATTGCTATGACACGTTACATTAAGCGTGGCGGTCAGGTTTGGATAAAGATTTTCCCTGACAAGCCTGTAACAGAGAAGCCTGCCGAAACTCGAATGGGTTCAGGTAAGGGCTCACCCGAATATTGGGTTGCAGTAGTTAAGCCCGGCAGAGTTTTGTTTGAAATTGGCGGCGTTTCCGAGGAGCTTGCTCGTGAAGCTATGCGTCTTGCAGCTCACAAGCTCCCCATTAAATGTAAGTTTGTAACACGTCAGGCAGAACAGGAGGCGAGCGTATAATGAAAGCAGCAGAAGTAAGAGAAATGACTACTCTCGAGCTTGAAAACAAGCTTTCCGACTTAAAGAAAGAGCTTTTTGCTCTTCGTTTTCAGCTTGCTGTTAATCAGCTTGACAATCCAACACGTTTAAAAGCTGTTAAAAAGGATATTGCTCGTGTAAAAACCATAATGCGTGAGCGTTCCGAAGCACAGCAGTAAGTGAAGGAGGGTTTTAAAGATGGCTGATGAGAGAAATCTTAGAAAAACAAGAGTCGGTAAGGTTGTTTCCAATAAAATGGACAAAACAATCGTAGTTGCAATCGTTGATAACGTTAAGCATCCTCTTTATAAGAAGATTATCAAGAGAACAATTAAGCTCAAGGCTCATGATGAAGGCAACGTATGCAACATAGGCGACCGCGTTGAAATTATGGAAACCCGTCCTATCTCAAAGGATAAGAGATGGCGTTTGGTAAAGGTAATTGAGCAGGCTAAGTAAAAAGTTGTAGTAAAACGCCCGTTATATTGGCTAAAATGCCGATTGACACCAAGGGATTTTTATGCTATAATCATATTTCGGTGGGTGTGACGCACGGCTGCGAAACGCATGGCTACGTTGGAACGCTCGCCAAAATATATTGCTTGTTGTTGATTAAATTTATATGAAGTGCGGCAAAGGTTCGCCCTTTGCCGTCAGCTTCTGTAAAATAGGAAGGAGTAATGCGCTGTGGTACAGATGCAGACTTATTTAAAGGTCGCTGATAACACCGGTGCCAAGGAGCTTATGTGTATCAGAGTTCTCGGCGGCACACGCAGAAGATATGCAAATATCGGCGATGTAGTTGTTGCTTCGGTTAAAAAAGCAACACCAGGCGGCGTTGTTAAAAAAGGCGACGTTGTTAAGGCAGTAATTGTTCGTTCCGCTAAGGGCCTCCGTCGTGAGGATGGAACTTATATCAGATTCGATGAAAATGCTGCCGTTATTATCAGAGAAGATAAGAATCCCAGAGGAACCCGTATTTTCGGACCTGTTGCAAGAGAGCTTAGAGACAAGGACTATATGAAGATCCTTTCACTTGCTCCCGAAGTACTTTAAGGAGGTGTCCCCCAGTTATGAATAATCTTCACGTAAAAACCGGCGACACCGTTGTTATCCTTTCCGGCAAGGATAAGGGTAAGCAGGGCAAGGTTTTGGAAGTTTCTCCCAAGGAGAAAAAGGTTATCGTTGAGGGTCTTAACATTGTTACAAAGCACGTTAAGCCCAGACAGATGGGTCAGCAGGGCGGAATCGTAAAGTGCGAAGCTCCCCTCTACGCATCAAAGGTTATGATAGTTTGCCCCGAGTGCGGCAAGCCCACAAGAATCGGTCACAAGATTGAGGCTGACGGTACTAAGAAGAGAGTTTGCAAGAATGCAGACTGCGGCAAAACATATTAAGGAAAGGAGTTAAATTGAAATGGCATCTAATTTAAAAGAACTTTATGTCAGCACAGTTGCTCCTGCTTTAATGAAAAAGTTCGAGTACAAGAGTGTAATGCAGATTCCTAAGATCGACAAGGTTGTTATCAATGTCGGTGCAGGTGAAGCAAAGGATAACGCCAAGGTTATTGACGCTATTATGACAGACCTTGCGGCTATCACAGGTCAGAAGCCTGTTGTATGCCGCGCGAAGAAGTCAGTAGCTAACTTCAAGATCCGTGAAGGAATGCCTATCGGCGTTAAGGTTACCCTCAGAAGCGAAAAGATGTACGAATTCCTCGATAGACTTTTCAATGTTGCGTTCCCCCGTGTTCGTGACTTCAGAGGAATCAGCGCAAACTCTTTCGACGGAAGAGGCAATTACTCGACAGGTATCAAGGAACAGCTTATTTTCCCTGAAATCGAGTATGATAAAATCGACAAGGTTCGCGGTATGGATATTAACATCATCACAACCGCAAATACCGATGAGGAAGCAAAGGCTCTTCTCGAGCTTATGGGCGCTCCCTTCATCAAGTAATTCATTAGGAGGGATTATTAAAGATGGCTAAAAAAGCAATGAAGCTGAAACAGCAGCAGACTCCTAAGTTTTCTACAAGAGCTTATAACAGATGCAAAATCTGCGGCAGACCTCACGCTTATTTGAGAAAATTCGGCATTTGCCGTATCTGCTTCAGAGAATTGGCTCACAAGGGTCAGATTCCCGGTGTTAAGAAGGCAAGCTGGTAAGGCTTAACGCTTTCAAAGCGGCGGATAAAAACCGCAGGGAAAGTTCCCGAAGGGGCTTTATCCCCTATTAATATAAGGAGGTTACCAAGGTATGCAAATTACTGATACAATTGCAGATATACTTACCAGAATCCGTAATGCGAATTCTGCTAAGCACGCAACGGTTGATGTGCCTGCTTCCAATATGAAGAAAGCTATTACCCAGATTCTCGTTGACGAGGGTTATCTTAAAAGCTATCAGATTATTGACGACGGCAAGCAGGGCATTATAAGAATTACACTTAAATACGGTGAAAATAAATCACAGGTTATTACAGGACTTCGCAGAGTTTCAAAGCCCGGTCTTCGTATCTACTCCAGCTGCGAGGATATGCCGAAGGTTATGAAGGGACTCGGAATTGCCATTGTTTCAACATCCAAGGGTGTTATGACAGACAAGAAGGCAAGGGAGCTTAATGTCGGCGGCGAAGTTCTTGCATTCGTATGGTAAGGAGGGGCACATAATGTCGAGAATTGGTAGAAAGCCCATTAGTGTTCCCGCAGGCGTTGAAGTCAAGGTTGACGGCGCTACAGTTACCGTAAAGGGACCTAAGGGTACTCTTGTTGAAACATTCAACAAGGATATGATTATTAAGGCTGAGGGCAATGAAATTATTGTTGAGCGTCCATCCGAGGATAAGCTTCACAAGTCGCTCCACGGTCTTACAAGAACTCTTATTGCAAATATGGTTGAGGGTGTTACAGAAGGCTATACCAAGACCCTCGAAATCGAAGGTATCGGTTACCGTGCAGCAAAGCAGGGTACGAACGTTGTTATGAACCTCGGTTTCTCACATCAGGTTATTATCCCCGAAACAGAGGATATAAAGCTTGATGTTCCCAATCCGAACACGGTTGTCGTTAAGGGCATCGACAAGCAGAAGGTAGGTCAATATGCTGCCGAAATCCGTGAGAAAAAGCCGCCTGAGCCTTATAAGGGCAAGGGTATTCGCTATCAGGGCGAACGCATCATCCGCAAGGAAGGTAAGGCTGCTAAGGGTAAGAAGTAATCCTTTGCACCTGATTGAGAAATTTATCCTGTTATGTGGAAGAATGGGACAGCTTGAAACATGAGCTACTATTCTTCGTTGAAAAGGAGTGAAATTAAATGGTTAAGCAGATCAATAGAAAGGCTGCCAGAGCAAAAAGGCAGATTCGTGTACGTTCCAAGATAAGCGGAACTGCAGCTTGCCCAAGACTTAATGTTTTTCGTTCATCCAAGCATATTTATGCTCAGATTATTGACGACGTTGCGGGAGTAACACTTGCATCGGCTTCTTCCCTTGATAAGGGCTTTGACGGCAACGGCGGCAATAAGGAAGGCGCATTCAAGGTTGGCGAAAAGCTTGCTGAGCAGGCGCTTGCTAAGGGCATTAAGGATGTTGTTTTTGACCGTGCAGGTTTCCTCTACCATGGTAGAGTTGCTGAACTTGCAGAGGGCGCAAGAAAGGGCGGTCTGAACTTCTAAGTTCAGGAAGCCGAAGTAACAAATAAGGAGGTTATTCTTTTGGCTAATGCTAAAATAGATGCTTCTGCACTCGAGCTTGCCGAGAAGGTTGTTGCAATTAACAGAGTTTCAAAGACTGTTAAGGGCGGTCGTATTTATAAATTTGCTGCTCTTGTAGTAGTTGGCGACGGCAATGGCACAGTAGGCTTCGGAATAGGCAAATCGGGAGAAGTTCCCGATGCTATCCGCAAGGGTATCGAGGATGCTAAGAAGAATTTGGTTAAGGTTTCTCTCAGAGGTACTTCAATTCCTCACGAAATTATCGGTGAATTCGGCGCAGGCAGAGTTCTTATGAAGCCCGCCGCTCCCGGTACAGGAGTTATCGCAGGCGGTCCTGTCCGTGCTGTTATTGAAATGGCAGGAATTAAGGATATAAGAACAAAGTCCCTGCGTTCAAACAATGCGTGCAATGTTGTAAGGGCAACAATCAACGGCCTTTCAAGATGCCGCAGCGCTAAGGAAGTTGCCGAAATCAGAGGCAAATCCATTAAAGAAGTTATTGGTTAAGGAGGATGCAGAAAATGGCACTTAAAGTAAAGCTTATCAAGAGCCTTAACGGCTGCACAGAGCCGCAGATTGCAGTAGCGCATTCTCTCGGACTTCGCAAGGTCGGCGTTGAAAAAATTCAGCCCGACAATGATGCTACAAAGGGAAAGATTAATAAGATCTCTCACCTTGTAGAAGTAACCGAAGCATAATTATTGCAGGGAGGTGCGAAAATATGTATATTCACGAATTGTCCCCTGCCAAGGGTTCCACAAAGGACGTTAAAAGAATAGGCAGAGGTCATGGCTCGGGTCAGGGTAAAACCGCAGGCAAGGGTCATAAGGGCCAGAACGCTCGTTCAGGTGGCGGAGTAAGACCGGGCTTTGAGGGCGGTCAGATGCCTCTTGCAAGAAGAATTCCTAAGAGAGGCTTCAATAATATATTTGCAGCAAAGCCGGTTGCTATCAATGTTTCCGACCTTGAAATTTTTAAGGACGGCACTGAGGTAGATACAGAGCTTCTTATTGCATCGGGAATTGTTAAAAAGGCTGAAAACGGCGTTAAGATTCTCGGAAATGGCGAACTTACAAAAAATCTGACTGTTAAGGCAGCTGCTTTTTCAGCTTCAGCTAAGGAAAAAATCGAAAAGGCAGGCGGGAAGGCTGAGGTGATGTAATGTGTTTTCAACCTTCAGAAACGCTTGGAAGGTTCCTGAACTAAGGAAAAAGATCCTTTACACATTATTAATCATTCTTATTTTCCGCATTGGCTGTCATATCCCTGTTCCGTTTTTGGATACAACTGTTCTGAGCTCTATGATTACTGACGGAGGAAGCTTCCTGAGCTATATGGATATTCTCTCAGGCGGCGCTCTTTCAAAAGGAACGTTATTTGCATTGGCAATTCAGCCTTATATCAACGCCTCGATTATTGTTCAGCTTTTGACATATGCTCTTCCCCCGTTGGAAAACCTCCAGAAGGAAGGAGAAGAGGGCAGAAAGAAGCTTAACACAATTACAATGTTTGTTACGCTGGGCATTTCGCTCGTTATGTCCTATGCTTATTATGTTACTCAGAGGAACAATGGCGCTGTTAAGTATACTGAAGGCGCTTCGGGAGTGTTTGCGGCAATAGTCATTATCGCTGCGTTTACTGCCGGCTCCTGCGTTGTTGTTTGGCTTGGAAACAGGATTAATGATAACGGCATCGGAAACGGTATTTCAATGATACTTTTTGCCGGTATCGTTTCGAGAGGTCCATCCAGTGTACTTGCAATGTTCGAGCTTGTTAAATCAGATCAGAAGTATATTTTGATTGTCCCTGTTGTACTGATTGTTTTTGTTCTTATGATTGCGTTCATCGTATTCATGAACGAATCGGAAAGAAGAATTCCCATTCAGTATGCAAAGCGCGTTGTGGGAAGAAAGCAGTATGGTGGACAGAATACTCATATTCCGATTAAGATTGCAATGAGCGGCGTTATGCCAATCATTTTTGCAATGTCCATTATGTCGCTCCCCGCTACTCTTGAGATGTTCATACCTGTGAAGGATAATCCCGAAGGCTTCTGGCAGAAATTCTATGCAGGATTTATTCACTTCTTCAGCTATCAGAGCGGATGGTATGCAATTCTCTACTTTATTCTGATTATTGCTTTCAACTATTTCTATGTTGCAATGCAGTACAATCCGATTGAGATTGCAAATAATCTTCGTCAGAACAATGGCGCTATCCCCGGAATAAGGCCCGGCAAACCGACAAGCGACTATATCCAAAGAGTGCTTTCAAAGATTACTCTTATCGGTGCGGTTTCCCTCGGTATTATCGCTATTTTCCCGATTCTTACAAATATGGCTATGCCGCAGCTCAACATTGCAATGGGCGGTACTTCGATACTGATTATTGTAAGCGTTGTTCTTGAAACCGTAAGAACGCTTGAATCACAGATGATGATGCGTCACCACAAGGGTTTTCTTGAATAAAAATTAAACCGTTTGAACTTTGTTAGGAGGATTACAGATGAACTTAATTTTACTGGGCGCCCCCGGTGCAGGAAAAGGCACACAGGCAGAAGTAATAAGCGAAAAGCTTGGAATCCCTCAGATTTCTACCGGAAATATTCTGCGTGAAGCAGTTAAAAACGGTACTGAGTGCGGTATAAAGGCAAAAAGTTTCATGGAGAGCGGCGCTCTTGTCCCCGATGAAGTTGTTATCGGCATTTTGAAAGACAGAATTGCCGAGGATGACTGCAAAAACGGTTTTATCCTTGATGGTTTCCCAAGAACCGTTCCCCAGGCGGAAGCCCTTGAAAAGATGGGCGTCAATATCGATACGGTTCTTTCGATTGATGTTGAGGATGCCGCAATTCAGGCGCGTATTTCGGGAAGAAGAGTTTGCGAAAAGTGCGGAGCCTCTTACCATGTTGAGTATAACCCAACAAAGGTTGCGGGAATCTGCGACAAGTGCGGCGGAAATGCGGTTCAGCGTAAGGACGATGCCCCCGAAACGGTTGTTGAAAGGCTTAAAACCTATCATGAGCAGACAGCTCCTCTTGCCGATTTCTATGCAGCAAGGGGCAAGCTCAAGAGAGTTAAAGGTCTTGACGGAGTTGCCGAGACATCAAAAGTTGTTTTAGAAGCAATTAATGCTTAAGGCGAAATAAATGATTAATGTTAAATCCAAGTCCGAATTGGAGAAGATGCGTAAAGCCGGAATTATTACCGGTAACGCTCTCCATTACGGCGGTCAATCTATAAAAGTCGGTATGTCAACCTATGAGCTTGACAAAATCATTCACGATTACATTGTTAAGAACGGCGCAAAACCCACATTTTTGGGCTATGGCGGCTTCCCCGCTTCCGCGTGCATTTCGATTAACAATGAGGTTATTCACGGTATTCCTTCCAAAAAGAAGATTATTCGTGACGGTGATGTTGTAAGCATTGACGTTGGCGCTTATATCGACGGTTTTACAGGGGATTCGGCTTACACGTTCCCCGTCGGAAAGGTAGCGGAGGAAACACTTGAGCTTCTCAAGGTGACAAACGAAAGCCTGTACAAGGGAATTGAGCAGGCGGTTGTCGGAAATCGCATCGGTGATGTTAGCCATGCGGTCGAGGAGTATGTGACATCCTACGGATACGGCATAGTCAGAGAGTATACAGGTCATGGCGTTGGAAGAAAGCTCCATGAATCTCCCGAGGTTCCGAACTTTGGAAAAGCGGGGCACGGGCCAAGGCTTGTTGCGGGTATGACTTTTGCAATCGAACCTATGATCAATGCAGTGGGAGACGGCGTAAAGGTCCTCCCCGACGGCTGGACTGTGTTGACAAAATCGGGTTCACCATCGGCTCATTTTGAGCATACTGTCGCAGTTACACCCGATGGACCGGTTCTTTTAACAAAACCGACCATCATCTGAAAGGCAAAAGCCTGAAAGGAGTATAGCTGTGGAAGCCAAACTCGGAACGATTGCCAAGTCCATTGCAGGGCATGACAAGGGAAGATTCCTTGTTATCACCGCAGTCGAGGGGGATTTTGCGTTTCTTGCGGATGGAAAAGAGCGAAAGCTTGAAAGTCCCAAAAAAAAGCGTTTAAAGCACCTTCGGCTTACCAATACTGTTATAGATATGTGCAATCTGACAAATAAGGGGTTAAGGAGAATTATTTCGGAATATACAGCCAAAGCTGCTCCTTTGCCCAAACCCTAAATCCGTAAATCCAAAAGGAGGCATATGCTTGTCTAAGGAAGATGTTATTGAGATTGAAGGTACAGTAACTGAAGCTCTCCCGAATGCAATGTTCAATGTTGAGCTTGCAAACGGTCATCAGATTCTTGCTCATGTTTCCGGAAAGCTCAGAATGAATTACATCCGTATTGTTCCGGGCGATAAGGTTACAGTTGAGATGTCACCATATGACCTCTCAAAAGGCAGAATTACTTGGAGAGCAAAGTAAAAAAGTCTTGCAGTTAGGAGGTATTTATCATGAAAGTAAGACCTTCAGTTAAGCCTATTTGCGAAAAATGCAAAGTTATTAAAAGAAAAGGCAAGGTTATGGTTATCTGCGAAAACCCAAAGCATAAACAGCGTCAGGGTTAAGCACGGTGATTATAATTTCTGAAAATTACAGTTGAAAAATCCAATTTGGAGGTGTATTGTAAATGGCACGTATTGCCGGTGTTGACCTTCCCAAGGATAAGAGAATCGAAATCGGTCTCACATATATCTACGGTATAGGTCGCAAATCTGCTGACGTTATCCTCGCAAATACAGGTGTAAACCCTGACATTAGGGTTAAGGATCTGTCGGAGGATGATGTAGCAAAGCTTCGTGAATATATCGATCATAATTTTATAGTTGAGGGCGATCTCAGAAGAAATGTTGCGCTCAATATAAAAAGACTTGTTGAAATTGGCTGCTACAGAGGCGTTCGTCACAGAAAGGGTCTTCCCGTTCGCGGACAGAGATCAAAGACAAACGCAAGAACCCGCAAGGGCCCTGTAAAGACAATCGCTAACAAGAAGAAGTAAGGAGGGAAATGAACAATGGCTCAGGTTAAAGGCAAAAAGACTGTCGTAAGACGTCGTCGTGAGCGTAAAAACATTGAAAATGGTGCTGTTCATATCCAGTCCACTTTCAACAACACAATTGTAACTATTACCGATATTCAGGGCAATGCAATTTCGTGGGCTTCCGCAGGCGGATTGGGCTTCAGGGGTTCAAAGAAATCCACACCGTTCGCTGCGCAGACTGCCGCTGAAACAGCTGCAAGAGCCGCTATGGAGCATGGCCTTAAAACCGTTGAGGTTTACGTTAAGGGACCCGGTGCAGGACGTGAAGCTGCTATCAGAGCGCTTCAGACAGTGGGCCTTGAAGTAAGACTTATCAAGGACGTAACTCCCATTCCTCACAATGGATGCCGTCCTCCCAAAAGACGTCGTGTATAACCCGTATCTTTTGCGGATTGAGTTAAACTTTTTTAAAATACCAATGGAGGTGTAATTCTAAAATGGCAGTTAATAAGGATCCTATCCTCAAAAAGTGCAGATACTTAGGAATCAGCCCTATGGTTATGGGTATTTCTAAGTCTTCCAATAGAAATCCCGGTGCCAACAACAGGAAGAAGGTTTCCGAATACGGCACGCAGCTTAAGGAAAAGCAGAAGCTTAAATTCATCTACGGTGTTCTTGAAAAGCAGTTCTATCACTACTTTGAAATCGCTGACAAGATGGAAGGCAAAACAGGTGATAATCTTATTACCGTTCTTGAATCAAGACTTGATAACATCGTTTACAGAATGGGTCTTTCCCTTACAAGACGTGAAGCAAGACAGCTTGTTACTCACAGGCACTTCACCGTAAACGGTCAAAGAGTTAATATTCCTTCTTACAGAGTTAAGGAAGGCGATGTCATTGCCCTTTACGAAGGCAGCAGATCAAGCGCTAAGTTCAAAGATGTTGTTGAGCAGACCAACGGACGTGTTGTTCCCACATGGCTTGAATCCAACAAGGAGAACTTTTCTGCAAAGGTTGTTCGTATGCCTAAGACTGAAGATCTTGATTATGAGGTTGAAACACATCTTATCGTCGAGTTGTACTCCAAGTAATAGGATAGCGTGTGTAGTTTTATATACGTTCATTGTCCGCAATGCGAATATAGGAGGGTTTTATAATGCTTGAAAAAATCGAAAAGCCGGAAATCGAAACCGTTGAGCTCAAAACTAACGGAACTTACGGTAAGTTTGCTATCGCTCCGTTGGAGCGCGGCTATGGACATACCCTTGGCAACAGCCTAAGACGTGTCCTGCTCTCCTCGCTTCCGGGTGTTGCTGTTACTTCGGTGAAGATTGATGGCGTACACCACGAATTATCTACTGTTCCGGGCGTTAAGGAGGATGTAACCGAAATCGTCCTTAACCTTAAAGGTCTTACCGCAAAGCTATATGGCGAAGGTCCGAAAACCATCTATATTGAGGCTGAGGACGAATGCGAGGTCACTGCAGGCGATATTAAAGCCGATTCGGAGGTTTATATACTCGTCCCGGATATGCATATCGCTACACTTGGCAAGGATGCAAAGCTCTATATGGAAATCACCGTTGACAGAGGCCGCGGATACGTTCCTGCCGAGAAAAATAAGCAGCTGTTCAACTTTGGCGTTGATGTCATTGCAGTTGACTCCATCTATACACCCGTATTGAAAGTAAATTACCAGGTCGAGGATACAAGACTCGGTCAGGTTACAGACTATGATAAGCTCAACCTTGAGGTCTGGACCAACGGTGTTGTTTCAGCTAAGGAAGCTGTATCGCAGGCAGCCAATCTCCTCATTGAGCATCTGAAGCTCTTTGGTGAGCTTTCCGATGAGTCCGCTATTGCAGAAATTATGGTAGAAAAGGACGACAAGGGTAAAGAAAAGATCCTTGAGATGACCATTGAGGAACTTGACTTGTCAGTACGTTCGTTTAACTGCTTGAAGCGTGCAGGTATTAATACGGTAGATGATTTGATTAATAAGTCAGAAGAAGAAATGATGAAGGTTAGAAACCTTGGTAAGAAGTCCTTTGACGAGGTTAAGGAAAAGCTTCAATCCCTCGGTTTTGACCTTAGCTCTGAAGAAGATAACTAAGAGTGGCCTGCGGCATAACGCAGGGAATACGATACTTTTGATAAGTAAGGAGTGATTATAATGCCGGGAACAAGAAAATTGGGCCGAACAAGCGACCATAGAAGAGCTATGCTCAGAGCTATGGTAACATATCTGCTCGAAAACGGCAAAATCGAAACAACAGTTACAAGAGCCAAAGAGGTTCGTTCAATGGCTGAAAAGATGATTACCATTGCTAAAACTAACGACCTCCACTCCAAGCGCCAGGTTCTTGCTTATGTTACAAAGGAAGATGTAGTTAAGAAGCTTTTTGACGATATCGCACCTAAGTATGCTGATGTAAACGGCGGTTATACAAGAATCATTAAGACCGGTCCAAGACGCGGTGATGCCGCTGAAATGGCTATTATTGAGCTTGTTTGATTTTTGAGAAAATTTAAATCGGATGGTTTAATCCGATGAAAAAAGAGCGGAGCAGTCCAATTGATTGCCCCGCTTTTTGCGTTAAAAAGTTGTATATATGTGAAAAGAATTACGCAGCCTGCAAAAAAACAGACTGCGTACTGAAAAAGCTGTGAAATTGAAGCTTATTCTGCGGTTTTCTTTCCGATGGGGTATACCTTGTCATAAGCTGTTTCAGCAATTGCGTTTGTTGCCTCGGCAGTAAGGTCGTATTTGTACCACGTGTAGGTGCCATCGTCACCGAGAACAGGATCCATCCATGTCATCACGCCGTTCCAACCCTTGCCATAAGCAAAGCTGTACTTATCGGCGGCGCTCATGCCTGTTTTATCATCATCATCGTTGGGAGTTTCTCCGATAATGCATGGCTTATCTGTTCCAAGACCGAATTCCTCGGGTGTAATGTTGAACGGGAGAAGATATGTTCCAAGCATCCATGCGTAATAGTGGGGGCTGTAAAAGTCAAGGTAAGCGTCGTCAAGTCCCGTAAGCTCCTTGAGGTATTCGTCCGAAACCATATTTCCCTGGTAATTATCCGAATTATACTTAATCATTCCCATTCCAACTGTTACAAGCGTGTCGCAGTTTTGATGAATGACGGAAGCGCATTTTCCGAAGAAATAGGAGAGATTTTCCCAGCTTATTTCCCCCTTGCCGCATTCATCGTTTTCATATACCCAGTCAGGCTCGTTCATAATATCGATGGAGAAAAGATATTCGTTTTCACCGTAGCGTTGGCAGAACTCCTTAACATAGGTATCGGCAAAAGTATCGGTAAGCTCTTGAGATTTGATAAGCTCACGCCATTTTTTATAACCGCCGTTCGGCTCTTTGAAGTGGTCAAACGAGGTAAGTGTAGCCATGATATAAACGCCGTATTTTTCGGCAATGGCAAAGAGCTTGTCGAGATCCGTCCAGTGCGCTTCATTAATTTCCTTTACCTCACCCGTGGTTTTAAGTCTTACAATGCTTTCGCCGTTGCAGTTAACCCAAATGCGGGTGCAGTTTATGTTATCTGCGGCGAGCTGCGCAAAGGTTTCATCCCAGTAGGCTTCATCCATTTGACCCGAAAAATCGTTCCACTTTTCCCAAGGGGTGTTTGTTCCGTTTATCCATAGCTCCTTGCCGTCAACCATAAATTTTGTACCCTCAACGGTAACTCTTGCCGAAGCGGTACTTTCCTCGGAAATAACAGCTTCATCGCTGTCGCCTGTGTTATCCGAGCCGCCGCAGGCAGTAAATGAGAGCGCCAATGCCGCTGAAAGAACAACGGCAATTATTTTTTTAAAATTTGCTGACATAACATTATTCCTCCGAAAAAAATCTCTGTAATAATTATATCAGCACTCAGTTTTAAAGTCAAGCCATTTGACGAATACCGCAAGAAATTAAGGGATGAGTCGCTTTCTATAGCCGCCGAAATGGAATTATGTTTTCGTCATTGTACCGCATAAGGTATATAACTTACGACTGATGTCCCCCGCCTCTTCAGGCGGGGGAGCATACGGTCTTTCAGTGGGGGATACAATCCCCCACTGAAACCCCTAAGGGGCTAACGCCCCCAGTCGTTCGTTGAATGACGGGGCGATGCCCCTTATTGAAATTCAAGCCTTGATAAAAAATTCAAAGGCTTTTTTCCGAATGCAATCACACCGTTGAAAAATTAATATTTATCCTGTAGACTAAGATACATTAATTGAATTGAGGAGAAGGCATATGAAGCTTATAATTATACGTCACGGAGATCCGAACTATGAAATAGATTCTCTTACGGAGAAGGGTTGGAAAGAGGCGGCATTTCTTGCCGAAAAAATGTCAAAGCAGGAGGTAACAGAATTCTATGTTTCCCCTCTTGGCAGAGCGCAGGATACAGCCTCGCTTACGCTAAAGAAAATGAACCGAAGCGCCGAAACCTGTCCGTGGCTCAGAGAATTTCACGCTCCCGTTATTGACGAGGAAACAGGGGAACAGCGTATTCCCTGGGATATGCTTCCCGCCGACTGGACAGCCGTTCCCGAATATTACGATAAGAATAGGTGGTTTGAAACGGAACGAATGAGAAGCGGAGATGTTATTTCCGAGGCAAAGCGTGTTTACAGCGGTCTTGATGAAATTATCGCAAAGCATGGATATGTTCGATGCGGCAATTATTATAATGCAGTTAAGCCCTGCCGCGATACGGTCGTGCTTTTTTGCCACTTTGGCGTGGAATGCGTTATGCTTGGGTATTTGTTGGGTATCTCCCCTGTTGTGCTTTGGCACGGCTTTTGCGCCGCACCGACCTCGGTAACAACGCTTATTACCGAGGAGCGCAGGAACGGCATAGCCTGCTTCCGTATGAGTTCATTCGGGGATGTTTCCCACCTTTATGCCGCAGGAGAAGAGCCTTCGTTTGCCGCCCGTTTCTGTGAAACCTTTGATTGCAAGGAAGAACGGCATGATTGATAAAAGAAAAGCCCGATTACGTGACCGCAGGTAAGCCCATATAGCATAAACAAGATGAACGATAGCCGTCCCCCTTTGTATTTCATCCCGACAACCCTGCATTTCGCCGAATTTTGTAACAAGGATGAAATATTTTGATATATTAATATCAATGAAAAACAGAAAGGCGGCGGAATACAAATGGCAGTACAAAATATTAAGGAGAGCAGTTTGATTTTGTCAGAGATTATGGATTACAGAAATGAAGATTTTAAGAGGAGTATGGGGAATAAATGCTGTAAAGCGTCGTGCCGCATTGCAATAAGGGCGGCGTTTTCGTTAATAATTGCATTTGCAGTGGCGCTCACGCTTCTTTTTATGGGAATCGGGGTATATGCCGCGGATGAGGGCAAGGATAATTCGTCCGAATCAGTTAAGACTTCCGAACAGAGCGGTGGGATTGCATCATTCACCGTGTCGGTATTTCCATGCTCGGGAGAGAATACATCGGATGGAAAGATAAAGGTTGCGGTGGAAAACGGCTCTGACAACGACGTTTATTATTTAAGCACAAACGGCGGAGAATCATACCTAAAGATGAAGGGGCGGACGGCAACCGTTGTAAATCTGAAGAAGGGCAGCTATTCCATTTGCATAATGAGGAACAAGGATAAGACAACTCTTTCGCAGACGCATACCGTCTATGTCGGGGTTGACGGCGAAGAAATCTCGACCGAAATTTCCGCCGACAGCTCGCCCGTCAGTATCTACAAGGACGGAAAAATTAAGGTACATATAGAAAATTACGATAAACAGAAAAAGTATGAAGCCTCTGTGGACAGCGGAAAATCATGGACGGCTATGAAGTCGGACACCATATATTTTAACAGTCTCAAGGAGGGAAAATATACGGTTCTTGTTCGTGAAAGTGATAAAAAGCAGAATATAAGCTCGGGGCTTACGGTAACAATCGCCGGCGCATCATATTCAAAGAAGGGTTATATCGGAGCGAATGCCATTCTCCAAAATCCGGAGCTTCCGACGGGATGCGAAATAACCTCCCTTACAATGCTTTTGAATTACTTGGGATTTGACGTCGATAAGCTTACAATGGCTGATAAATATCTTCCCAAGGGTGAATACCGCAATTCGGATTTTAACGAGGTTTTTGTGGGAACTCCAAAAAGCACCTTCGCTTATGGCTGCTTTTCAAACGCTATAGTTACAGCGGCGAAAAGCTACCTCGAGGACAGCGGCGGAGATGAAGCCTACAAGGTGAGAAATATTTCCGGCTGTCCAACAAAGGCGCTCTATGCCGCAGTTGATAATGGCAACCCTGTTATAGTTTGGGCAAGCATAGATATGAAAGCCATAAAGGAAGGCGCAACATGGACAGTTTCGTCCACGGGAAAAACCTTAACATGGCCCGCAAATGAGCATTGTATGCTTCTTGTTGGATATAATACGGAAAAAGGCGTTGTTTATGTGAATGATCCGCTTAAAGGGCTGACCTCATACGATATGGAGATTTTTGAAACCCGCTTTGAGTCGTTGTCAAATCAGGCTGTCATAATCACAGAGAGGTAGCTTACTCCCCAAAATCCACCGCACGATATAGGCTGCGGATTTTACCCCATAGACAAACAGAGAGAAAAGTGGTATAATTAAGGATAGAGAAAATTCAGGCTGCTTCCCCTATGCCACACGTTTCGGGGAAAGAGCGGGTTCAGAGGTGTTCGTAAAATGAAAGCGGAGAGAAGCTATCCCATAGCGATTGTAACAAAAAAAGCGGAGCATTCAATAAAAAAGGGCCACCCGTGGGTTTATGATACGGAAATAAAGGAAATCAAGGGCGAGGTTCAAAACGGCTGCCTTCTTGATATTGTTTCGGAGAAGGGCTCCTACCTGGGGACAGGATTTATTAGCGAAAAAAGCAAAATTCGCATAAGAATCCTTTCAACCAATGCAAACGACAGGTTTGATTACGCCTTCTTCAAACGCCGAATAAGATATGCGGTCGATTACAGAAAAACCGTTATGGGCGAGGATTTTTCGGTTTGCAGACTTGTTTTCGGCGAAGCGGACGGACTTCCCGGGTTAACCGTCGACCGTTACGAAAATCTTATCTCCGTCCAGGTGCTTTCATACGGCATGGAGAAAATCAAGGACACAATTTTCAAAGCCTTATGTGAGGTAATGGCGGAGGAAAACGTCAAGGTTGACGGAATTTACGAGCGCAATGATGTTTCCATAAGGGAGCTTGAGGGGCTGGAGGTTTATAAGGCTTGGTATAAATCCGATTTTGTCGGGATTCCCGACTCCCCCGTTACTGAAATTGTCGAAAACGGTATAAAATACGAGGTTGATGTTGAGAACGGACAGAAAACAGGCTTTTTTCTTGACCAAAAATACAACCGCCTTGCCGCCGCTAAAATCGCTAAGGGCAAATATGTCCTTGATTGCTTTACGCATACGGGTTCCTTCGCCCTTAATGCGGCGATGGGCGGCGCAGCGCACGTAACCGCCGTTGATGTTTCGGAAACGGCGATAGATATGGCTAAGAAAAATGCCGAAAAGAACGGACTTTCAGAGAAAATGGATTTCCTTTGCGCCAACGTTTTTGATTTGCTTCCGAAGCTGTGTGAGGGAAAAAGTCCGTATAATATGATAATCCTCGACCCGCCTGCATTCACAAAAAACAGGAAAACCGTTTCCGATGCGGAAAGGGGTTACAAGGAGATAAATTACCGAGCAATGAAGCTTCTCCCGAGGGGAGGATACCTTGCAACCTGTTCATGCTCGCATTTTATGGATAACAGCCTGTTTGTCAGAATGCTTATGTCTGCGGCATCGGATGCGGGAGTTTCCCTTAAACTTATAGAAGCAAGAAGGCAATCCCCCGACCACCCTACGCTGCTTAATGTTCCCGAAACGGATTATTTGAAATTCTATCTCTTCCAAGTGATTTGATACAAGCAAGACGTCCTCCAAAATTTAAATGGAGGACGTCTTTTCGCCTATTTTGCTATTCTGTGAAAAAGTCTTAGGGTGTTTTCCGTAGTTGCTTCAGCAACAATTTCGGGAGAGATACCCTTTATTTCTGCAATTTTATCAATGGTATAAACAATCATACCGCTGTCGCAGCGTTTACCCCTGTTTGGTTCGGGTGCCATATAGGGGCAGTCTGTTTCAAGCATAAGCCTTTCGAGGGGAATTGTTTTTAATGCCTCAATGGCTTTTCTTGCATTCTTAAAGGTGAGAACGCCTGTGAAGCTGATGTTCATTCCAAGCTCCAGAACCTGCCGAGCGGTTTCAGCCGAGCCTGAGAAGCAGTGCATAACGCCGTTTACCTTTCCCCTTTTTCGGAGAATATTCATTGTGTCCTCAGCCGCATCACGGGAATGGATAACCACGGGCAGATTTACGCTCTCAGCGAGGTCAAGCTGTTCTTCAAAGAAACGCATTTGAAGATTTTTGTCATAACCGTCATAATGATAGTCAAGCCCTATTTCCCCTATTGCCGTAACCTTTGGGTTTTCCGTCCATTGCATCAGCTTCGGAAGGTAGTCGCTCGGCGTGTTCGGAGCATCTTCGGGGTGAATTCCGACCGCTGCATAGATAAAGGGATAGCTTTCGGCAAGGTCAACGGAAAATTGTGAACGTTCAAGGGAACAGCCGATGTTGACAATGTTTCTTACTCCATTTTTATGAAGACGGGGTAAAAGCTCATCCCTGTCGAAATCGAATTGTTCATCGTCATAATGGGCGTGTGAATCTATATATGTGAGCATTTTTCCTCCTTAGTAAAAGCCGCGAAAAAAGCGGGCGGATTCAGTATCTGCCCGCTTTTTTGTAATTAATCGTGCTTATCTGAGCTTTGAGCCGTTGGGAATATCTTTATCGACGAAAATAACCCTCGCATCTTCTCCGACATCGGCTGCGACTATCATTCCCTGACTTTCAACTCCGCAGAGCTTTGCGGGTGCGAGGTTCGCAACAACGATTATTTTCTTTCCGATAAGATCCTCGGGGGAATACCATTTTGCGATACCCGATACAACCTGCCTGCCGCCGAAGCCGTCGTCAAGCTGTAATCTAAGGAGCTTTTTAGCTTTCGGAACCTTCTCGCATTCCTTAACCTCGGCAATTCTTAAATCAATTTTCCCGAAATCATCAATTGAAATTGTTTCGGAGATGGGAACAAGGTTTGCTCCGTCCTCATCATCCTCCTTTTTGGGGGCATTTGCCGAAATAAGGGCGTTAAGTTCGTCAATCTCCTTTTCAACATCAATTCTCGGGAAAAGAACATCTCCCTTTTTAACGGTAACATTTGAGGGAAGAACGCCGTACTTCTCAGCATTTTCATAGGTTACATCGCCCGCAGCCGCACCAATCTGCTCCCACGCCTTTGGCATTGTTGTCGGCATAAACGGCGACAGGAGGGTCGTGGTAATTCTGATTGCTTCAAGAAGATTATAGAGAACTGCGGCAAGCCTTGGCTTATCAGCTTCATTTTTTGCAAGAATCCACGGTGAGGTTTCGTCAATATACTTGTTTGCGGCGGAAACAACCTTGAAAATTTCCGCAAGCGCAACGTTGAGCTTCGTTTCTTCAATGGCCTCGTCAACCTTTGCTCGCAGCGACGTCATTTCTGCGATAAGCTCAGCGTCATGCTCCCCGCTTTGTTTATTTTCGGGGAGAGTTCCGTCAAAGTATTTAAGAACCATAGCAACGGTTCTTGAAATAAGATTTCCCAAGCCGTTCGCAAGGTCGGAATTAATGCGGTTAATCATAATTTCGTTGGAGAATGAGCTGTCAGCTCCGAGAGCCATTTCACGGAGGATATGGTAACGTATGGAATCCGCGCCGTAGCGTTCACCAAGGACAAATGGGTCAACGACATTTCCGAGGGATTTGCTCATCTTTTGTCCGTTGAAGGTTATCCAGCCATGAACAGCAAGATGCTTCGGAAGCGGCAGTTCAAGCGCCATAAGCATTGCGGGCCAAATAATGGCATGGAAACGCATAATGTCCTTTGCAACCATATGGACATCGGCGGGCCAGTATTTTTGATAATCATTGTAATGGCCGTTTTCATAGCCAAGGGCGGTAATATAGTTTGAAAGCGCATCTATCCAAACGTAAACAACGTGCTTTTCGTCAAACGAAACGGGTATTCCCCACTTAAATGAGGTTCTTGAAACGCAGAGATCCTCAAGACCGGGTTTGATAAAGTTATTTACAAGCTCGGTTGCCCTTGATTTTGGGCGAAGGTAGTCGGTTTCGGTAAGAAGCTTTTCAATTCTTTCTGCAAAAGGCGACATTTTGAAGAAATACGCTTCCTCCCTTGCCTCCGTAACATCACGGTGACATTCGGGGCACTTTCCGTCCGCATCAAGCTGGGATTCCGTCCAAAAGCTTTCGCAGGGGGTACAGTATTTTCCTTTGTATTCGCCCTTGTAAATATATCCCTTATCGTAAAGCTCCTTAAAAATTTTCTGAACGGCTTCAACGTGGTAATCATCGGTTGTGCGAATATATCTGTCGTAGCTGATGTTCATATAGCTCCAAAGCTTCTTAAAGACCTCGACGATTTCATCAACATACTGTTTTGGGGTAATGCCCTTTTCGGCGGCTTTCTGTTCGATTTTTTGACCGTGTTCATCCGTTCCCGTCAAAAACATGACGTCATATCCCTGCATTCTCTTGTAACGTGCAATGGAATCGCAGGCAACGGTTGTGTAGCAGTGACCGATATGGGGGTTGCCCGATGGATAATAAATCGGCGTTGTAATGTAAAAGGTTTCTTTTGGCATTTTATATTCCTCCCGAAGGTGTAATTTTAACCATACAACTACTATTATATAATAAAAAGCAAGGCTTGTCAATTTGGCAAGGAAATTTGGGCAAAAAAAATGCAGGACAACAAGCCCTGCCAAAATAAAATCAAAGAATAAAAATATGTGTAGAACAAAAGAAAGGAGACAACAAAACGGATGTTAAACTTAATAAATAGAATTTAGACGAATTCTAACATCAACAATATTATAACGCATAAAAAACGGTTCGTCAACAGTTTGTTGCATCGAAAAGTTAATTTTGTATATTTGCACAATTTTTGGCAGGGTTCTTTTGGGGCATTTAGCTAAAATAACTTTTTGCGTTGGCTAAATGCAGGAATTTGAGGGCGGAGAAGCCATTCCTTATTGACAAAATAATACACAAAAAATAATTTCGTTTCAATGGATATTTTATTATGATAACACATTTATTTTGAAATGTCAATAGTTATAAAGCCTTTAATTTCGCCCAAATTTTCCCACAGATAAAAACAAAACCGCTGCCCGTTCTGCATCCGGACAGCGGTAAAATTTGATGTTAG
>JAJQIG010000041.1 GCA_021199335.1 Oscillospiraceae bacterium | reverse complement strand
AAGTATTATACCACAAATCTATAGGATAGTGGGTGAGTTATTAGAGATTCCCTTATGATATTACAACCAAACAGGCGCAGCATTTTGAAGCGGGAAGAAAGCTGACCGATGTCGCTATTACACAGCTCCGTTCAGCCGAAATTGACGGGGTTTATATCGACACCGTTCGCAGCGAGGTTCGTATGATTTCCTCAATCAATCAGGAAATCCGTTCGGAAGCCATAAGCGGCATCCATAACCTTGCGGATAATTTTATCAACAGCGATAAAGGCGTTCAGCAATCCGATGTTGATGAAATAAGCGACACGGCGGGAAAGCTTATAACGAGCCTTTCCTCAAAGACGGACATTCTCGTCAATATCGCCGATATAAAAATGTATGACGACTACACCTATCACCACAGCTTGAGCGTTGCAATTATGGCGCTTGCAATAGGTATTGAGCTGGGCTTTACAAATCAAATGCTTAACGAGCTTGGAACGGCGGGGCTTCTCCATGACATCGGCAAGGTTTCCGTGCCGATTGAGATTATAACAAAGCCGGGGCGGCTTACAAAGGAAGAATTTGAAATTGTAAAAATGCACCCTGTATACGCTGCGCAGCACCTTAAAGAACGTAATCTTGTCAACGAGAATATTTACAACGGAATTATTCAGCACCATGAAAAAATGGATGGCTCGGGCTACCCATACGGCCTTTCCGATACGCAGATTCATCCGTATGCAAGAATTCTTGCGGTTGCGGACGTTTATGATGCGCTCACCTCCAACCGTCCGTACAGAACGCCGAATCCGCCAAATGAAGCGATAGAATTTATTATGGCAGGAATGGGCTCGCATTTTGATGAAAAGGTTCTGCGGGCATTTTTGAGGAAGGTTGCCCCTTTTCCGACAGGCTCAACGGTTCAGCTTTCAAACGGAGAAAAGGCTTGCGTTATAAAAAATTTCCCCGATTCTCCCCTGCGTCCGCTTGTTGCGGTTTTAGGTTCAGCGACAAGCTATGACCTTGCAAAGGACCCGGATTGTTTCAATATTGTAATTACGGGCATTATAGACAACGTTCCCGAAAATCAAAGATTAATAAATATGTAGAAAAACCGCCTTTGTCAGACAAAAGCGGTTTTTTCGTCATATTTCGGCGCATCAGCCGATAATTCTGCATATAATCTCGTTCGATACAAGGCAGCCCTTCGGGGTAAGCGTAAGCCTGTTCCCGTTCTGAAGCATATACTCTGCGGCAATGAGCGGCTTTGAAAGCCTTATGATTTCACTTCGCCGCATTTCATCAAAGGAGCTGAGGTCAATTCCCTCCTTTGTAAGCCGCAGGGCAAGCATTATGCGCTCATCGCTGTCTCCGCCGTGTTCCTCGGTGATGTATTCCTGCTGAAGCTCCGATGAAATAAAATCCCGAACAGATTTCGGACAAGCCTTTCTTACGCCGTCAATATATGAATGGGCGGAGGGGCCTATTCCAAAGTACTCCTCGCACCGCCAATATTTGAGATTATGCCTTGATTCACAGTCGGGCTGCGAAAAGTTGGAGATTTCATACTGTTCAAAGCCCTTTTCCTTAAGCCTTTGAACGGTAAAAAGATACATATCGGCGGTTTCATCCTCATCGGGAAGAGGCAGGGAGTCGGAACCGCCTTTTCCATAGGGTGTATCGGATTCTATTTTCAGCATATATGCCGAAATATGGTTTATCGGCAAAGCCGTCAGCTTCTCTATGGTTTCGGACAGGGATTTCTCCGTTTGATAAGCCGTGCCGAGCATAAGGTCAGCGGAAATATTTCGGAATCCTGCTTCATATGCGTTTTCTATGGCGTGAATCGCCGCCCCTGCATCATGGATACGCCCCAATGCGGCAAGCTCGCTGTCGTCAAGCGACTGAACGCCGAAGGAAACACGGTTTATTCCCGCGCTTAACGCATCGGCAAGATAGTCGGGATTTACGCTGTCGGGGTTGCACTCCATCGTTATTTCCGCATTTTCTTCAATCCCTGCGAAGGACAAAATGTCATAAATCCGATTTGGTTTAAGGAGCGATGGCGTACCTCCGCCGAAATAAACGGTATCCACGGAAATTTCGCTGCGGCGGAGATTTCTTATCACCGCTTCGGTGTATTTTTCGGCAAGCTCAAGCTCTGTTACCGAATAAAAATCGCAGTAGGGGCATTTCCTCCTGCAAAACGGAACGTGTATATATAATCCTTTTGGCATAAAAATCCTCTTTTAGCTAAGGCTGATTTCGGGTTTATACTCAAGCAGCCAGTCATTTATCTGAATAATGTACGCTTTAAGCTGAATGGACGTCATAAGCTGCCCAAACCACGGTTTGCCATACTCCCCGGGAGTTTTAAGAAAGAGCTTAACCTTTTCCTTGTCGATAAACTCATTTATCGGGTCAGCGTCATTTTCTATTGTTAAGCTTAATTTTTCATCAAGCAGCTTTTCATAGGCGGGGTTATAGGTTTTGGGATAAGGACTTTTCTTGCGATATAAAAGCTCGGGAGGGAGAACATCCTTAAACGCATCCCTAAGGAGCGATTTCTCTACGCCGTTTTTCCTCTTCATTTCCCAGGGAACATTGAAAACATACTCCATTATCCTATGGTCGGCAAAAGGAACTCTTGCTTCAAGGCCCGAATACATACTCGTTCTGTCCATTCTGTCAAGGAGAGTTTGCATAAACCATTTTATGTTAAGGTAGGTTATTTCCCTGCGCCTTGCCTCCTCGGGGGAATCCGATTCAAGCCTTGGCACTGCCTTTATTGATTCATCATAACGTTCATGAACGTAGGAATCAAGGTCAAGGCTTTCTGTAAACCCATCTTTAAGCAGGCACTTTCTTACGGAGATATTCTTCGACCAAGGGAAGCCCTCCCCCAAAAGCAAATCCTCACGATAAAACCACGGATAACCGCCGAAAATTTCATCGGCGCATTCCCCCGTGAGCGCAACCTTATTCTTCCTCTTAACCATTCCGCAGAAATAAAGCAGCGATGCGTCAACATCCGCCATTCCGGGCAAATCCTTCGCTTTAACGGCATCATAAAGCAAATCGGCAAGCTCCTTTTCATCACATTCGAGGTAGCTGTGATTTGTTCCGATATATGAAAGCATCATATCAACATAGGGTCTGTCACGTTCGGGCTGAAAGCTGTTGGAGGTAAAATACTCATCGTTCCCCGAAAAATCAAAGGAATATGTATTGAGCGCACCGCCAAGGCTTTTGATTTGCTCCGAGGAAACGGCTGTAACAATGCTTGAATCTATTCCTCCCGAAAGGAAGCTGCATATGGGAACATCGGAAATCATCTGCCTTTTTATCGAATCACGGACAAGGAAGGAAACATTTTCTACCGTTTCATCATAGCTGTCGGTGTGGACCTCGCTTTTCAGGTCCCAATATCTGCGAAAGGACAAGCCCCTTTCATCGAACGCTGCGGAATAACCCGGCGGAAGCTCCCTTATATCCTCAAAAACTCCACAGCCGTGGGTTCTTGCGGGGCCTACGCCGAAAATTTCCCTAAAGCTGTCAAGATTAACCTTAGGCTTAACCTTTGGATGGGCGAACAAAGCCTTTATTTCCGAGCCGAAAATAAGCTCGTTATTCTTGACCGTATAAAACAGCGGCTTAACTCCCGCACGGTCACGGGCAAGGAACAGCTTTTGCTCCGCCCCGTCCCAAATTGCAAAGGCAAAAATCCCGTTCAGATATTCGGGACATTTTTCCCCATAGCGAATATAGGCGTATAAAATCGCTTCGGTATCGCAGGTTGTATGAAATTCAAAGCCCACATTTTTAAGATCACGCCAAAGCTCGTCGGTGTTATAAATCTCGCCGTTGAAAACAATGGCGTATTCCCTGCCTTCCTTTTTGAAAATCATTGGCTGTCTGCCGCCCGTTATATCCCTTATTGAAAGCCTTGTATGGCTTAGACCGACATTTTTTCTGAGGAACTCCCCCGTCTGGTCGTTTCCCCTATGGGCGATTGCGATACGCATTTTTTTAAGAACATCAAGCCTATCGGCGGAGAACCTTTCCGATGAAACATAATCCTCATTAAAGCTGCAAAATCCCGAAATTCCACACATAATACATCTTCTCCTTAAATCAAAGACAGCACCGTAAGGAAACGCTGCCCATTCGGTGCCGTAATGCTGCTATGTTAAAATATATGTGTAATCTCTGAAAAAATGCAGACCAATCGGAAAATCCTCCTTATTCGTCAAGCTTAAGCACAGCCATAAACGCCTCCTGCGGAACCTCAACCGTGCCGAGCTGGCGCATACGCTTTTTACCCTCCTTTTGCTTTTCAAGGAGCTTTTTCTTACGGGTAATATCACCGCCATAGCACTTCGCAAGGACATCCTTTCTCATTGCCTTAACGGTTTCCCTTGCAATAACCTTTCCTCCGACAGCAGCCTGAATAGGAATTTCAAAAAGCTGGCGGGGAATGTTGTCCTTCAGCTTTTCGGCAATCCTTCTTGCGCGCTTATATGCGCTGTCGGCATGGACAATGAAGGAAAGCGCGTCAACAACATCGCCGTTAAGGAGAATATCCAGCTTAACAAGCTTTGAGGGGACATATCCCATCATTTCATAATCAAATGATGCATAGCCCTTTGTTCTTGACTTTAATGCGTCAAAGAAGTCATAGATAATTTCATTGAGCGGAAGCTCATAATGAAGCTCAACCCTTGTTTCGTCAAGATAATTCATATTTTTGAACACACCTCGGCGTTCCTGACAAAGCTCCATAATATTGCCCACATAATCGGACGGAGCAAGTATCGAAGCCTTAACCATAGGCTCCTCCGCAGAAGCGATAACGGCAGGGTCGGGGTAGTTGGTTGGGTTATCTATAAAAATTGTTTCGCCGTTCGTAAGGTTTACCTTATAAATAACTGACGGAGCCGTTGTGATAAGGTCAAGATTATACTCACGTTCAAGGCGTTCCTGGATAATTTCCATATGAAGAAGCCCAAGGAATCCGCATCGGAAGCCAAATCCGAGGGCAACGGAGGTTTCGGGCTGGAACGAAAGAGAAGCGTCATTAAGCTGCAGCTTTTCAAGGGCATCACGAAGATCGCCGTATTTTGCGCCGTCTGCGGGATAAACGCCGCTGAAAACCATAGGGTTAACCTCACGGTATCCCGGGAGGGCTTCCGCACAGGGATTTTCCGCATCCGTAACGGTATCGCCAACCTTAGTGTCGCCGATTGACTTAATCGAAGCTGTGATATATCCAACCTCACCCGCTTTAAGCGAACCCGAGCTTACAAGGTCGGTTGCGCCCATATATCCCGCTTCAACAACATCAAACTCCGCTCCCGTTGCCATAAGGCGAATTTTCGTACCCGTTTTAACCTCGCCGTCAACAACTCTTACATAAATTATAACGCCCTTATAGCTGTCATAAAAGCAGTCGAAAATAAGCGCTTTGAGCGGACTGTCGGCGCTGCCCTTTGGGGCGGGTATATCGGTGACAATATGCTCAAGAACCTGCTCAACGTTAATTCCCGTTTTTGCGGAGATGCGGGGGGCATCCATTGCGGGAATGCCGATTACATTCTCGATTTCCTCGGCAACTCTTTCGGGATCTGCCGAGGGAAGGTCAATCTTGTTTATAACAGGCATAACCTCAAGGTCGTTTTCAATGGCAAGGTAGGTGTTGGCAAGCGTCTGCGCCTCAATTCCCTGGGATGCATCAACGATAAGGACAGCGCCCTCACAGGCAACAAGAGAACGCGAAACCTCATAATTGAAGTCAACATGGCCCGGAGTGTCAATAAGGTTAAAGATATACTCCTTTCCATCGTCTGCGGTATAATTAAGGCGAACAGCCCTCGCCTTTATGGTAATTCCCCTTTCACGCTCAATATCCATATTATCGAGGAGCTGCTCCTCCATATCACGCTTTGCAACGGATGAGGTAAGCTCAAGGATACGGTCGGCAAGGGTTGATTTTCCGTGGTCTATATGTGCGATAATACAAAAATTTCTGATGTTATCCTGATTGTAAGACAAAAAACACACATCCTTTAAGATAATTGTAGCTTAGATTATTATACCATATTCAAGCCGAAAAGTAAAGGATAAACTTTGCATAGGAAAACGATATTCCCGCATAAGATATTTTGCTTAAACTATTGAAAAATTGAGAAATATATGTTATACTAAGGCTTGAGGGAGGCTGTTTTGCTTTCACGAACAGCTGCCATGACGGAGGAGCTTTATATGAGAAAATATTTTACCGAATACATAAAAAGCCTTACTGCGCTGCTTAAAGACGATGGCGCCGACTTTACACGGCTTAAATCGGAAATGCTTGTTAAAATAGGCTTCATGCAGCATGAACGGCTTATCCATTTAATGGTTACAATTCTGTTTGCAGTGCTTATGTTTATGTGCGTCGGAATATTCTTCATATCCGAAGTCACAGCATTTTTGCTTTGCGCACTGCTTATGCTTGTGCTGCTTGTGCCATACATTGCCCACTATTTTTTCCTTGAAAACGGTGTGCAAAGGCTATACAAAATTTATGATGAGGTTTCTCTCAAAGCCGATGGGCAAAAATAAACGCGGGAGTTTTTTAATATGAACATTACTGCTGACGTAATTCGGGAAATTGTTGAAAATAAAGATATATATGTTGAATTTCAACCCATTTATTCGCTTAATACAAAAAAAATAATCGGTCTTGAAGCCCTTTCGAGGGGGGATTACCACGGTGAGGTTGTTTCGCCGTATCTCCTTTTCGGATATGCAAAGGAAAGCGGAACAACGCTCCAGGTAGACCGCCTTTGCCGTGAAAAAGCAATGTGCGCCTTTACCAAGGAAACAACTGCGCCTACGCTTTTTATCAACTTTGAAACCTCGGTTCTCAACGATGTTGTTCCCGGCAATGGTGAGCTTCTTAAAACTGCGGAGGAAAATAATATTCAGCCCGAAAATATTGTTATAGAGCTTAACGAATCAAATGTAAGGGATGCCTATAACCTGCTTATGTTTGCGGATTTTTACCGTTCAAAGGGATTCCTTATCGCCCTTGACAACGTAAGCACGGGACTTGAAACGCAGAACAGAATTATGCTTATCAACCCCGATATTATTAAAATTGACAGGGCGATTGTTTCAAACATCGAAACGAATACATATAATCAAGAGGTTTTTAAATCCATAATAAATACGGCGAAGCAAATCGGTGCAATGACCGTTGCGGAGGGCGTTGAAACCGTTGACGAGGTTATTACCTGTATGCTTATGGGTGTCGACTATTTCCAAGGCTTTTATTTTTCCAAGCCCGAACAGTTTAACTATATCTTCTCCAACGAAGCTCGGCTTAAGCTTGAGGATGCGGCTCTGCGGCTTAACCTTAGTATGAAAAACAACCCCACCGTTGCAAACGTGAAGATTGAAACCTATAAGCGCATTATTTACGACCTTGTTAACCGCCTTACGGGAATTGAGCCCGAAAAATACAACATTGAGCTTAACAAATATGTTGCGGAGCATAACGAAATCGAATGCGCCTTTTTGATTGACAGCAAGGGCTTTCAGATAACCGATACGGTAATGCTCCCCGAAACGGAAATTTTATCGGGCTACACCCCCGCAATTTACGGCGTTAACCACGATATAAAAAATTATTTCTACGCAATAAAGGAGCAGATTGAGGATCCGTTCATTTCGGGTTGGTATATTTCAAGCGCAACGGGAAAAAGCTGCAAAACCATTTCTTCGCATTTCTATAACAGCAAAAATGAAATGATTATCGCCTGCGTTGACCTTAAAAAGAGGTAAGGCGGCTTAAATTATATTGTACCAGTAGGGCAATTCGGATTTATAAATAAGCGAAAGCTGATGCCTGATGTTTTGCAGTTCGGCTTCAAGCTCATCGTTTGCCTCCTCGCAATAGGGGCGGATTTTCGCAACGATTGTGTTAAGCTCCGAAAGCTTCTCATCCTTAACAATGAGCGACATTCTTTTTTCATAGCCGAACCACAGCTTTTCCAGTTTCCCCGCATTCTCTGCGGCGGCTTTCATATCGTTATTATCACAGCAGGCTTGTATCGTATCAAGAACCGATATAAGCCTGCTGTTTTCGTGTTTTATAATAAATATTCCCGAAACGGAATAGGCTATTATTACGCCGATTATAATGAATGCCGCATATGCTCTTTTCATTGAAATGCTCCTTTGCTCCATCGGAATTTTACTTATCCGACATCGTTCAATACCATGCCGTAACAGGCTATGTACAGCATTTCCTTGCCATCAATTTCCCTTGGCGAACCGTTGTACTCAATCAGCATATGCTCGCCCTCGGATGCTGTGCCATACAATGTGCAGGAAATTCCGAAAAGCTCGCCATACTTCGCTTCATCGGCGTTTTCATCGGGCGCTATTATGCAGAACGTGCTGTCGTTTTCGGTGTACACGGATTTTATTGTTCCATAAAAGCTGTGCGGTTCGTAGGGAAGAATGCTTGTAACCGCAAACGAACCTTCTTCAAGGGAAAGAATAAAAATTTCCGACCTTTCGTTTTCTTTGTCATCGCCGTTTAAGGTATACTCAACAAGCGCGGCGTGCATATTTTCATCGGGGAGCTGAGGATAAAGGCTGTTTAAGAAGCTGTATTCCGTAAGCTGTTCGATTTTTATTCCATTTATTTCATAGCCCGAAAGCTCTCCGCTTTCTGTTTTTTCCTCAAAATATGCAGTCACCGCTTTTTCGGGGGTGTCAACAGCGTTCTCGTCCTCCGATGCTTCGGTATAATCACCCAAAATCTTGTTTTCCATGTCTGTGTATAAGGCTTCTTCTTCGGTAAATGAAGTAACAATATCCTCATTCTCCGAGTTTTTGGCGCAGGCTGCAAGCATCATTGCCGCAATTGAAAGTATTGTGAATATATATTTTCTCATAATAACCACCCCTCAAGGGAAAGAATACCACAAATCAACAGCTGTTTCAACAACATACCACTTACAGATTGATTACAATTCAGTAACCGCGGTCGCTTACCTTTTATCCTTCCTTACTATAGAATACTCCCCACTGCTGTCAACAGTCAAAAGAAAAACATCCTTAAGGGAGATTTTTTCTTTTTCAAGGATAGCTTTGATTTGCTTTTCACTGCTGCCCGAACGTTTCAGCGCATCATTAACAATTCTTCCTTGATCTATAACGACCTCGGGCGGGTCTATGCTTTTTTCATGTATCCCCATATCGCCGTTTGAAACGCTTCGATACTCATATTTTTGATAAACCGATACCGTTCCCGTTGTTTCGACAACCGCAAACTGCACCTCGTTTAAATCAAAAATGTTTTGGCTGTGAAGCGCCTCCATAAGGTCGTCGACGGTGAAGCGTATATCACGCATTTTACGCTGGTCAATCACTCCTCCGCTTATAATAACCACGGGCTTTCCGCAGGTAATGTTACGCAGTCGGCGTGATTTTACGCCAAGCCATGACATTATAACATCAAGGCTTGCAAGCGTTAAAATCGGTATAACTCCCGTAAAAAGCGGCATTGACATATCCTCAACGGGCAATGTTGCAATGTTTGAGATAAGTATTGTTACCGCAAGCTCGGACGGCTGAAGCTCGCCGATTTGGTGTTTTCCCATAAACCGCACCGAAAAGATAAGCAGCAAATAAAGCACTGCCGCCCGAATAAATACCACTGTCATAGAAAAAAACTCCTCTCCGCCATATAGTTTTCCCTTAATTCCTGAATTATACCAAAAATTCAGGCAATAATAAAAGGACAGAGAAAAACTATCTGAAAGGAAGGATTAATTTTATGACTTCACCTAACGGAACAAATTTCAAAGATACTCCCCTTGTAAAAAGTATCGACGAAAATATTGAGAATATAAAGCGTATTTTATCGAACAGCTCTGACCTGCTCCTAAATCCATTTTTGATTTCGGGAATAAAATGCAACCTTGTTTGTTTCGAGGGAATGGTTTCAACGAGTACAATAACCAACCTTATCCTAAACCCAATGACGGAAATTTCTCTTCCCGAGGAAAGCTCGCCGGATGATATTTTTGAACATATCAAAAATCATATGCTCCTCACGGTTGACAGGGCGGAGGTAACAAAATACGGCGATCTTATCCCAAGGCTTATGAGCGGCTTTGCAATTATCCTTATCGACGGCATGGATAAAACCTTCGCTTTCGGCGTTCAGGGCTACGAAACAAGGGGAATTGACGAACCATCGTCGGAGGGGAATATTTACGGCTCACATGAGGGGTTTGTGGAAACGGTGCGAACCAATATGTCGCTTGTTCGGAGAAGAATAAAATCCCCACTGCTTGTATTTGAGCTTTTCTCCGTTACGGATTTAAGCAATGTTGATGTTATCGTTGCTTATATGTCCGACAGAGTGCCGAAAAAGCTTGTTTCCTCCGTAAAAAAGAAGCTCAAGGGAATGAAGCTTGAAACGGTGCTTTCAAGCGGTTATATTGAACCGTTTTTAAACGATACAAAGCTTTCAATGTTTTCGGGAGTTTCAAAAACAGAACGTCCCGATGTTTTCTGCGCAAAAATTCTTGAGGGCAGGATAGGCATTCTTATCGAGGGAACTCCGTTTGCGCTTGTTCTTCCCGCACTTTTTATAGAAAATTTTCAAACGCTTGACGATTACACCTTTCGCCCTTATTACACAACACTTGTACGCTGGATAAGGTATCTTGCGTTCTTTGCGGCGGTATTTCTGCCCGCGGTATATGTGGCGGTTGTGACATTTCACCCCGAGCTTTTTAACCACACAATGCTTGTTATGCTTGCGGAGGCGGAGGAGCTTGCGCCGTTACCGCTTGCTGCGGAGGCGTTTCTTGTTCTTGTGTTTTATGAGATAATTCGTGAGGCGGGGGTGCGGCTGCCGAAGAGTGTAGGCGGAGCGGTTTCGATTGTCGGCGGACTTATTATAGGCGATGCGGCGGTTTCGGCGGGGGTTATATCAAATCCTCTGCTTCTTGTATGCGCAATTTCAGTGACGGCATCGTTTGTTATTCCGTCGCTTAACCAGCCCGTTACTGTACTGCGGTTTATTTCGGTAATTGCGGGAGGAATTGCAGGGCTTTACGGAATAGCGCTTGTCGCCTCCGTTATCCTCGTGAATATATGCTCGCTGGAAAGCGTTGGCGCACCGATAATGTCCCCCCTTTCGCCATTTACTCCAAGGGCAATGAGGGATGTCCTTACAAGGGCAGGCTTTCGCACTCTTGGCAGGCGCACGGCTTCGGTTGAGGATCTCAAGGGAGTAAATATGGACGGCGAGGGAGGAAATAAATCTTGAAAACAGAAAAAATAAGCAAATGGCAGCTCCTCGGACTGCTGCTTTTATGCAGAATTTTCACTCTTATGACTCATGTCCCGTTTATAAAGGGGGAAACCCTGCCGACACAGCTGTTGGCATCGGTGGTGTCAACGGCTATTCAGGCGGTTCTGATTATTCCCCTTGTCCTCTTCGGAAGAGATTGTGAGGGCAGCGCCGTTACCTCAAAAATTTCGGAGAAAAGCAAGCCTGCGGGGGCGATTGCTTCGCTGCTTTACCTGATTTTTTTTATTGCATCGGCTGCGGACGGAGTTATGCGATTTATACGGTTCCTCAACGAACGTTTTATTCGGGGCGGCAGCATTTTTATGGCTGCCCTGCTTATTGCGGTATGCGTTTACTGCGCCTACTGCGGAGTAGAGGGACTTGCAAGGAGCAGCATTATAGCGATTATACTTTTCTTTGTAATGCTTATTCTTATGGCATGGACTTCAAGGAAAAATTTTGACCCGATAAACTTCTATTTCAACGGAACAGGAAGCGGCTTTTGGCAAACGGTCATAGACGACCTTGCAAGGAACGGAGAAATAACCGCCGCCGCTTTCCTTATAAAAAACACAAATAAAGGCATTAAATGCGGTCTTTACAGCCTTCTTGCGGCAAAGCTTGTTTTAACTGCAGCCGTAAACGCCCTTATTTTCGGCGTCCTCGGCGATTTTGCCCTTATGACGGATTATCCGTTTATGGAAACAGGATCATATACAGACGCTGCGCTCTTTAGGCAGAACGACTCCCTTTATCTCATTTTATGGACAATTTCCGCAGTTATAAGCATATCGCTGTTTATCCGCATTTGTGCGGGGCTTATGGCGGAGCTTGTTCCGAATATGCGGCTGTGCGGAAGCATTTCGGGTGCGATTATTTTTCTTATTTCAATAATTTTTATGTATTCCGAAATAAATTTTGCGCCATTAAGCAGGTATATATATGGGTTTGCGGCGGCGTTCCTTATTTTTGCAATTCCCCTTGTTGCATTAATTTCAGCGAAAGGCAGAAAAAAAGATGAAAAGAACACTTAAAATTGTAATTATATGCATCTGTTCGGCATTGCTCGGCGGCTGCTTTGGAGGAACTGAGGTTAATAAGCGCGCCTTCGTCCAGCTTATGGGAATAGAAAAGCAATCGGGAGTCTATATGGTGAGCCTGCAGCTTTACGAAAACGGCAGCAGCGATGGAAATCCCGACATTTCAAAGCCAAACTCCTCGTCGGTTTCAGGCTCGGGAAGCGACCTTAATTCCGCCCTCTCGGAATGCGAGCTTATGGCGGGAAAGCAGCTTTTTTTAGGTCACGTTAAAATGGTGATTTTAGGCACGGGAATAACCGACATAGGCGATGCCCTTAAAGCCCTTACCGAAGGAGGAAAATCAAGGGGGACGGTTTCAATCTCCTGTCCCGTTGCATACAGCTATTCTCCCTCCGATATAACTGAAACCTTTATGGAGCAAGGTCTTTTTTCCGCAGACAGGCTTACCGATATAACGGACGGTTATGTTCGTGCGGGAAAATGCGCCTATACAACCCTTGCATCCGTAATTGAAAGCACATCAATGCCATTCGGAGCGGCTGCGCTCCCCGTTATTCTTTCGGACGGCGAAAGCATTTCATACAGTGGAATTGTCGCCGCCGATAATAGCGGAAATATTTGCAGAATATCCGAATCGGACACCTCCGGCTACGTCATTCTGAGCGGCAGCTTTGACGACAGGGGCAACATGGTCGTTCCCCTGACGGATGGTGTTTCCTCCGCAGAAATAACATCATCAAGCGTCTGTACAAATGCCGATATTACCGATGGAAAGCTTCGCATTAACGCAAAGGTGAAGCTAAAGTTAAATGTAAGCGGAGAGGATAAAAGAGAAATCGCAGAGGCTGTATGCGAAAACATTCGGGATTCCTGCATAAGCGCTTATTCGGAAACAATGTGGTATAACGGCTGCGATGTTTTCGGAATATATAAGCTGCTTCGCCGCGACTGCCCCGAGCTTGCCGAGAGCAAGGATATAGGCGAAATTCTCAAAGGCAGTATTCTTAACATATCGGTTTCGGCTGACGGATAAAAAACGGGGATGAAGCAGATTACGGCTTCGCTGAATAGTGCCGCAGTCTGACACCCAATGTGGTCGCTGCTGTCAAGCAATCGGTCTTTGAAAAAGGCTAATAAATCAGAATTGATTATGTGCATTTTAGGATTTGTTTATTATTCATCCTTGTATCGTATTTTTTAATACTGTTTTTTCTGTATTTCTGCAAATTCATCCGATCAAATTGCCTATTTTCTATGTTGATAATGCGTGGCAACCGATACCCTTTTTCCGCCACGCTCAGCATGGACAATGCTCGGCACTAGCATATCGGGTTGAAAAATTCAAACTGAATAACGCAACAATCTATTGGGTTTAGAGGAAGAAAAACATCGTCTGCGGTTAATAACACCGATTGAGAAGCATTTAAAAAAATAATAAAAATTCTTTTATCATTAGCACGGCATTGAATACTTTCCAATGGTAATGCAGTCGAAATTTGTTGCAGTAATACTCAAAAAACGTATATAATGTATTTTGGAGCTTACCTTGCAGTCCGTGCTTACACATTTTCCACTATTATGACGCTTCCTCTGAACTTACGTGGCATATATTTTTTACGGAATACAATTGCATTTCCAATAATTTCGTTGTATAATGTAATAAATCATTCAAATGAGGCTTTAACAAACACGCTGAGAATGTCAATTTGGCTGTTGCAAAAATGAGCCCCTGCGGTCTAATAGGCGGGGACATCAGCGGCGGCTATAAAAACATCTGAGGAGGTTCACATGAGGAAAAAATATTACATAATAAAGAGCGAACATTATGACGGCACCCATTGGGTTATCTGGGCGGATGCACAAAATGAGTTCTTTGTGCCTAGGGATGCTATTAGAATTACCAAGGAAGAAGCTTTTAAATGCGTTGATGCTGCAAGGAATAATTACACTATCGATGGACGTATTTTTTCAAGCAGATTTTTGTGTCCCGCCGACTGGGATGGACACGTTGCTAACTACGTTCAGAAAGGTTGTATGTTTGACCGCAAGCGTTAAATTTAAAAAAGTGATAATAATGATTACGGTATATTTTTCAGGACACGCTGAGCCAAATTATGAAAACCATGGTAACTTTTATTTAATAGCAAAGAAAAAAGCCCGCAGATAACGCATCTACGGGCTTTGTTTGGCAGGGGCAGTAAGATTCGAACTCACGGCACGTGGTTTTGGAGTTTTCGCTCGTGCGATTTCGATTTTTTCGGAACGTTGCATATCTTTTCAAATCTTGCGAACAAACACTGTAAAATAGGGATTTGTTCTTTGGTATCTTTCAATATCTTTTCATAACTTTTGTATCTTGAAATATCTTTTTATATCCAACTCGTACTATTTTCGTACTATTTCTGAAAAAGTTCATCTCACCTTATCAACCTCTTGATATGCGGTTTTCAGCACCGCATACAATGTAGATTTGATATGTTCTCCTGCATTCCCATAGGATAGTCAGATTGTATTAACCAGCTTTATCCGCAAGACAGCCGAATACACAACATCCCCGATGATTTTTTTACCATCGGGACCGCTTCGTAACAGTTTATGTTTTTATTTTCTCAACGGCAAAATTGTCTGAATAACATTTGCCGTTGCCGCATCAACCGATGCGATAGCGTGAGCATATACTCTGCTCGTTGTTGCAGATGTGCTGTGACCTAATCTTTTGGCAGTTGTGGTTATCGGTACTCCGCTTGAAATCATTATTGAAGCGTTTGTATGCCTTAAACCGTGAATGGATATGTATGGCAAATTATTCTCAAATACAAATTTGTGAAACCACGATGTAACCGTTCCGGGATTGATAGCCTTGCCGTTCCAAGCTGTAAAAGTCTTTCCGCTGTCAATCCATTTTTTGCCAAGTCTTACCGCTTCTTTATTCTGCCACTTTCGATAGTTCTCCAACACATCAATAAGGTCTGTACCTACCTTTATGACACGTTTGGACGAATAGGTTTTTGGGCCATTTTCAAACACTCCCCGTTCGGGCAGATAAAGCAGCGCTTTATTTATGTCTATGATACAACTTTCAAAATCTATATCATCCCATTCAAGTCCGCAGCACTCCCCTCGCCTCATACCTGTATGAAGCAGAAGCATTATTATTATATCAAACGGATGCTCTGCCTTTGCTCTTACTGTATCAAGGAGCTGTTCCGCTTGTTCATCATCGAGATACCTTGCTTCCTTTCCTTCAACCTTTGGCGGTCTTATTCTCTGACAAGGATTTGACTGAATTATTTGGTCATATACTGCATCCTGCATTATAACGTAAATCAGTCTGTAATGATGAAGTATTGTCCTTGAGGAAAGCGTTACATCTTCCGCATCAAAGAGTTTGCTGACAGGTCTGTCAAAGTATTCAGCAAATTTAACTGCACTTTCTCTTTTTTACATTCCTGCCTGCTCTTATGGAATCTATTGTTGCACAAGACAATGATATATGCTCTGCAAGTTCGAGTCTTGTTTCTATTTTGCCGAGCCTTTGTGCTTCTGAATTGGGACAATACTTTGCATCTTCTCGTCTTTCTTCCGCAAGGTCATAGAAAAATGCTCTTAAATGATATGCCTGTATCTATTCTATTTTCAAATGTCCGATTACAGGAACAATTCTTTTCAAAATCTGATTATATCTTGTGTAAGTTGTTATTTTGAGCTGTTCCGACTTGTCCTTGAGCCATATTGTATTGACATACAATGCAAATGTCATATTTGCATCTATCTCAGATCCTTTTGAACATTGCTGTTCAAACTCCGCAATAATCTTTTTCAATCTGCTTTGCAGTCATTTTCGAGTCGGGAGTCCAAGTCTTGCACTTGTTTATCCTCTTGCAGTTTACATCAGTTCCGCATCAACGACGAATATCGTAACTGTCAACACGTTTTTCATAAGAAGCCATAATAACACCCTCTCAATTCATAAAAATTCATTGACATCAGAACATGGAGGTGATAAAATAAAGTCGGTTGGGTTTTACTCTATCATCTTCGTTCTTAATTTGATTAGTAAAGCTGTGAATAGTCCTTCGTACCTCGGATACGTTGGGCTATTTCTTTTACCTCAAATTCATTATATTACACTTTTAAAATTTTGTCAACGATTTAAAGCGGTAAATCGTTATTTTAGTGTGATTCCATTCTATCTGATATAATGCTCTTTTCTGAACCGAACACGGCTTTCATCAGGTTTTCATCTGTAATAAGAACCCTGTTTCCGGACTTAAAATGATCAAGCTGACCGCACATACAAATTTTACGCACTCTGTATTCGAACAATCCATCTACAAGTGAGGCTGCTTCACGCACAGTCAACAGTTTCCTTTTGACTGTCTCCATTTATATTTTACTCTCCTTCGTATTTTTTCCTGTTCCAAAAGCTGTCTTTTTGAACACTTATTCTGTTTTCAAGATTCTGACAAGCGGAGCAATATTTGCCCCTCTATAATATAAAGTACGTTTGGTTGCAAAAAAGTCGACACCTAAAGCAACTTTTCTCAAAAGTCTGTGTGATTGCACAAAAATCCACATCATAATTTGTATATGTTATCTTGACAATTCTACAAAATTATCATTTACAGAATCACATATCTGTTCTAATGTAATTCCCTTTGCATATTCGTATGTATTACTGTAAGTATTCCATTGTTTCATCATATTTTCATTTGATTTTATTGCAGTAAGTATGCTTTTCCATTCTTTCATAACGCTGCCCGAACCTCGTTTTTCTGCTGTTGAAAAAAAGCATCATTCAGCACATCAATATCTATATTGTTCCATTGACGCTCCTTTAGGACAAAAACATCATAAAAATCTCTCGGTCGGATATTTTCAATTCCTCTGTGAGCTGATATTTTGTTGCAGTTTCTCCGGCATTATACGAAAGATAAATCCAATTTCCTCCATGGCGCTCGCTATTAACGTTTAAATCTATGCTCATATTTAATTTTTCACTAACTCGCCCCATCGAATACCATGTACACTGTCCATCGGTTCTAGGAATAATACTATTGTCGTCGATTTCATGTTTATCTCCTCTATTATCACTATACCATAATGTTTTTGTATTTGATCTACTGCAGTTTTCATATGTAGCATTATCAATATCAACTCTTTCACGAGAAATAAACAACGAAAATTGTGGATTTTTAATTTTTGTAGGATTTGATAATACATATGGTTTACCACCATCTAATGGAATATATATTTCCGGGGATAACTTCCATATTTTCATAAGTGCAAACTTCTTGCCCTTCCTCTAACTTTGAATCAGGATTTTGATTAATTTGTCTAGGCTCAATATAGCTATAATTAGTCTCTACTATGCCTATCACTTCAACAAGATTGCACTTATATATATAAGCTAATTCTTTAATATTAACATTAGGTAATGGATAGATTTCAGTACTATTATTTATCGTTTTATAATTTTCTTTTCCACTTTTATCACTAAATTCTTCTAATACCATAAATATTGATGTTTTGTATTTTTCCAAAGTGTAAATATTGGATTTAGATAGTTTTATTTCATCACAAAAATCTGGAATCCCATCATTATCGCCATCAGGGTCGGCAGGATTAGAGATAATCGGCAAAATAGAATATTTAAGAGCAATGCTCATAGGCTCACTACTCATAATCTGATTAAAGCCTTCCAATACATAAGTATAGCCATATTCAGAAAACTTACCCAGGCATTCGCCAAGTGTAGGTAAATCAGTATATCTTATTTTTTCAGTACTTGAATCAGAATGATGTAATTCTTCAATTAAATCTACATTAACCTCTTCCCAGTCAGTGATACCATCCATATCCGTATCTGTTGATGAGTTACTTTTCAATATTCCATTCAACTTTATAGAAACTAATCCATTAGAAGTAACAACAGAGTAAATTGCATTATTGCCTTCGCCCAAAATTTCTGTAAGACTTTTCTTAACTGTAGATGATGTTTTGGGTTCCTCATCATTCGCATAAACCTCCACACTCTCAACCTCAGCAGTCATAACCTCCATATTCTCACTTGCATCATACCCCCGTTACAGCTATACCGCTTGAAAGAGCCGCCAGCTCATAAGCATAAGAAGAAGTGCCGAAAGGCTCTGTGTCGTTAGGACAAAGTGCGCTTACATAAATACGCTGATGCTTCAAACACTTCAGTTCATATTTTTTAAGTATACTATAAAATTATGATTGCACACATTGAATTTCACAAACGGGATTAATATTTCTGAATTCTGATATTACAGAATCAACTACATAATATTCTGTATATCTAAATTGCTTTAAATTAATCAGATCGTATAAAAATGTGTAATCCTCAAGATCATCAAATCTTAATACTTCAAGAATACGCAATTTATTTAAGGCAACACCGCACAATGCCGCCAAAAATTATCACAAATGAAGTTGAA
>JAJQIG010000018.1 GCA_021199335.1 Oscillospiraceae bacterium | reverse complement strand
AGACGGGTTGTTTTTCTGCACAACAACCCCCACGGAGGAATTGTCCTCATAAGTGACCCCCCGCTTTTTTATGTCCCCCCTAAGCTGCCTAGCAATTTCCATAAAATCACAATACTGCTCAATCAAATTCGCGAAGTACGGCGTCTTCGCCCCCCTCGCTTCCAGCTGCTCCAACAGCTCCCGCCTTACCGCCGCCACTGTTGCCTTCGCCATAATTGCATCCTCCCCCTAAAAAAATTCTCACGCGCGCGCCCGCCCGCACACGTACGCACGCGTGCGCGCAAGGAAATCTCTTTTGTCTGGTATCCCTTGTGCGGTGTACACTCCCCCTTAAAAGCTGATTTTTTTGACCGGGGGTATCACCATTTTTCTTCCGTTGTGAATTTTGGGTGCTTGGCTCTCTTGTATTGCCCCCGCTTCTCGGGGTGCACGTCGTTGTGACATTGATAGCATAGCACCTCAAGCTGTCTGGTTCTCACACCGTCCTTGTCGGTGTAGTATCTGCTGTATGCAAGCTCGGGTGCTTGCTTAAGGTGCTTGACGTGGTGTACCACATCTGCCTTACCGACACGCCCATACCGCTTGCACCGCTGGCACTCACGCTGTTCCGCTTTTATTTCCGCAGACAAGTGCCGCCAAAATCTGTCGTTGTAAAATTTATCAAGTCTATGCTGATATATCAGCTTTTTTATCTGCTCTGTCGTGTAAAATATAATCACCTTTTCGCAAAAATAAGCCCTTTTTGAAAGCAAAAAGCCGCCGCCCCTGCGGAGTAGGGGAAAGCAGCTTTCTGTGTAGTATTTTTTTACATTTTACATTATACCACATAAAAAACTGACATTCAATGACATTTTTATTTTTTGCCGATTATTTTTTCAACTTCCGCAAGCCCCGCCGCGTTAAGCCGCATTATATGCCGCTCGTCATATCCCATAGCCGCCGCAATATCGCGCCACCGCTCAAAGCCCAGATAACGGCGGATAAGCACCTCCCGCAAACGCGGGCTTGCAACCTGCTGTATAACACCGTCAATCTCTCGCTTTGTGTCCATAAGGCGCACGGTTTCTTCCTCAATTTTTTTCTCAAAATCAACAAGCCTAATAATAGCCCCGTCAAAGCCGCCGTGCTTATGCTGACGGCTCCCGTCAAATCCACACGGCGCGCTCCTGCTGTACGCCGATGAACGCATATTAGCAAGCCTCAGCTTATTTTCTTCCAGCCGCTTGTCGATTATGTACGCTTGCTGCAGATACTCCTTTGCCGTCACATCTAAATCCTCCTAACCAAATCGGGTATTAAAACATACGACTGATACGGGTAGCCCGTGAAATCATCAATCGAGTTGTAAAGGCTGTCGGGCTTAATGCGGTAGCCTTTGGGCGCGCGCGGTGCGGCAGACCACCTTGCGGCGTGTATAATCTCATAATCGACCACGGGTCGTATAAGATTATTACTGCACTTGTAACGCTTTTTGTTTTTGACGTGCGTGTCGGGAAGCTCGCCCTTGTGGCTCGGATCGATGAGATAACAAGCAAGCCCGTAAAAATCCTTGTCGGGATATAAGCGGCTGTTATCATGCACACGCCCCAACCGCCATAGCCCGTCCAACGTCTGCAAGCTAATCGCCTTCGGCAAAATGATGTGGTGATGTATTTTCCCTTTTGCGCTTACGTCCGTGTTCCAGATGTACTTGAGCGTTATGCCGTCTTTCTTGCAACGGTATCTAAGCCGCTTCAAAAAATTATGCATTTCCTTTTCCGCTCCGTCGGGAGTGACATCGATGTCGGGACGATATGTCAGCGCTAAGTGCCAGTCGCCCGCATCAAAATTAGCGCGCAGGAGATTATATAATTTTTTCGCCGCCATTTTAAAATTATGCTTTTCCACTTTTTTCAAAACGCTTTCAGCGGCTTTCTTCGCATTTCCCCTTTTGGAATGATTCCCCAACATACCGCCGTAAAATTTTATAATCTCTATCTCTCCGCAGCACGTTATTGTTTTCTTGATGTACGACATTTACCTTTCCCTCGCTGTGGTGTGGGTCAAAAGTTAATCCTTAATCAAGGCTGCGCAAAAGGCAGCAGCCTTGATATTTTTTGGAAATACTATATATATAGTATAGGCTTAGACAAACCGCCCGACTTCGGGAAAAGCCTCCGCCAGTTTGGCGTATATATCGGGATAATTGAGCTTGATAAAATAAGCGGCTCCCGCATCGTATAAGTCCGCTTGTGTAATGTAGCCCAGTCGTATAAATTCGTCCCGTGTTATGGGTGCCTTGTAGTATATGGGATGTATTGGCGCGTTGTAATATCTCAATGTCGCAAATACGTCCCCAAGCTCAAACCATTGGAGCGGATTGCACACCCACACATTGCCCATTGATTGACTGTGGAAATATGCGCCGTGCGCTTTGGCGGCTCGCATACGTCTTGCCGATTCATACGCCCTCACGCCCGTAAAAACCGTGTCGAAATCCTTAGCGTATTCTTTCACGCTGTCGAAAAATACGCCCCGCTTGCCAAATTTTTGCTTGCTGCCTTGCCCGACTATGTCAAAAGCCGATACCTCCGACTTGTAAACGTCTAACGGGCGGTTAAGCTCCTCCGCAACCCTTTGACACGTTTCAAGCGTTTCCGGAAAAGAAGCGTCGGAGCAATGCAGCCATAGGCGGAAATCCTTGCCCACCTCTTGAGCCGCCTCGTTAACAATATACGCCATTGCAACGCTGTCTTTGCCGCCTGATATTGCAGCATACGCCTTTTGCGACTTTTCAAGAGCTTCCCTACAGTAGGAGATTGCTTTTTCTCGCTTGCGTTTGTATTGGGGCGATTTTTTATATATATCGCCCTCCTTGATATAATCGTCAATCGTCTTTTTGTACATTTCCAATTTCCTCCGCTACGGCGTTCAGAAACTTAACCGCCGCGCCTTGATATTTCGCTTTTCTCTCGCTGTCGCTGATGTCGCTAAGCGCGGCGGCAAAGCTCTTTGCAGACGACTGCATTTCCTCAAAATAAAATTTGATTTTTATAACCTGCTCATCCGCCTTAGATGTAGCCTTGTCAAGCTGCGACTGCATTGCCTTAAGCCGCTCATCGGCGGCGGTGCTTTCCGTCTTTGCGAGGGCGAGCTTCGCTTCATATCCTGCCTTGATATTTTCCGCTTCTGTGGTAAGCTCCTTGATTCTGTCGTTAAGCGCGTTGATTTCAACGTCCTTTTTCTCCGTGAGCTTTTCGACGGCGGCGGTCAGCTCCTTAACCTGCTGCTCCGCCGCGCGCTTGTCCTGCTCAATGGCGGTTATGTTGTTTTCCGCCGCCGTCAAATCATCGTTAAGCATCGTGAGCTGTTCCTCAGCTTTGTCAAGCCGTGCCTTGAGCTTTTTGGCTTCCGCAACGGACTTGTGTTCAAGGTCGTTTTCCTTTGCAATTTTCTCAAAATCCTCAATGTTATCGTCCTTAAACATATCAAGTATCTCAAGCGGCATGCCCGAGAATTGCTCAAGCCTTGCGCCGTAATGCTCGTATACCCTTATATACTTGCAAGCCTGCGAGTAGCCAAAGGGGAAAACGGTGTTGTATGCGCTGTCCATGTACGCCTTGAAGGTCGCAAAGCCCTTGAGCTTGTACTCCTCGCCGTCGTCAATTATCTTAAGCAAGCGTCCGACCTCTTTAAAGCTCTGCGCCTGTATGCGGCATTGTATCAATATTTCCTGCTCGTGCTGGTCTAACGCCGTTGTTACAATTTCATTTTCATTCATAATTTTTTACCTCCAAATGTTATGCTGATTTCTCAGCCTTTTTCGGGTGCTTTGCCTTTGCGGGGAGCGCAACCCATTCAAGCCATTTTTTTACAAATTCCATAGCCGCCGAAGTGGGCTTGCCGTTGGAATGACCTCGGATTTGTATCATCTCAGTGCCATGCATTTCTATTGTATATAACGGCAAGTCGGGTTCATTTTCACGGCGCAAAAATAGGATAGTTAATTTCCCGTCCATGTGCCGCTTGGCGTAACCGCCGACACAATGCCGCATTGCCTTGCCCTCGTCCACAATGTCCTGCGTGCAAGTGGGTACAACAATCACCCAGCCGTCAGCGTGATACTCATACATACGCTTATTTTTCTGCGTGAGCTTGCGCATTGCCTTGCGCTCCTCCTCAATCTGTTCTCGTTTTGCTTCCTCGGCTTGCGCGTTGATGATTAGCGTTGCGCGCATATGCGCATTATGCAGATTTCGGGGACGGGATATTGCTCCGTCCTTAAGGTCGTAACCAAGCTGCCTGCACTGCGCTATGTAATCGCCGTAATCACGCTTAACCTCCCACGCCTTACCGCCGCCGCACGGGTCAGCCGCTTGCTTGTCGATATAATTATAGTATTGCGCAACCGTCAGCCCCGTGTCCTTGAGTATCGGCTGGAGATTATCCTTATACCCGTATAGGTCACCGTGCTGTGTCAGCAGCTCCACGCCGTCAAGCATTGGCTTGTGATATATCCGCTCAAGTCTGCGCCTTGCATAGAGCATTACAAGGGTAAGCGTTCCCGCCGCCATCATTTTCCGTAAAGCCGCCGCCGTGTTGGGGTCGCAGCGGAAAATCTCGGACGGGTTTTTGCCGTCAACGTTAAGCACACTTTTATAGCTGCTATTGTAGTCGACTATCTCCTCAATGATTTTTCCGCCGCCGCATTTTGCAATCATTTCAACGGCAGGGTGTCTGATTGCAAAATCAAGATATACAATCGTCTTAACGCCGTAATACCCGTTCTCCCCGCTGCCGTTAATTCTCAATGTCGGCGGCAGAATGTATTTTAGCCACGACCTGCTCAATGCTTCTTTGTCGCTTTCAAGAGCCGTTTCATAATATGATTTCACTCGCGGATAACAGCCGTTTGTTTTGTTAAGATATACATACGGCTCGTATATTTTGGGGCTTAACCTTGCGTGCGACCCATCCAAATATTCCGCGATTTTTACGTTCTCGCCCTTAACAAGCTCGACAACGTAATCGGTATACCAGCTCGCCCGACCGTATTGCCTAAGCTCCATATCCTCAAGCGCAACATCGATGTCGTAGGAGTTAATAAGCGCGCCGCAAAATGCCCACACGCTGCCGCCGTCCTCCGATACAACCCACTTGATTATAAGCCGTGTATCTCCGATTTTTCGGCGGCTTATCCCTGCTGACTTAGCAACGGCGGTAACTCCGCACAACGGGCAGACAACGTCCCCATTGTGTGTCGGGTATGCGTCCTTAAAGTCGGTTATATTTGCGCTGTAATTTTTGCGGCAATGGGTGCAGTAGCAATCATAATAATTTTTCCGATTGCGGTAAAATATGTACTTAATCCCGCAAGCCTTGTCAATCTCTGCAATCATATCATTTGTAAGCTCGGGAGCGTTGGGGAAAATATCCGTTATTCCGTCCACCGAAATTCCCCCCTCAGTCAAACAGCTCGTCAAACGACATTGACATAGCCGATTTTTTGGGAGCTTCCGCAGAAGCTGACGGAGCTGCGCCGCCCGCATTGCCGATTAAATCAATGGTCATAGAAAAACTTATATCCGCGCCGGGGAAGTAAAACTCAACCGCGCGCTTGTATGCCGTGATGTCCGATATGCTGTTGCGCACCACGCCGTCGGCAACGTAGCTCATGCAGTCGCTAAGGGTCTTATCCGACCGGCATATTGCCTGCGCAAATTCTTCGTCCTGTCTGCAAAAATCCTTAAGCACCCTGCGCACATCGTCAAGCATTGCCATTGCCATTCTGTTGCCTTTAACTTGCGCTGATTCCTTTTCCAATTTTTCTATCGCCGTGTCTGTGTATGCCATTATTACCTCTCCTTATAATTATTGATTTTGTGCAGTCGACTGCAAAACCGCCTTAATCGCCTTTTTGATGTCCATAACTCGCACGCACTCAATTAACTGCTCCAACCGCCAGCCTATTATCGGCTCGCATAGCTTGTCATTGTACATGAGCTTGTACTCTCTTGCAATGTGACGGATTATCGCATTTTCAAGGTCAATCCGCTGTTTATCCGATATTGCCCCCTTGAGATTGTAATGCTTTTTGTATGCCTCGTATATGGGCAGTATGCTTGCGTTGCTAATATTAAGCCTATAGCCGTACTTGTTCGGTGGGCAAAAGACTTCCAGTTTTTGCTTTTTGCGTTCCGCCGCCCGAACGGCATAATCAATTTCAAAATGCGCCGTCTTGCTCATTGCTTAGTCCTCCTCAGTAATTTCCGGCACGCAGTCAATGGCGTGCTGTAACAGCTTGTTAAGGTCATAGCTGTGCGACTTATCCGCCGATTTCTGCGCCGCCTGTTTTCCGTCGTGACCGCTACCATCACGGCGTATAAAGTTACGGACGGTTAGATAATAGTTTTTGTATTTTTTCCCCGTCTGCTCGCAGTACTCGTCAACCTCGGTTATACCTTGAGTGGTTACGCTTTCCCCAAAATCCTCGATAAGCCGATTGTATTGGTTATCCGTAAGCGTTACACGCTTATACTCGCCGTACTTTTTGGCGGTTTCCGATTGGCTCGGTTCGGGGGTCGCTTTCTTTGCGCTCCGCTTTTGGGCGGGTGGGGGAGTGCCAAACTGCTCTGTAATACTTGCAATCTGCTGCTGCAGACCGTCAAGCCGCCGCAGTACCTCGTTGTATTTTTGAGTGTCACGGGCGTTGAAAAGGTCTATTGTAATCTTATCGGCGTTAATCTGAGCGTTAAGCTCCTTAATCTGCTCCACCGCTTTTGCTTTCCACTCAATCGCCTTAATTTGCCGCTCGGCGATTTTTGCCGCCTCGGATATAAGCAGCGCCGCCGTTGTCGGGTCTGTACTCGGGTTACAGCTGCGGCAAGCTATTATGTATTCCTCAATTGTCATTTTCCGCACCCGTTGTTTGGCGGCGATACCAGTTATACAGCTCCACAATTTCCTGCATATAGCCGTCAAAATCGTCCGCCTTAATTTGCCTGTCGTTGCACATATCAACTAAGGTCTGCAGCCGCTCAATAACAGCCGTTTCCACAACCTTTGGCAGCTTGGATTTGACATTATCGTCCTTTTGTGGTATAATGTTATTGTTGTCAACAACATTTACCTTTCTTTTGTCCGTATCGGTGGGCTTGTCCGCTGATACGGACTCTTTTTTTGCCTTATCGGCTGCCGCCGCAGCGCATACCTTCTGCACCGTTGTCCTGCCTACTATCCCGAGTGTATCCACTATTTCCGCAATCGTCATGCCCATGTCACGCATTTTCAAAATTTCCAACCTTGTATTTTCCGATATTTGTACACCTTGCACTGTGTTTTCTCCTCTCAAAATTTTTTTATTGCAATTTTCCGCCGGGCATTCCCGTAGCTCGCCCGTGTCAAGCGCATAATGGCAACCTTTGCCGCAGCCGCCGTGCTCAGTGCCGCTAAGTGAGCGGTGATATATACACCCCTTACAGCTTGCTCTGTCTGCCATTGTTATTGCCCTCCTCGTCCTTAAATGTTATAACCATCAGTTGTATTACCTGCTCAATCAATGCGGCAATCAAGCCGCCGAGCATTAGCGACATTATAAGCTCACGCATTTTGTTGTCCTCCCTCGTGACCGCACATATAATCATACTTAATCGCCAATTGTCCGGCGGTGTAAATACAGCCGTCGCAGATATATAACGGGTCTTCCTCCGGCACTCCCGCCGCGCAATACGGCTCGGGGTACTCATAGCCGCCCATTTCCGGATAACCGCAGTTATTACAGCACCTCAGCGGCTTAATGTGTTCCGCCATTGCCGCATTCCTCCTCTAACATTATTTCCCGCTCAATTTTGGCGAGCTTGTCCTCGAAAAATTGCTTGATGTATTGATACCGCTTAACCTCCGCAATCGCCCATGCGATTGAGCGTTCCGCCGATAGTATCTCCTGCTTGTAATATTCCGCTTTGCTTTCTTTTGACATTTTTCACACCTCCAACCAGCAGTAGTAATCATCAAGCATGTCCTCATAATCCGCATACAATTTTATTTCCTCGTGGTTGCGATTAACCGTCACCGCCAAATCGTACTCAGTGAAATCACCTATCGCATATACCGTAAGTCGCTTGCACATACCTTCTTTTCGGAGTTCCGTTGTAAGGTCATACAATGTGCCGCCATAATTGTCTATTGCTTTGCTCAAGTTCTCGTCGCTGTAAATTTTGCCGTTGTATTCATATTCCTTTGACATTTTTTACACCCTCCGAATAACATCTACGCCGTAAATCACATTAAGGCGTGACCCATTATCCCAACGCACCAATATATCACACATATCGTCCACGGCGTAGACCGTTCCTTTTGTCCCCACGGGCGGAGCTTGTGGGTCGTCCATTTGCACAAGCTCCACACGCGCCCCGATAGGGTACTGCTCCTGCAGCTTCTTCAATACTTCCTTGCACGATTGCATTTTTATTCCTCCTTTTTCCTTTTCCACGGCGGCGGCATATCAAGCCCCGCGTCACGCCAACGCTTTTCCGCAAGCTCAGGCTCGCCGATGTCCAGCAGTCTGGCGCAGTCCTTTTTGACGATTCCCAACCACGTTTGCGCAAATTTGCGCATTCTGCGCTGCTGCTCCTCAAGGGTTATATCAACCCCAACCTCGGGACGTGTCCAATGCACGGTGCATACCGTACCCGACGCCAGTGTAAATTTGTCTGTTCCGCTCAACATTACAATCACCTCTCTATATCAATATGGGGAAGGCGGCGTGTCCTATTATTGGTTTTTTGTTTGGGTTACCTTTTTGGTTGTCAGTCTGCATCTGTCCATAATAGATAGTCAACGCTGCAATCAAGCACTCTGCTTATAGGGATAAGCAGAGTAGCTGGCATATCGCCTTTTTTTTCGAGGTTAAAAAATGTTTTTTTGTCAATGCCTATCGCTTTCGAAAATTCCTCCAATGTCATGTCTTTGTCTCGCCTTTTGTGGTCGATGTTGCGGAACAAATTTGATTTTGATGATAAATTTCTACGACCTTTCATAAAATCGCATCCTTTCTTAGTCCCCAAATTGGGGATTGATTTTATTATATCCCTGTTTTGGGGATTTGTCAAGCTGTTTTTTTAAAAATAATCCCCAAAAACGCAATTGATTAATTGTGTATTATTTTTAAGCTCGCCTAATTGACATATCCCAACATTAGGGTTATAATATTAAAAAAGGAGTGGTAATTTGGATACGATAAAGGATAGATTGATAATTTTACGGACAGAATCCGGGTTAAGCCAACGGCAACTGGCGGAACGCCTAAATGTATCAACATCAACATATTCCCGCTTTGAAACGGGCGAACGCGAACCTTTAACTTCTCACATCAAAAAGATAGCTGCTTTTTACAATGTGTCTTGCGATTATATTTTGGCTATATCTGATAATCGAGATTTAAAATGCGATAATCCTCTAATAGCCAATAGCAACGAACGGTCGCTTATAAAAAAATACCGCCAGCTTGACACATATGGTCAAAAGGCAGTAGATACACTTATTGATATTGAGCTTGACAGATGTACGGAACAGGGCGATGCAGACCGCTCGAATTTGATACAGATTTGTTATATATCCGCCCCTGTATCCGCAGGATTCGGCGATATGCTGGAAGATTTTGAAAACCGTGAAAAGATGTATGTTACCTATACAGAGGAAAGCAGAAAAGCCGATTTTATGCTTAAAGTAGACGGGGATAGTATGCGCCCGAAATTTAGCGACGGCGATTACATACTTATCCGCAAACAGCCCGCCGTTGAAGTGGGGCAGATAGGCATTTTTGCGCATAACGGCAACGGATATGTAAAAAAATTTGGGGGCGACAGGCTTATATCCCTCAACCCAAAATATGATGATATTATGGTTAATGGTGATGCTATCTGTTTTGGGCTTGTTTTGGGGATTGCAGATGTCGTTAAATGAGCTTTACTTGTGCGTACTGGCGATGGAGTAACTATTGGATATGATTTTGATGGCAAATGGCTTGTATCAAGCGATGTGGGGGAAGAACTCGGATATTTACCGTCCAGACTTGCGGAAAATCCCGCCTATGAGCCTTATGTGTATGTCAACAGCGAGCTTGACAGCGTGAGAATTCTGGGGCTGGCGGTGGCTTATATGAGCTTAGTAAAATAATTATTAGGAGAGGTTAAAATGACTATTGAAACACGCATCACATTAAATTGCGCAGAAGAGCATACGAACAGCGGTAAAAATATTACGGGCGCAGTAATCTCTGATTACTGCGTTGTTGATACCGAAACAACGGGATTGAGCAAATCGGACGAAATTATCGAAATATCTGCTATCCGCATTAGGGGCGATGTTGAGGTAGCAAGGTTTACGTCGTTAATGCATACGGACATCGAGCTTAGTGATTATGTATCGGACTTGACGGGCATTACTGATGATATGCTTAAGTCTGCACCCGACCCGCAAAAGGTTATAACTGATTTTGTTGATTTTATAGAGGACGATGTGCTGATAGGTCATAACATAGGCAGATTTGACATATCTTTTATTTTGCGCTATACCGACTTGCGCAATGATTATATTGACACGCTGGACTTGGCAAAAAATACATTGGACCTGCCCGCTCACAAGCTCGCCGATATTTGCGAGCATTACGGAATAGTTAATGACCAAGCACATCGTGCGCTTTCTGATGTAATCGCCACCAACAAGTGCTATCAATTATTAAGAGCCGAGCCGCCGCTGGAGGAAACGCCGTCCAAAAAAGCCGCAAAAAAGTCGACCTGCTCCGACGATACAAAGGCGTTACACACTCTGCAAGGATTGCTTATCGGCGTAACCTGCGACGGAGTTCTGAATGAGCAAGAGGTTATGACGGTCAAGACATGGCTTGACCAAAATAAACATCTATCCGACCGTTACCCTTTCAGCGTTGCTTCCACAGAAATCCAAAAGGTGATGAAGGACGGGGCTATTGCAGCCGATGAGCTGGACACACTGCTTAACGTTTTTTCCTCGCTTATTGACCCCGTTTCCGCAAACTCCACTGCTGATGTTAGCTCCGAGTTGAGCGGCAAGCTCATTTGCCTTACGGGGGATTTTGCGCACGGAACTAGGGCGGAGGTTTCGGACTTTCTGAAATCCCTCGGTGCAGAAATACATGATTCCGTCACCAAAAAAGTTAATATGTTAATTGTTGGCGATAAAGGATCCGAAACATGGCTGAGCGGTAACTATGGCGGCAAAATAAAAAAGGCAATGGAAATACGGGAAAAGGGCGTTGATATAACCATAATCAAGGAATCGGACTTTTACAGGAGCGTTATAGGCGAGGAGGTGACGCCGTGACATTCGGGCAGCGAATAGCAACGTTGCGCAAGGAAAAAGGCTTGACACAGCAGGAGCTTGCCGAAAAGGTCGGTTATACATCACGCTCGGCAATTGCCAAAATCGAAGCGGACGAACGGAGCGTGTCACAATCTGAACTGGTATCACTCGCAAGGGTGCTTGATACAACGCCGTCCGCCTTGGTGGGCTGGGAATCCGACCGCGAAGAACTCGACTATACACGCCTAGCCCCCGCTATGCACACCGTTGCCGATAGACTAACCCAACTAATGCGGGAGCGCAGTCTGCGGCAGATTGACATTTTGGAGTTGTGCGCGCCGTTTTGCGAGCAATACGGCGTTAATCTGGATAAAAGTGGGCTATCACAATATATTTCCGGCAAGGTAGTGCCCAAACGGGATAAATTATCCATATTGGCAATGGCTTTGGGCGTGAGCGAGGTCTGGCTTAAGGGGTATGATGTACCCCCGGAATGCCAAGGCTTGTCCAACGATGATGTGCAGGACATTGCTATGGCAATCGCGCAAATGGACTATAAAAAGCGGGCGCAGCTTATCGCAATAATGGAAATATTAAACAAGTAATGCAGTCGACTGCAAAATATAAAAAATCCGACCTGCTCAGGTCGGTATTATTATAAGGAGGTTGATTGAGATGTCGGAGTATGCTGTATATCTGCGTAAGTCTAGGGCTGACATGGAGGCGGAAGCGAGGGGAGAGGGGGAAACCCTTGCAAGACATCAGACACAGCTGTTGGAGTATGCGCAAAAACACGGCTTGCAAATCGGAGCAATCTATAAGGAGCTTGTATCGGGCGAGAGCATTGCCGCACGCCCTGTTATGCAGCAGCTTATGCAAGAGGTAAGTGACGGTCGCTGGGACGGCGTTATCTGTATGGAGATTGAGCGACTTGCAAGAGGTGACACAATGGACCAGGGGCTTGTGAGCCAGACATTTAAGTACAGCGGCACAAAAATTGTCACCCCCACAAAAACATATGACCCTAACAATGAGTTTGACGAGGAATATTTCGAATTTTCCCTTTTTATGTCAAGACGGGAATACAAAACAATCCGCCGCCGTATGCAAGCGGGTCGGCTTGCTTCTGTCCGTGAGGGCAACTATATCGGGTCTTTGCCGCCCTACGGCTACAGGAAAATCCGAAATTATGAAAACAGCGCATTTACACTTGAGCCAATCGAGGAGGAAGCTAACACGGTCAAGCTAATGTTTGACTTATTTGTCAACCAAAATATGGGATATAGCAAAATTGCAACCTACCTCAACAGCTTAGGCATACCGCCTAAGCGTGTGGACGTGTGGAATGCTTCAAGCGTTAAGGGAATTATTGACAATCCTATATACTGCGGCAAGCTCCGTTGGGATTGGCGCAAAACGAAAAAGCTGCTTGTTGACGGCAAAATAAAAATGTCCCGTCCACGGTCGGACGGCTGTATATATCAAGGCAAGCACCCACCCATTATAAGCGAGGAGTTATGGCAAGCCGCACAAGCCGTCCCCTCAAAAGCTCCGCACTCTTCCGACTGCTTTTCCAGACCCGTCAAAAATTACTTTGTGGGGCTTATGTACTGTGGATTGTGTAACCATGCAATGACCCGCCGTCCTTATCCCAATAAGCCCGACCAGTATATCTGCACGCATAACGGCTGCAATTGTATGTCGTCGTGGGTAACGGACATTGATGATGCGCTCATGCAGTCCCTTAAGAGCCAATACGCACGGTATCAGCTAATGTTAAGAGATGGCGCAGAGCCGCCGCCCGATGATAACGCCGTAATCCGCAAAAGCGCGGAAACGGAGCTGGAAAAGCTCAAGAAACAGCAGTCTAAGCTGTATGACCTGCTCGAGCAAGGCGTGTATACCACCGCCGTATTTTTGGAGCGTCAGACGGATATAAGCAAGCGTATGCAAGAGGTAGGGAATATATTGGCAAATGCCGAACCACCAAAAAATGTAATTGCACCCGAAGATGCTTGCGTCGTGTTAAAAAATATCATTGACGACTATTACAACGTCACCGACCCCACCGAGAAAAACAAGCTCCTCAAAACGGCGATAAAGCGCATAAATTACACCAAGACAACCGGGGGCAGATATAACCCCTCCGACTTAGCGTTAACCGTCGATTATATTTTTTGATTTTGTTTCTAGGGTCTTTGGGCGATTTCCTCAGTTCCAATATCTGTCAATAAGCCTTTTACCTTATCATAAGGCATAGCATACCTTTGGGATAAATATCGAAGCGCTGCATTAAGCTCTCCGTCAGGACCTCCAAGCTGAGAGATAATTAGCTGAGCCAGCTTTGGGTTAGGATTTTTTATATTTACCGGAAATTCCAATCGTTTGTCATAGGTCCACATCAGTTTGCGCTCCTTTCCCAAGGCCATGGATCATCGACCCAATCAAAATGTTCATCCGAACTGTTTTGAACCGCAGTGAGCGGGCCGCATTTCTCCAGATATGCTTCGTGCGCCATCTGCCGTTTTTCTCTGTATTCATTGAATTTGGCCAAGGCTCTTCTGTCGTTTGGGTGAGTGTCGAGGTACAAATTCAGATCAACCAGATAAAAATCATACATCTGGATTGCCCTGAGAAGATTTTTTCCGCTGTCAGTCATTGTCATCACTCACCTCTCTGCCCTCAAATGGAAAATCAAGGTCGGGGAAAACGGTTCCCACTTCCAGTGCCGTATTTTCGGCATAGGTTTCCCCGAAGCTCTGAAACGGAACATAGCACATTGCAAGCGGCGTTTCAGCTGGGAACTTGCTTATTTCATACTATTATTGTACATAATAACTCCTTTCGCAGTATTATTTTTTACTTCATTTTTTACGTCCGTTTTATTATATGCATTTAATTACAATTAGGTTAATTTTTTACATTTGATGCTTTTTTTGTGATATTTATTGACAAAAGGTATTTATTGCGGTAAAATATTATATAGATTTGTTCGTTTATGTAATATTTACTCGTTTTACAATGGAGGGCTGAAATGAAAGGAAAAGTTATTTTGCCAAAAGCGTTATCTCTTTTGACTGCGCTTGTAATGTCTGTCGGAATGTGTTCCTATACCGTGTTCGCAGATGAGAATTTTCCCGAGGACGATATGATTTCCGAAACAGATGAATCCGATGTTACGGTTGAGGAAAATGATTCTCAGGCCGTTGCGGGAGCTTTTAACGATGACCATGTTGTTACGATTCCTGCCAAAAAAATTAAAATTAAATCGGGCAGTGTTAAAACAATAAGCCTTGGTCAAACTTTCCAAATCGTTACTTCATTTAAGCCGAGCAATTCAGATGATGTAATTACCTACAAATCCCTTAATAAGTCCATTGCATTGGTATCAACCGACGGCATTGTAACAGGTGTCGGAATTGGTCAGACTACAATTCGTATGGAAACCACATCAGGCGTTAAGGCAAATGTTGTTGTAAATGTTACCGAGGGCGATGGTTCCGAATTACCTTCCGATGTGAAGGTAGAATCAATTGAACTTCTTGATTTAAATATAATGCTGCGAAAGGGAAAAACCACAAAAGTGGAGTATATCCTTTACCCATTGGGTGTGTCCGAGCAGGTTAAGTTTTCTTCCGAGGATACGTCTGTAGCTACCGTAAATTCAAGTGGAGTAATTACAGGTGTGGGCGAGGGTACAACCAATATTGTTCTCACATCGGAATCGGGCATCAAAGCATATTGCAGCGTTACCGTTTATGCAGGCGTTTACAGCGGTATTGACGTTTCAAAATGGCAGGGCAGCATAAACTGGAAAAAAGTCAGCAATGCAGGAATAGATTTTGTAATGATAAGAAGCTCCTTTGGCAGTAATAGTGTTGATGTTAAGCTTGAGGATAATGTTGCAGGTTGTGAAAAATATGACATTTCCTACGGCTTTTACCATTATACATATGCAACCACCGTTGCAGAGGCTAAGCAGGAGGCAAAATTCTTCCTTAAAACTATAGAAAATTACAGTCCGGAATATCCTGTCGTTCTTGATATTGAAGAGTCCTTCTATGATAAAATGACCAAGAGCCAGGTTACGGATATTATATGCGCATTTATGGAAGAAATTGAAGATGCCGGATATTATGCAATGATTTACAGTTATGCAAACTTTTTCAAAGACAATGTGACGATAAGCAGGCTTGAAAAATATGATATATGGGTTGCCTGTTGGGGCGATTCCGAAAAGCTCCAAAACAGCTATGATTACCATTATGGAATGTGGCAATACAGCTCAACGGGAGAAGTAAATGGTATTTCGGGCGATGTTGACCTTGATTATGCATACAAAGATTATGCCTCAAGAATAAAAAAATATGGTTTAAACAATCTCTAAGTTGATAATAAAAGCTGAACAGCGTATAAAACATATCGAACCTGATTTCAGGACGTGAGGGCAGGGATTCTTGCCCTCACTTTTTGCTCCCTCCGTCCTTTTTGCCAATTCTATTTTGTAAAATTACGGTAAAATATGCAGCCATATCTTTTTCTATTACAGATATTTTACACTTTTTTAAAAAAAACTATTTACAATCGGTGGCTTTTGTAGTATAATAATATATGTTGCTGTTGATAGACAGCATATTTTCGAGGTGTGGCTCAGTTTGGTAGAGCGCTGCGTTCGGGACGCAGAGGCCGTGGGTTCGAGTCCCGTCACCTCGACCATATCACAGACCGCATAGATACGTTAACCCACGTACCTATGCGGTTTTCTTTGTTTTCTGACATCGATTAAAAAATACGCCCTTCTGCAAAATATATGACACGACATTCCCCAAAAATCAACCACTTGCTTCATATTTCCTAAATAAAAAAACAGCTGCATAAACGGAGTCCTCTATCGCCACATATGATTTTAGGCAATGCGTGCTTTGTAAACTGGATAACTGCGGGCTTGTGAATAATCATGAAATTGATGTCAGCGCCGCCGTCAGCCTTTTTAAAACCGCCTGCCGTTTCTCCCTCGGTTGTGCCGTCCAAAAGGTTAATAGCAGTGTAAAAACGGCTCTGAGGTACAGCAATAACCTCCGAGAATGCCGATAAAACCGCTTTGGATTTGTATGTGTCCATGTCCTCAAGCACTCCCTTAAGCGTGGGTGTGATAAAAAGATAGCGTTCCGATGAGGGAACCTGCGCTTCGTCCATGCTTGTAACCGCCGTCCTGATTGCCGCTACAATGTTATCCGCTGTAAGCGTTTCCTCGGAAGTCTTTGCACCTTTAATCGATGCGTAATAAGCAAACCTGAACGCATCAAGCTCGGGAACTGCCTTTGTGCGGATAAATTCTCCCGCCAGCTTTCCGAAAGCAAGGCTCTGCGTTTCCTCATTGTCCATGTTGTCAACTACAAACATTCTGCCTCGTTCATAATTAAACTGCTTTGTTTCCCATGTGAAAGATACATCACCGTTAACATAGCCGCTTGCGCGGTCATAATCGGCAAGCCCGTCCATGTCAATCTTAGGAATAACTATCTCGTTAGCGTTTGCGCCGTTGCGTGACATTGATGCATCACTTTCAAGCACTCCCGTGAGTGCGGAGGTCTGATAAACCTCATCAAGCATTTTGGTGTACTTTTTTGCGTACTCAATTGTGTTTGCCATAATTATCAATCTCCTTTAAAATTAATTTTTGTTGTGCGGCTTAAGCCCAAACGCCGCCCTTAAAGCATCATCATTTTTGCTTTGCGTGTTTTCCGTCCTTACCCCCGTGGTCGCCGATGAAGCGGACTTGGAAAATGCGGGATATTTTTCCGCTACCCTTGCAATGGCGGTCGCTAAGTCGGTTTTGTCGTCAACAAGCCGCTCGGCAAGCACGATAACATCATCAACCGCATCATCTCTTATCCCAATACGATAGCATATATTTCGGGATTTAAGACTGTTGATTTCCTGCATTGCCTTTTGCATTTTTTCATCACTCGCAGCTCGCTCACGCTTTAGCCGCTTTTCAATGATGCCGTCAAGCTCCGATTGGGGGATAACCTTTTCCTCCTGCGGCTTTTTAGTGTCCGCCTTTTTTTCTGCCGCCGTTTCCGACCTTACAGCCTCGGCCGCTTCGGCGGTTTCCTTAGTGGTTTCCTCGGTAACCTGTGTTGTTTGATTTTCTTCCATGAATAATTACCTCCGTTTTAAGTCGTTGAGTGCGACTGCTTTCCGCCCGCAGTTTTAAGCCGTAAGTGCGTTTCGGGCATACAAAAAGCGCTTTGTGCAGTTGACTGCACAAAACGCTTGTTGACAATATTAAATTGTGTTATTATAATTCGTTCGCACAAATTTTGTCTGTACGAAATTCGTTCGCACAAATTTTGAAGTAATCTTCGCCCTCAATAAAGCGTTTTTTGTTGCGGCAGAAATTCCTTCGTGCCGTTCCGCTTGGTCTGCCATGTACATCGTCAACGTCCTTGAGCGTTACAACCCTCTGTCCGCCGTATTCCTTAATCTCTACATTGCTTTGACCTATTGTAATTGTGTTTTCCATAATAATTTTCCTTTCTTGACTTTCCTGAAAGGATGTGCTATAATATCGTTGTAATCCTTTCAGGATTCGTTAATAACGGTAACGCTTTACTTCCTACGGTGCGGCGTTGCCGTTCTTTTTCTTATTTTCTTCCAATGTCTTTGCGTATCAGTGATTTTATATATCCTGATTTATTCTCCACACTTTCTAACTTATCAAAAACGTCTTTTTCCGTTGTCTTTACAACCTTTATCGCATATGTTTTTGTATACGCTTTGTCATATTTTTCTTGTGGAGTGACTTTTTTACCGTTCTCGCTTATAATATCACGTCCTTTTCTCTTGACAAACGGGGTAAAACGTGATATATTTAATTCAAAGAGGGGCGGCGGTAAGTCCGCCCGTTCTTTGTTGTTTCTTGCTCCGACTTAATTGTCGGAGCTTTTTGCGTTTTCAAGAAGTTTTATTACTTCTTCTGTTTCGCCGTTTCTTAGCATTGATAAAATCAAAGAAATCAGTAAATCAAATTCTTTAGAAGTCATCTCACTCATTGTTTCCTCCTTTCTCGTCTTACCCCGTTACTCGTAAGCTTTCCTTACTGTGATTATATTATATCATACGTATAACGTATTGTCAATCACTTTTTGAATATTTTTTGCACAAATTCATCATCTTGATTTTATGCAAAGTGCCATATTACATAAAAAGCGCTTATCCTTTCGGATAAACGCACTTAAAAGTATGTAGTTAATTCAGCCCTTGAATGTAGAGCCGAATGCAGTGACAGCACTGCCTATAAAGCCTTGTAATGCATCATCAATTTTTTTCATTGTGCTGTTATTGTGAAGAAAATCGATTCCGTCTATAGTAATTTCAGGCTTAATCGGCGGAATTATTACCGCGCCGCCGCGTATATATTTTTTTATATTCAGCCCTTTAATATAGCCCTTCTCCTGCATATCGATAAGCAAATTATCTCTGCGTTCCTTTGTAATGCCAAGCGTTTCGGGGGATATTAAATCGCTGTCAAATTCTTCGTAATCCATCGCTGATTCAAGGACTTTAAGTATTTTATAAACAGCTTTTAAACTATCCATTATTGCACCTCGCTGTTAAAATACGGTAACAAATCCACATCGGATTGTACATAAACCGCCCCAATATAATAACTATTGTGTACGGTTATTATTTTATCTTCTAACATATAAATTTGTGTTATTGATTCATCTACATCAATCAGCTGTTGCCGTTTTCTCAAGTTCGGTATGTGTTTTTCAAGAGCATTACACTGTTTTAAGAAAATTGTTTTGTCGGCATTTGTGCAAATATTGTATTCATACAACTTAATCACTCCAATCCTAATTTCTTATTAACAGACGTCCTTGTTTTAGAAGAGGTTTCTATAATATCACTGAAAGCCTCTTCACGTGTCAAGCCCTTTCGCTTCATCTTATCTTCTACAATATCATCAAAGGAACGAATTGGGTCAGAAATATCAAGAGCTTTTCTCAATTCTTGATTTTCCATTGCATCACGTGCAGCTTGCTTGTTTGCGTTTCTTAATTCACAAGCCTTGCGTGCTTGAGCTTCGAGGGGTTGACTTGTGTCGATTTGTTTGGAAATTTGTTTATTTTGCTCAATGTATTTTTTTCTCACTTCAATATCAGCTGCACCAACACTTTCAATTTCTTTTATTATACCACCATTCCCCGAATTGTCAAGCACCTTCGCAGAATTCTTCCTCTCCGCCCAAACCGCCTTAGCGCTGACCGATTTATCAAACCCATAAACCTGAGTGCGGTCGCTGCGTGCCGTAAGCCCTGCCTGTGAGCAGTAGCTTGCGTACTGCTCACGCTTCGCTTTAAGCCGTATCGATGCATCCGCAAAGCCCTCCTTGTCGCCCGTTTCGTTAAGCATCATGCATTCCTGCTTTGTTTTGCGTATGTCACGTTCCATGCGGCGTTGCTTTTGCACCTGCCTGTATTTCTCGTCATTTTCCTTCGGGGAGTAGGGAAAGTAGCTTCTAGTGCTTATGCCGGGGATAAATGGATAGCAATTATGTCCGCAATTTATTCCAAAAAGCCCCGCAGGCTCTCCGTAGCTCGTTTCCGATAACGCACCGTAGGCTATGACATTGCCGTCCAAGTCCGTTGTTTTGCCCGCCTTGCCTTTGCGGCAAATGTGTTGTCTTATCTAGGAGAATGTGTAAACGGCATTGCTATACTCCCCGTACTGATGAACCTCTTTGCTGATCGTATTCGTACCATTCTTTTAATGTGTAATGATATTTATCGCCAATTTGACGAGCTTGTCGGGGGAAAACAGCAACCTTTATCTCCAATAGCTTTCAAGCTGTCAATTTTGCCATAAGATAGCCGTTTTGTGGATGCCTGTGTTAAGAAATACAGAACTCATGAACATATCTCCGATATTTCAGGCGGAATTTATGCGAAAATGTTTGAAGCTAAGGCGCAATATTACAGACAAAAATTCCCGCATGACATGGTAAACTCCATATCATGCGGGGGTTATTTTTTCATAAATAAGCACAATTTACTGTCTAATCAAGCAGTTATTACATATAATTCGGCATTTAATAGATTGATTTATAAAGAAACTATCTGATAAAGACAACAATGCTATGGTAAAATATGTTTATATCCTTAGTGAAAGACGTTTGCGGAACGAATAAGTTGACAGCAATGTTTGAATGGATTGTTTTCGTCGGGGGGATACCTTTTGCAATAGAAAAAGCCGTCAGAATCGCTCTGACGGCTTGTAGGGCTTTGAACAGCTAAGGTCAATCTACTCTACACATCATTTTAAGCCTTTTGGAATCGTTGAAACCAAACCCTAATTTTTCATAGAATGGTACTTTATCGGTAACGCACAGAGTTCAATAAAAATTTCAGTGTAACTTACTACATTTTACTTTACTAACTCCAACAATTCGTTTATTAGCAGTCTGCCTATTTCCCGCTTTTGGTAATCCGATCCTACAACAACATTCTTGATGTAATAGTTTAGTCCCACATCGCCAACCATTCCTGCTATCGCAATTACTTTATTATTATCATATACTGATATTCTAATGTTATTTGAGTTAATGGCTCGATAGGGGATACCCTTCCGTTAATGTACTTATCAATAAAGAGGACCATATGTCTTGCAGGCATTGTAGTCTGCTGTCTCAAGATTTTCCGTGCCGAATGACGACCAAGCGTGTGGACGGTAGATATCATCGTTCGGAACATTATGCATCGCAACAGGAATGCGGAGCATTGATGCAAGCGTAATTAAATCCTTTCCGATATGTCCGTAAGCAAAAGCTCCGTGGTTTGCTCCCCAATTTGCCATTACCGAGTAAACATCCTTGAATGCGGTCTTTTCAGGCATAAGATTAGGAACGAACCATGTTGTCGGCCATGTTTTGTCTGTGCGTTCGTCAAGCGGCTTGTGTATTTCATCGGGAAGAACCACTGTATATCCCTCTGCAAGCTGAAGAACAGGACCAACGCCGTCAATAATATTAACTCTGATCATTGTAACGGGCATTTCAGCCTGTGTGCGGAAGTGCGAGGAAAATCCGCCGCCCCTGAAATATCCAAGGTTTGCGGGGCACCAATCAACCTTCCCGAGAATAGCATCAATATCCTTGTCGGTCATATCCCACCATTTTTTCATAAGATGATTTCCGTTTTCATCCTGCGCCATACCTGTTCCGTCAAGAGCGGCGGCGCCGGAGTTTATAAGGTGAATAAAGCCGTTTGAAGCCTTGCCTGTCGGTTTGATTCCTGTTACACGCTCAACCGCTTCGGGACTCCAGTATGTTCTGACATCCGCAAAAACGGAAGCAGTGCCCGAAACAAGCGTGCCGAGAAGCATTGCTGTTCCGTTAAGACCGTCATTTTCCGTTGCAAATGTGAGTGGCTGTTTCTTTCCGTTCCAGTCAAAGGTTGTGTTAAGTATTGATTCGCAGAAATCGGCATTTGGAAGCCAGTCCGTCCACTGACGCTGACCCTGGAAACCTCCCATAACGGCATTTCTTCCGTTAGCCTCCTCTTTCCAGCCCATTTCACGAAGTTTTTCATTGCCCAGCATAATATCACGAATAATAAGCGTCATCTTTACGGTAAATTCCCACTGTTCTTCTTTGGACATAACCTTTTTGTTGCCCGGATTTATCTCGGTGTTGACATCCATACCCTCGGGGCAGTGAGCCTTAGTCCAAGCAAGTGCCTTCGTGTACTCCTCATGGTCGTAAATCTCGAGGTGAATGCGGCGAAGAATTTCCGTCATATCAACCCATTCGGGGCGAAGACCCAAATAATTCTGCATAAATGCGGCATCGCAGTATGAACCCGCAATACCCATAGCAACTCCGCCAATGTTAACATATGCCTTGGTTCTCATCCAACCAACTGCAACGGCGCATCTTGCAAAGCGGAGAATTTTTTCCGATACATCGTCGGGTATAGAGGTATCATCCGCATCCTGAACATTATGACCATATATGGAAAATGCAGGCAATCCTCTTTGTGCATGAGCGGACATTGCAGCCGCAAGGTAAACCGCACCCGGGCGTTCTGTGCCGTTAAAGCCCCAAACTGCTTTGATTGTCGAGGGGTTAAGGTCAATAGTTTCGGTAACATAGCACCAACATGGGGTTACCGAAAGCGTCGCACATACGTTTTTATCGGAGAAAAATTCCTCGGCTTCGGCAGCCTCTGCGCCGCCTCCGATTGTGAATGGTACAATAACGCACTCGACAGGTGTTCCGTCGGGATAACGGCAGTTTTCTTCGATAAGCTTCTTTGCGGAATTGGCCATATTCATAGTCTGAACCTCGAGGGATTCTCTTATTCCGAATTGGCGTCCGTCAATAATTGGGCGAATTCCTATTCTTGGGTACATAAAAATTTCTCCTTTTGCAATATATTTATTTTTAAGTGCTAATGCCTCGTCTGCCACTCAATCAGCAGCCTTATTGATGACCGAAAGATATTTCTTATATGCATCCTCCCATTCCTCTGTTGTTTCAGGGGAGTAATGCTTAACGCAGTCCGATTTTGCAATAATACTTCGTGCGGTTTTTATGTCGGGAATTGCTTCATCGGCAATGAGCTGCAGGGCAATGTTTCCGTAAGCTGTCGCTTCAATGGGTCCCGCAATAACCTCGCAATTGCAGGCGTTCGCAGTCATACGGCACAGCATTCCGTCCTTTGCTCCGCCGCCGACAAGATGAATTTTGCCATAGCTTTTGCCCGTGCATTCCTTTATCTCATCAAATGAAATGCGATATTTCAGCGCTAGGCTCTCGTAAATGCACCGCATAACCTCCCCAACCGATTCGGGAACATATTGATTTGTTTTGCGGCAGTATTCGCGAACCCTTTCGGGAATGTTTCCGATAGGAACAAATTCTGGAGCATCCGGGTCAATAAAGCACCTGAACGGTTCACATTCCAAAGCCATTTTTTCAAGGTCGGCGAAGGAATAATCGTTGCCTTCACGCCTAAATTGTCTGCGTGATTCCTGGATAAGCCATAAGCCGATAATATTTTTTAGAAATGTAATCTTTCCGCCATAACCCATTTCGTTTGTTATGTTGAAAGCGGCGGATTTTTCATTTATAATTGGTTTGTCTGTTTCCGTCCCGAAAAGCGACCATGTTCCGCAGGAAATAAAGATGAAATCGTCCACCTCTGTGGGAGCGGCAGCCGCAGCGCATTGTGTGTCATGCCCGCAGACGGATATTACCTTTGCGGGGTTAATATCAAGCTCGTTACATATCTCTTCCGAAATTGTGCCAAGCACCGATGCGGGCATAGTAATCTCGGGAAGAATATTCTTTGGCAGTCCGAGGGCATGAAGAACCTCCTCCGACCAATTTCGTTTCATGGGGTTGAACATTTGGGTTGTTGAAGCAATTGAAAGGTCCGCACGCTTTTTTTCGGTAAGCAGATAGTCGAATAGGTCGGGCATAAGAAGAAGCGTTTCTGCATTGTCCAGTAGGTCGGGCCGATGCATTTTGAGGGAAAGGAGCTGAAAAGCCGTGTTAATCTCCATAAATTGGTTGCCTGTGGCATTGTAGAATTGTTCTTTATCAATCCGTTTGAATGCCTCTTCAAGCATACCGATTGTGCGGGAGTCACGGTAATTTACGGGCAGCTCAAGCAGGTGTCCGTCCCTTCCTATCAATCCGAAATCCACGCCCCATGTGTCAATGGCAAGGCTCTCAAAACCGCCGCTCTTTTCTGCTTTTATAAGACCATGCTTAACCTCATGAAAAAGTCGAGGCAGATCCCAGTAAAGTGTCCCGCACATTTTAACGGGAGTGTTTTCAAAACGGTGTATTTCTTCAAGGCGAATTGTTTCGCCGTCAAAAATGCCGAGAATGGCACGTCCGCTTGACGCACCGAAGTCGAAAGCCAGAACTCTTTTTTCCATAGCTTATCTCCGTTATTTTACTACGCCTTTTTTCAATATAATGTTCGCATAAATGGCTTCTTCTCCCGTTGCAACTACAGCATAAGCGGTCTTGGCGCGTTCATAGAAAGCAAAGCGCTCAATCATCTCGATTTTGCAGTTTTCAGGCTCATATTTGTTTATGACAGATTTGTAATCTTCCCATATTGTCGGAACAACAGGGTCGCCCTTGACTACTTCCATAAGCATAACGGGCTTTTCGGTGTATGTATCGAGTGGGAAAAGCTGCATAACGGCATCAAGCAGCTCGGTTACACCGTGACCGTCACAGCGTATAACACGCTGTCCTATTGTTTCGGAGGGAAAGTTGCCGTCGGCAAGGACTATCTCATCGCCGTGTCCCATTTCCATAAGTGTTTTAACAAGCTCAGGGGAGAGTACCTTGGGAATATTTTTTAGCATAGCCGACTAATCTCCTTTCGTATAATTTTAAGTTTTTTTTCGTTTCTGCTCTGCAGTGTTCATGCCGATCTCCGTTGCCGTCTGCGGTAACGTTTCTCCAAAGAAATCTGCCCGACACCGTGCAGGTAACGTATCCTCTTTCTCTGCGTATTTCAAGGCGGCAGATGTATTTTCGCAAACGTGTGTCATATCATAGCATCGCCTTTGCGGATTGTACAGCGGAGCGTATCAACAGTCCTATCCCGAAATTATGGGATTGCATTTCGAACTTATAAGCGCATTATCAAATTCGCTTACGGTAAATTTCTTTCATCCGTAAATTACAAATCCTTCTTTTCTTGCGGCAGGTTGTGGCTTTTCACCATCCGCATAGCCCAAAATGCAGTTGCCTATTCCGACATATTTTTCATCAAGACCCCATTTCTCCATAAGAGCCTTGCCCTCGTCGGTTTGGAATGTTTCTCTTGCCCTGTGTATCCAGCAGGAGTCAACACCAAGCGATGAGGCTGCGTTAAGTAGATTACCCATAACAAGGCTTCCGTCCTCAACGTATGTTCGTACAGTACTGTCCGCAAATACTATTATAACAGCGGGCGCACCGTAAAAAGGATCCCTGTTCGCACCCATAACCTCCGCATTAATGCGTGAAAGAGTCTTGATGGTTTCCTTATCCTTTACAACTACCATAACGGTGGATTGCTTACCCATCCCGGAGGGAGCATATTCTCCCGCCAAGGTTATTTCCTTTATGATTTCATCGGGAACAGTGTCAGACTTAAACGAACGCACACTTCTGCGTGACATAAGAGTTTTTATTGTTTCATTCATAAAAAGCGCCTCACTAAACAATAATACACAATCCGAACGCAGATATAACCGCCGCCGATCTCCCTTGCAAGCTTAGCTTGCAGTTTGGGAACATCTTCATAAAATTGCTATGCAATAAGGCTTTGATTGAACGTTCGGATTGCGTTTTTTTTATTGGTATGAAAAATTAAAGAAGAGATTTGTAAAGCTCAGTGATTTCCTCAACGGAAGTATCTCTCGGATTTCCGGGGCGACAAGCATCATCATAAGCGGATTGAGCAAGGAAAGGAATATCCTCGGTTTTTACTATATCCTTGAGATTGGCAGGAATTCCAACATCTGTTGAAAGCTGTTTTACGGCATCGATAGCAGCCTTGCGGTATTCCTCCTGTGACATTTCGTCAACGCCCTTAACGCCCATAGCTCTTGCGATTTCACGATATTTTTCGCCTGTTGCGGGAGCGTTGTACTCCATAACCGTAGGAAGAATGATAGCGTTTGCAACACCATGCGGAGTATCATAAAGCGCACCGAGGGGGTGAGCCATTGAATGAACAATTCCAAGACCTACATTTGAGAATCCCATTCCTGCCACATATTGACCGAGAGCCATGTCGGTTCTTCCCTCGGGAGTATTTGCAACAGCGGCTCTAAGGCTTCTTGAAATAATTTCGATAGCCTTGAGGTGGAACATATCGGAAAGCTCCCATGCGCCCTTGGTAATGTAACCCTCTATGGCGTGGGTGAGGGCATCCATGCCGGTTGCGGCGGTAAGACCCTTGGGCATTGAAGCCATCATTTCGGGGTCAACAAAGGCAACAACAGGGATGTCGTGCGGGTCAACGCAAACCATTTTACGGTTCTTTTCAGCATCGGTTATAACATAGTTGATTGTAACCTCAGCGGCTGTTCCTGCTGTGGTGGGAACAGCAAGAATAGGAACACTCTTGTTCTTTGTGTCTGCAACCCCTTCAAGGCTTCTGACATCCGCAAATTCGGGGTTTGCAATAATAATTCCTATAGCTTTTGCGGTGTCCATCGAAGAACCGCCGCCTATTGCGATAAGATAATCAGCCTGTGCAGCTTTAAAAGCGGCAACGCCAGACTGAACGTTTTCAATTGTAGGATTGGGCTTAATTTCGGAGTAAAGAGTGTAAGCAAGACCTGCCCCATCAAGAACATCGGTAACCTTTTTTGTTACACCAAACTTGATAAGATCCGGGTCGGAGCATACAAGAGCCTTTTTAAAGCCCCTGCCCTTTACTTCGTCTGCAATGGCAGCGATAGCGCCTGCACCGTGATAGGATGTTTCGTTAAGAATGAATCTGTTTGACATAATAAAAACTCCTTTTCTTATACAAATTCGGAAAGTCGGGGTTGAGTCAATGCTTGTACCGCTTCCCGAATCTGTTTATTATTCATTTCCGTAAGGATACTTCTTGTATCCCGGGTGCTTGCCCGTAACCTTGTAATTTTCACGCATTGAGCAAAGCCTGTCAATGTTTTCGCGGGAAATTTCACGTTCACCGCCGAGAAGATGAGCCGTAAGCGAAATTTTGGCGAAAAGCTCAAGCGTTTCCATACGGTAATACGCCGTGAGCAGGTCTGCGCCTACCGTAAGCGCACCGTGATTCTGCAGAAGCATAACGTCATGCTCCTTGAGGTACGGCGCAATTGCATCGGGTACTTCATAGGTTGAGGGAGTGCCATATGGCGTAACGGGAACGCTTCCGACAGCAATAACAGCCTCAATCATAGTGTATCCGTCCAAAGCCTTGTTTGCAACGGCATAGCCTGTCGCTGTGGGGGGGTGAGCGTGAACAACTCCTCCTACATCGGGCCGTTCATGATAGCAGCGTAAATGCATCTTTATCTCGGAGGATGGACGGTAATCTCCGTTTGCTTCAAGAACCTCGCCGCTGCCGTTGATTTTTACGATTTTTTCGGGAGTAATAAAGCTTTTGCTTATTCCCGTTGGAGTGGCAAGATATGTATCGTCGTCAAGCTTGACCGAAACATTCCCGTCATTTGCGGCAACCCAGCCAAGCTGCCACATTTTATGACAGACGTCACACATCTGATCTTTGATTTCCTGTTCGTTCATTGGAAAAACCTCGTTTCTTTGACTAAATTGCCTAAAAATGATTATCTTCAAGCCAATTTATGTTTATATTATACAACATTTACGCCAAGTTGTCTATAAAGATTTGCAATTCCCCCTGAAAATAAAATCTCAATCTTTTGTGCATTTTTCACAAATAAAACGTGCTAATGTGTAAATTAGGTAAAATATGACCGCTTCCAAGCTTAGATTATAAAGCTTGGAGCGGTTTTGACTTAGAAAAGTGATGAAATAAAGATGATTATAATTAGAACAGGCGCTATAAATTTCATTGCCGCGGCAAAAAGCGGTTTAAGTCTGAAACGTAAACTTCCGCCGTTGGATATTTCATCTGAGGCGGGTTTTATTCCCCATATATATCCAACAAGTATGCACATAAGGAAGCCGCCTATAGGCATAACAACTTTATCGGCGGCATGATTCAAGAAATCGAAGATGTTCATGCCTAGAATTTTTATCCCCGAAAGTGTTCCAAAGGAAAGAGATGCGGCTATACCGATAAGAAATGCAGCCCCGCCTGCAATCACCGATGAAATAGTCCGCGATAATCCCGTTTTGTCCGAAAACCATGATACAATTACCTCGAGCAGTGAAATTGCCGAGGTTATCGCCGCAAACAGTACAAGCGTAAAAAATATCGCCGAAATAAAGCTGCCTCCCTTTATGTTCATGAAAACAGCGGGGAGTGTTTGAAAAATAAGTCCCGGTCCCCCCGTAACCTCAAGCCCGAAGGAAAATACCGCCGGAATAATTGTGAAGCCGGAAATTATTGCAATCGCCGTGTCAAGGGTTACAACCATTATCGTGTTTGAAACAAGGTCTGATTTCTTTGGAAGATAGCTGCCGTAGGTTATAAGCGTCCCCATCCCGAGCGAAAGAGAGAAAAATACTTGTCCCATGGCATTTATGGCGATTTTTGATATATCGGAGAAGGAGTTTATCCCGCTGAAATCGGGAACGAGAAAGTATTTTATACCATCGACAGCCCCCGGAAGAGTCACGGAATATATCATTAACCCAAAAAGAAAAATAAGAAGTAACGGAAGAAGTACCGTACTAACTCGTTCGATCCCTTTTGATACACCGCCGGTTACAATTAAAACATTGAGTGCCATAAAAATAAATGTCCAAATCACAGGTTCAAATGGTTTTGAAATGTATTCGTTAAAAAAGTCGGAGGTAAAATTATCGTAGGAAAAGCTCTTGAAAATGTATTTTATAACCCAGCCGCCCACAACCCCATATCCCGAAAGGACGAGGAACGCCCCCAAAATTCCTATTCCGCCGACAAAGCCGAATTTTGGGTTTATCGTTTTGCAGGAATCAACGGCATTTTTTCCTGCAGAACGTCCTATCGCCATTTCCGCAAGCAGTATCGGAATGCCCAAAAGAATAAGGAAAATTATATATATAATAAGAAAAACCGCACCGCCGTTTGTTCCGACTATATAGGGAAATTTCCATAGATTGCCTAAACCGATAGCGGAACCCGCCGCAGCCATAATAAAGCCTATTTTAGATGACCACTGCTCTCTTTTCTGCTGCATAAAAGCTCTCCTTTTGAAATGTTTTAAATTTATTTTGCCTGAATAAATTAAAACTATTCAAAATTGCAGATATTTATTATAAAAGTGTTAAAAGTAAAAAAAACTCTTTTGTTTGTGTAAAAATTGTGCTATAATGTTTTGGTAGTAAAATTTTGTGTGTTGGAAGAAAGCACGGAGGGTGTGCTTTTCGGCATAATTGATGAGGGTTATGCCATGGCGTAGCTGTGCCGCAGCATGGATATGCCATTTGTCCAACGGCAGTTTAAACAATAAATTACAGTATGCCGTTGGTTTAAATGGAGGTTTTTATGAAAAGCAATCAGGAGTTTTTATCCGCAAAAAAATATGCAATGGAGAAGTATTTTTCGGGGCTTAATGATATGCAGAAGGAAGCAGTGTTTAGGGTAAATGGACCGGTTCTTATCCTTGCAGGGGCCGGAAGCGGAAAAACAACGGTTATTGTTAATCGTATTGCTAATATGATTAACTTCGGAAATGCCTATGAGGAGGATATATGCCCCGCAAATATATCGGAGGAGGATATAAACTTTCTCAATGGCTATAATGGCGAAAAGGATGATTTTTCCGTTTCAAGGCTCAAGGATATAATTTCAGATAAAACAATCGAACCTTGGAAGATTATGGCTATAACATTTACGAATAAAGCCGCAAACGAGCTTAAAGAAAGGCTTAATTCAATGCTTGGCGAGCGAGGAGAGGAAATAACCGCCGCAACGTTCCATTCGGTCTGCGTCAGAATTCTAAGACGGGAAATTGATAAGCTTAATATGGGATACAGTCATGATTTTACCATATATGACAGCGATGACAGCCGGCGTTTGCTGAAATCCTGTTACGATTCATTGGATATGTCCGATAAAATGTTCCCGCCGAAGTCGGTTCTTGCGGAAATATCTCATGCAAAGGATAATCTCATTACCCCCGAGGTTTATGAAGAAAGTGCGGCGGGAGATTACCGTAAGTCCGGAATTTCAAAACTTTATAGGAGCTACCAAAATCGTCTCAGAGCGGCAAATGCCGTTGATTTTGACGATATAATAAGCCTTACCGTCCGCCTTTTTGAGCAAGATCCCGATGTTCTTGACCATTACAGCAACCGTTACAGATACATTATGGTTGACGAGTATCAGGATACAAACTATGCTCAGCTCAGATTTGTAACGCTCCTTTCGCAAAGATACAGAAACATCTGCGTTGTGGGCGATGACGATCAGTCCATTTACAAATTCAGGGGAGCTACAATTGAAAATATCCTTAACTTTGAAAAACAGTTTGAACCTGCAACCGTAATAAGATTGGAGCAGAATTATCGTTCTACACAGAATATACTCAATGCCGCAAACGCTGTTGTTGCAAATAATACGGCGAGAAACGAAAAAAGACTTTGGACAGATTCGGGCGACGGAGAAAAAATAACGCTGTATAAGGCGTTCGATGAATCCTCTGAATCGCATTATGTTGCCGAAACAATACTTGATGGGATAAAAAACGGTGAGAATTACAAAGACTATGCCGTTCTTTACAGAATGAATGCGCAGTCGAACAGCCTTGAACGCGCCTTTACTTCAAGCGGAATCCCTTACCGTGTTATCGGAGGTCAGCGCTTTTATGACAGAAAAGAAGTAAAGGATATGATAGCGTATCTCTCTGTTCTTAATAATGATAGGGATATGCTTCGCTTTAAGAGGATTATTAATGAGCCTAAGAGGGGAATCGGCGATACAACCGTTTCAATGATTGAGCAGATGTCCATCGACCTCAATATTTCCCCAATAGAGATAATGAGAACTGTTGACAGTTACCCTATGCTATCGAAAAAATCTGCAGCCCTTTCAAAAACGGCGGATATGTTTATCGAATTAAAGGAGCTTTCGGAAACCCTCCCACTTGATGAGCTCCTTGATAAGCTTCTTGAAAAAACAGGGTATGCCGCTTATATGGAAAGCCTTGGCGATGAGGGCGAGGCGAGAATGGAGAATATAAACGAGCTTAAATCCACAATGACGGAATATATGAACGGCAAATCCGAGGGGGAGGAGTACAGCCTTTCGGAATTCCTTGAAGAAATTTCTCTTTTTACCGATATTGATAAAATGGATGCGAGCGCAGATGCGGTCAATATGATGACAATCCATTCCGCAAAGGGATTGGAGTTTGGGAATGTATTCATTGTCGGTATGGAGGACGGAATTTTTCCGGGAACAAGGAGCATGGATTCCCTCGAAAATATAGAGGAAGAACGGCGCCTTGCTTACGTTGCGATTACAAGAGCCAAGAAAAGGCTGTATATAACGCATACCCAACAGAGAATGCTGTTCGGTTCAACGAACCGCAATATAGTTTCACGCTTTGTAAAGGAAATTCCCGCTGAGTATATAGACAAAATTGACAGCACCGTTAAAACCTTCAGGGAATCGGATGAGGGCATTATACAGAATACCTCAAAATCCTATACCCTTCAAAGCCAGCTTGTAAATATGAAAATAGAACAATCAAAAAGAAGTTATACCGCCGAATTTGAGGTTGGCGAACGTGTAAAGCATAATATTTTCGGTGAGGGAACAGTTCTCTCCGTTAAAAAGATGTCCAACGATGCAATGCTTGAAATAGCCTTTGAAAAGGTTGGCACAAAAAAGGTTATGGCTAATTTTGCTAAGATTCAGAAGGTATAAATTTAACCCCCAAAGGTCGGAAATAAAGTTCGGCTTTTGGGGGTTGTTTTGTAAAGAATATATTGTTTAATTTCGGGTTGGGATAAGATAATCAGAACATATTGTTCCTTATTTCCTTTGTTGCATATGCTCCCTCAAGGGTCTGCCCGGGAACATCGGGGTGAAGCCCGTCACGAAGATATTTTCCGGTTCCGCCGATTACCTCAAATTTCTCACAAATTCCACAATTGTGGAAACAGTCGATAACCTGCGCTCCCATTTGTCCTGCAATTTTAAGCATAACAGCCGAAATTTGCTTCTCAATCTTGGCATTGTGCTGCGGAGTGGCGGTTTGGATTGGTGTAAGAACAAACACTCTTGCAAGGGGATATTCCTCCATTATTCGTTGAATGCACCAACGCATTGCCCCTGCTTCAGTGAAAAGGTTGATATTCTCATTTTTATCAAGCGATTTGCCCATAAGCGCTGTTTCGGCATCACCGAGACAGCTTATGTCGTCATTTGTTCCCATAGCGAACGCAAAAATATCGGGAATGGGAGCTTCTCCGTTCTTTACCTCGGATATAAAACGCTGTATATGTACAACGGCACAGTTGTTTGCACGCTTCTGAAGCTCATTCAAATCCTCGGTCGGTTCCCAGCCATCGCTTATTCCCGCAAAATTTGGATCATTATAATCCTGTGTTGTAACCGAACCTGCGGAGCAGGTTATTGTTCTTTTATACCACACGGAGCTTCCGACCGCAACATTATGGTGCGATGCCAATCCCAGGTTCTTGTAAACGTGCCATGACCATTGTTCGCCCGCAGTAATGCTGTCGCCGTCAATACCGAAATTAAGCTTTGAAAAATCCATAAGATTACCTCTTCTTCATAAAATTTTCTACAAATAAATATATCATAACTTGCAGTTTATGTCAAGATTTTTATTGCAATGAATACACAGCGCATCTTTAGGAAAAAATATTTTTTTGTAATATGTAAAAAAACTCTTGACAATGGAGTTTAAAATGTGATATTATTTAATCAGTTAGCATATGCTAATTAAACGGAGGTAAACATAATGTCTTATGATGAAAGCAAACGTTTTGAGCGTAAGCTTGCGGTTCATACAGCTCCTGCTCTGCTTGGACTGAAATGCGCAAGCCTTGTATCACTTGACTGCAATGAATTTAACGTCGAAGCCTGCGCAGAGGAATTTAACCGCAGGGTGGGGGATAGGGGATTGAAGATGCGTATCCTTTGCAGCTGCAAAAAAAGAGCGCTGATGTTTCTTTACAATGAAAGTCTTCTGTCTGATAGACTGACCTCTGCCGAAACAAGTGCACTGCTTGAAAGATACGGCTATGGAAGTCAAAAAAGCGTTGACGAGTATCTTAATATTCTTGCGGAAAGAACAGCGTGTCGGAGCGATTTTCCGCATGAAATAGGACTTTTCCTCGGATATCCCATTGAAGACGTTCTGGGATTCATTGAAAACAAGGGTAAGAATTACAAGCTTTGCGGCTGTTGGAAGGTTTACGGAAGCGAAGAATATGCAAGACGTATGTTTATAAGCTACGATAAGTGCAGAGAATATCTGTGCGATAAGTTGAATGAAGGAGCGGATATTTACCGATGCCTTAAAATTTCGTAAGGAGGTTTTGTTATAATGAAAACAGCAGTAATTTACTGGAGCGGTACAGGCAATACCGAAATGATGGCGAAAGCAGTTGCCGAGGGCGCAAATGCCGAGCTTTTTAGTGTGTCCGAGTTTAACGGAAATGTTGCCGACTATGATAGAATAGCTTTCGGCTGCCCCGCAATGGGTGCGGAGGTTCTTGAAGAGGACGAATTTGAACCTTTTTTTGCATCTGTTGAAGGCTCTCTCAGCGGGAAAGCTGTTGCCCTTTTCGGCTCATATGGCTGGGGCGGCGGAGAATGGATGAGGGAATGGGAAAGCCGAGTAACCGCCGACGGCGCTGTAATTGTTGGAGGAAAGGGACTTGACATTGCCGATACACCGTCAGACGGCGACCTTGCCGACTGTAAAGCTTTAGGCGAAAAGCTCACTCAATAATGCTTGCCACAAAATTCACATAATCCCCCAAAAGCAAGAAGATCTGCGCCATATAATCAGACGGCGCAGGTCTTTTGCATTGTAATAGCATATTTTTCCTGTTAAAATTACTATAAGTTAGCCGTATCTAACAGTTAGCAATAGATAATTTACACAAAAGTTTCGTCATCATCGGAGAAAATACCCAAAAGCTCTTGACAAGATTTTGTTTTTGGGATAATATAATAGTTGGTTAGTGAGAGCTAACCAACTTTTTGAGAATGCAGTTAGCTGATGCTGACTAAAGGACGTTTTTGGGAGGATTTTATGATGCCCTTAACTTTGGTTGATCCCGGAGAGGAAAATATTATAAAAAAAGTGGGAGGAAGCCCTGACGTTCGGAAGTTCCTTGAAAATCTAGGCTTTGTCGCAGGCGGCACAGTTACCGTTATAAGTAAAATAAGCGGAAATGTTATTGTGAACGTCAAAGAATCAAGGGTTGCCGTTTCAAAGGAAATGGCAGCGAAAATTATGGTTTGATTTTGGGATTTATCCCATTTATGGAGGTAGGGAATATGGCTACGTTAAAAGATGCCAAAATAGGCGATACCGTTACAGTGAAAAAGCTTAACGGGGAGGGCGCTGTAAAGCGCAGAATCATGGATATGGGCATTACAAAGGGAACGGAGGTTTTTGTCCGCAAGGTTGCTCCCCTCGGTGATCCGATTGAAGTTACCGTCAGGGGATATGAGCTTTCGCTTCGTAAGTCCGATGCGGAAATGATTGAAACCAACTGAATTGCTGTTTTGCAATTTGAGTAATCGGGCTGCGGCTGCTTTAGGGCGGCTAAAAATTTTAATCTTAGGTTAGTTTATGCTAACGCTTGAAAGGAAATTTATATGGAAATAAGAATAGCACTTGCAGGTAACCCTAATTGCGGAAAAACTACGCTCTTTAATGCGCTTACGGGTTCAAACCAGTTCGTTGGCAACTGGCCCGGCGTAACTGTTGAAAAAAAGGAAGGCAGGCTCAAGGGAAATAAGGACGTTATTATAACCGACCTTCCGGGCATATATTCGCTTTCGCCTTATACCCTTGAAGAAGTTGTTGCAAGAAATTACCTTATCGGCGAACGTCCCGATGTTATACTCAATATTATTGATGGAACAAATCTCGAACGAAATCTTTACCTCACAACCCAGCTTGTTGAGCTTGGAATTCCTGTTGTTTGTGCAATCAATATGATGGATGTTGTTGAGAAAAACGGAGATAAAATAGATTCTAAGCAGCTTTCTGAGGAGCTTGGCTGCAAAATCGTAGAAATTTCCGCCCTTAAAGGTACAGGTATAAATGATGCTGCAAATGCCGCTGTGGCACTTGCTAAGTCAGGAGAAAAAACAATCCCTCAGCATAAATTCTGCGGCTGCGTTGAACACGCTGTCGCACATATAGAAGAGGCTTTTCTCCACGATATTCCTGAGGAACAGCAAAGATGGTATGCAATTAAGCTTTTTGAGCGTGACGAAAAGGTTCAGGAGATGATGCAGCTGCCCGATGATGTTAAGACTCATATCGATGGCGACATTAAGGCTGCCGAAAAGGAAATGGACGACGACTCCGAGAGCATTATTACAAATGAACGTTATATTTACATAGCATCAGTTATAAAGGGCTGCCTTAAAAAGAAAAACAAAGGCGGACTTTCAATTTCAGATAAAATCGACAGAGTGGTAACCAACCGCTGGCTTGCGCTCCCGATTTTTGCTGTTGTTATGATTATCGTTTATTATGTTTCCGTAACATCTGTAGGTACGATTTTTACGGATTGGGCAAATGACGGTGTTTTCGGAGATGGTTGGCATCTCTTCGGAATAGGAACATCAGCCGCTGAGGAAGCGACAAATGAGTATGCTGCGGAAAATCTCTTTACTGATGATTTTATCGCCCTGATTCAAACGGCTGTTGATAACGGCGCAACGGGTGCGGATGAGGTTCTTGCCGCTGCCGAGGATTGTGATTACGGTGCGTTTGACGAAGCGTTTGGTTCATATGCCGATGCTATGGCGGAGGTTGGAGTTGACCTTGCCGATACTGTGGATGAAGCGATGGCTGATGCGCCGGATCCTGCTGATTATGGTGTATGGGTTCCGGGTATTCCCGTTCTTGTTGAAAGTGGACTTGATGCAATTAACTGTGCGGAATGGCTCAAGGGACTTATTCTTGACGGTATTGTAGGCGGCGTAGGTGCAGTTCTCGGATTTGTGCCTCAGATGCTTGTGCTGTTTATTTTCCTTGCGTTCCTCGAATCCTGCGGATATATGGCTCGTATTGCGTTTGTAATGGACAGAATTTTCCGTAAATTTGGGCTTTCGGGAAAATCCTTTATTCCAATGCTTATCGGTTCGGGATGCGGAGTTCCGGGAATAATGGCATCCAGAACAATTGAGAACGAACGTGACCGCCGTATGACTATTATGACAACAACATTTATACCCTGCGGGGCAAAGCTCCCAATCATTGCACTTATAGCAACAGCGCTTTTCGGCGGCGCATGGTGGGTAGCTCCGAGCGCATATTTTATCGGTATCGCAGCAATCGTTATCTCAGGTATTATGCTTAAAAAGACAAAAATGTTTGCGGGAGATCCTGCTCCCTTCGTAATGGAGCTTCCTGCATATCATCTGCCTACTGTAGGAAATGTCCTCCGTTCGACATGGGAAAGAGGATGGTCCTTTATTAAAAAAGCAGGCACAATTATTCTTCTTTCATCAATTATTATTTGGGCAGGCTCATGCTTCGGAACGGTTGACGGCTCATTCGGATTCAGTGCCGATATGGAGCTTGAGGATAGTGTTCTCGGAGTAATAGGCAACGCTGTTAAGTGGATATTTGCACCGCTCGGATTTAACGACACAAGAGCAACAATCGCAACAATTATGGGACTTGTAGCAAAGGAAGAGGTAGTTGGTGTGTTCGGTGTACTTGATTTTGAAGGACTTACGAAGCTTGCCGCTTATTCACTCCTCGTGTTCAACCTTCTTTGTGCGCCATGCTTTGCCGCAATCGGTGCAATCAGACGTGAAATGAACAGCGCAAAGTGGACTTGGTTTGCTATCGGCTATCAGTGCCTGTTTGCCTATGCGATTGCACTTATAATCTATCAGTTCGGACTTCTCTTTACAGGTGCGGTAAACCCTGTCGGACTTATTTTTGCTGTACTTGTACTTGCTTTCATTGTATATATGCTTGCGAAGCCTTATAAGGAGAGCAACAAACTTACCTCCGCTGTAAAGGTTAAATAATGGGAGGTTAAAATGCTCGAGTTTTTGTATAACAACATAGGAACAATTATTGTCGCCGTTATGGTTGCAGCGGTTGTTGCCGCCGTGATTATTAAAATGGCAAAGGATAAAAAATCGGGTAAAGGCTCATGCAGCGGTGATTGCAGCTGCTGCGGAGCTTGCTCCCACAGTACAAAGTCTTGAATAATAAAACAAAACGCTTCCGATTATTTAGGTCGGAAGCGTTGCTTTTTGCGTTAAATATTATTCTGTAAGAAGCTTTTCCGCACTTGCAAGCTTAACGCAAAGGCAGAAAAGTTTAATTGCTGTTTCCAACTCATCAAGAGGAGGGTAGGTAGGCGCAATTCTAATGTTTTTGTCATCGGGATCCTTCTTGTATGGAAATGTTGCGCCCGCACCCGTGAGGACGACTCCTGCCTCCTTGCAAAGCGAAACAACTCTTTTGGCGCAGCCGTTAAGAGTGTTTACAGAGATAAAATATCCGCCGTTCGGTTTGTGCCAATCAAGAATTCCGAGTGGCTTTATCTCTTCATCAAGGGTGTCAAGAACAAGCTTAAATTTAGGAGCGATAATGGCCTTGTGCTCCTCCATTTTTGCCTTGATTCCATCCATGTTCTTGAAATATCTCACATGACGTAATTGATTTATCTTATCATAGCTAATGTACTGCATACCAAGGATTTTTTCAATCTGTGCAATATTTGCCCTTGAAGCCGCCATTACCGCAACTCCCGCACCCGGGAAAGAAATTTTTGAAGTTGAAGCAAACTCGAATACCATATCCTCCTTGCCCGTTTTCCTGCATTCGTCAAAAATGTTAAGAAGCGTATCGGGCGTGTTTGTTAGGTGGTGAACGCAATAGGCGTTATCCCAGAAAATACGGAAATCCGAAGCTTTGGGCGAAAGATTGGCAAAACGCTTTACCGTTTCATCGGAATAGGTTATTCCGTCAGGGTTAGAGTACATCGGAACGCACCAAATGCCCTTGATCGAGTCATCCTCCGAAACAAGCTTTTCAATCATATCCATATCGGGACCCGTGGGGAGCATGGGAATTGTTATCATTTCAATGCCGAAATTCTCGCATATTCCGAAGTGACGGTCATATCCCGGTGCAGGGCAGAGAAACTTTACCTTATCAAGCTTGCACCAAGGCTTTTCACTTCCTACAACGCCGTGTGTCATTGCACGGGCAACGGAGTCATACATAAGGGCAAGGCTCGCATTTCCACCAACAATAATTTCCTCCTCGGAAACACCGAGCATATCGGCAAAAAGCCTTTTTGCCTCGGGAATGCCCGTAAGACCGCCGTAATTTCTTGCATCCGTGCCATCTTCACAGGTGAGGTCGGATTTGCTGTTAAGGACATCAAGCATAGGCATTGTAATATCAAGCTGGTCAGCCCCCGGCTTTCCCCTTGCCATATTAAGCTTAAGATTTTTTGCCTTGAATTCCTCATAAGCCTTTTCGCATTCAGCCTTGAATTCCTCAAGCTGTTGCTTGTTCATTTCTGTAAGCAGCATAAAAATTTCTTCCTTTCAATCTGTTATTTTTCAATAATGATTTACCGATAAAAGGGGTTATGTCCAATTTCATCCACTGTTGGGCGGTAATTCTTACCGAATGAAATGCCTGAAAAATGTACAATTCATCAGAGCAGTATTTGTAATAATATACGCATAGGACAAACAATTGTATTTCTAACAAATACAATTTTAAATGCACCACATATTATAATATAACATTTCAAAGCAAAATGCAAGTCTTTTAAAAAAGTCTTGCATTTTATTTTATATTTATTCATATATTTTGCTGTAATGAACTTAATAGATTGAGCCTGTTGTTCTCGGAAATGGGATAACATCCCTGATATTCTTAATTCCCGTTGCATACATAATCAAACGTTCAAAGCCGAGTCCAAAGCCTGCGTGTTTGGCGCCGCCGTAACGCCGCAAATCAAGGTACCAGTCATATTCCTCAGTGTCAAGATTAAGCTCCTCCATACGTTTTATGAGCAAATCAAGTCGTTCCTCACGCTGGCTTCCCCCTATAAGCTCACCAATCCCGGGCATAAGCATGTCAACCGCAGCAACGGTTTTTCCGTCATCATTCATTCGCATATAAAAAGCTTTGATTTCCTTCGGATAATCAGTGATAAACACAGGCTTGCCGAAAATCCTCTCAGTGAGGTAACGTTCATGTTCCGTTTGTAGATCGCATCCCCAATATACGGGATATTCAAAATCCGCACTGCATTTTTCAAGCTTTTCGATAGCCTCCGTGTAGCTGCATCGCGCAAATTCCGAGCTTATAACGGAGTTAAGACGTCCAATCAATTCCTTATCGTAAAAATCATTGCAGAATTTTAACTCATCGGGGCATTCCTTAATAATCGCTCTAAGAACATATTTGAGCATATTTTCCGCAAGCTCCATATCATCATCAAGGTCGGCGAAAGCAATTTCGGGTTCAATCATCCAAAACTCTGCAGCGTGACGTTGTGTATAGGATTTTTCCGCACGAAATGTCGGGCCGAATGTATAAATTTTGCCGAAAGCCATCGCCATACACTCCCCCTCAAGCTGCCCCGAAACAGTCAATGAGGCTGGTTCACCGAAGAAATCCTGGGAAAAATCAACGCTGCCGTCCTCGGTTTTAGGAGTATTATCAAGCGGAAGAGTTGTAACACGGAACATTTCCCCTGCACCCTCGCAGTCGCTTGCCGTAATAAGGGGAGTGTGGGCATAAACAAAGCCGTTTTCTTGAAAAAATCTGTGAAGAGCCTGTGAAGCTACGGAGCGAATTTTGAATGTAGCCTGAAATGTGTTCGTCCTCATGCGAAGATGAGATATCGTGCGAAGATATTCAAGGCTGTGCGCCTTTTTTTGCAGGGGATAATCGGGCATTGAAGCGCCTTCAACGCAAATGCTGTCCGCATTGACTTCCAGCGGCTGCTTTGCATTCGGCGTAAGTATAATTTTCCCATTTACCGAAACCGCCGCCCCCGTGTTGAGCTTGGAGATTTTGTCATATTCGGGCAGCTTATCAGCTTCTGCGACAACTTGGAGCGGCTTAAAGCAGCTTCCGTCACTTATCGAAAGGAAAGCGATATTTTTGCTTACACGTATGGATTTGAGCCAACCGCATACCGTAACTGTAACACCGTTTCCGTTTTCTTCGTTGTATATCTTGTTTATTTCTGTACGTTTCATTTTTTAGCCTCTAATCAATTAATTGCATAAAGATTTGTTTCCCATGCGGGGATATAAAGCTGATGCCTAATATAAAATTTCAGCCTTGGATTTATCTCTTTAAGCTGAAGCGGAATGGCAAACATATCCTCGTTCCGATGATAAAGTGCCGAGATAACATCTGCACCCCCGGCAATTTGGTTTTGTGCGCCCATGATAGCTTCGCGTTCAGAGCCTTCAACATCAAGCTTTATAAGGCTTGCCTGTTCCGAAATTGCATTATCAACCGAAAGAGTTTGGATTTCAACCCCACCTGACGCAGATGCACGGGACATCCTGCCCTCATTCTCGGTAAATTTTATTATTCCGCTGCTGCTCCATGCGCCCGCATTAAAAGTGGTTAAATCCCTGAGGGCTTCGGTATTTTTTTTGAGCTTGCGGAAATTTTTAGGATTTGGTTCAAAGGCATAGATGTGCCTGTAATTATTCTGCGAAGCCCGTGCATATTCAAGAACCGTATCGCCGTTGTATGCTCCCAAATCCACATAAACGCTGTTTTCATGAATTGTAACAAGATTGCCGTATATTTCCTTGCTTGATGTGCATGAGTTGAGGTACCCTATTTTTCCGCTTATCTTAAAATTTATAACATCCTCATATGTTTCACGGGATTTTTCATCGGCAAGCATACCATAAACCATTTCAAATTTATCTTTGTTTTCAAGGAAATATTCATATGTAAAAAGACCTCCGCCCGCAACGGGAACATCGGGTGCAAGAAGTATATGCCGACTTGCAATTTCGTTAATCCTTTTGTAAAGACTTTCATAGCCCGCTGCAAAGGCAAGGACTATAACAAAATCATCAATAATATTTTCAATTTGGGATAACGTATGAATAAGATGCCCTTGAAAGGTGTGACCCCTCACAAATTCATCGCTTGCAAAAAAACCTGAGAGGGGAATACCGTATTTTTCAAAGACCGCCATAATTTTAAGCGCACCGTCGCCCATTCCATATATAAAGATAGGAAGCTCGGTTTCTTTGAGGAAGTTCCAGCAATTTTCATTTTCCTTGATATTAAGGGGCATAAGTATTATCATTCCTTTTAGTAAAATCAGTCCTCACAGCAGTCGCAGTGATCGTCCTCATCATATCCTGCACCTATCATATCCCGCCCTCTGACACGATAGCGGTCACGTTGGATATCCACGTTTTCTTCAAGAACCTCCATAAATTTGCGGGGAGCTTTTATCGATTTTATAATTTTAATAGGCGTGTCGGTGTCCCTGCAATTTATGGTTACTGTTCCACAACCGAAAATACGCTGCCCGAGCGGAAGCTGCAGGCTTTTGTCGGAAATTCTGTAAAGCTCAACTTCATCTTCGTTTATTGAGAGAAAACCGACTCTCGTGATAATCTTTTTTTCTGTAAGAATATAGCGTGTAAAGGAGAGCGGCAGCCCGAAAAGAGTGCGCTTTTTGTCCGTCCAAATGTAGTCAAAGTCAATTTTAGCCATAAAAATCCTCCCTATGAATCTGTAATAAAAAAGTCTACAATAATGTTTCTGTTCAAGTATGGTTCCGACAAGATATCAAATGGCAATTAAATAACAACCCTGTTTGTAAGCTCCTCACCATTGTAAAATTGATTCAGATTAAAAATAGTAACCTCGGCAATTTTCTGTAAGGCTTCATTGGTTAGAAAAGCTTGGTGCGATGTCATTAGAACATTCGGCATTGAAACAAGGATTGAAAGAACATCATCGTTTATTACCGTGCTTGAATAATCCTCGAAAAAGAATGCGGTTTCCTCCTCGTAAACGTCCAAGCCCGCTCCTCCGACCTTATGCTCTTTAAGGTAACGCACCAATGCATCGCTGTCAATGAGTTGACCTCTTGAGGTGTTGATGATATAAACACCGTCCTTCATCTTCTTTATGCTGTCCTCATTGATAATATATCTTGTTGAGGATGTAAGGGGACAATGTAGTGAAATAATGTCGCTTTGAGCAAAAAGCTCATCAAGAGAAACGTAGTTTATATCCGAATTTTCCTTGGGGTAAGGGTCGTATGCTATCGTCTTCATTCCGAAGCCCTTACAGATGTCCATGAAAATGCAGCCAATCTGACCTGTTCCGATTATACCTGCGGTTTTTCCGTGAAGGTCGAAGCCTGTCAAGCCATTAAGGCTGAAATTGAAATCCCTCGTTCGGTTGGATGCCTTGTGGATTTTGCGGTTAAGCGTAAGAAGCAGCGCCATAGCGTGTTCCGCAACGGCATAAGGGGAGTAGGTGGGTACTCGCACTACATCTATTTTGCCCTGTGCGTACTTTACATCAACATTGTTGTAGCCCGCACATCGCATAGCGATAAGCTTTACCCCAATTTCACAGAGTCTGTCAATGGTTTCCTTGTCAAGCGTGTCATTTACAAATGCAACAACTGCTTTATATCCCGCCGCAAGACCCGCACTGTCTGCCGTCAGCTTGTGCTCATGGTACTTGAATTTAAACCCCGGATTTAACTTGTTGAACCATTCTTTATCATAAGGCTTTGTGTCGAAAAAAGCGACCTGTTCCATAAATATAGCAATCCTTTCACTTAAAGTCGGCGTATGTTATCTTCGGTACAGCACCAACCTTGTTTTTTGAAAGTTATTATTTACAAAGTAGGCTGTTTTATGCAAAATCAAATTATTTGTCGGAAAATAAAATTTTCTCCGCAAGTGCGGCGGCATCCTCAACGCAGCCCGGGCAGCTTCGCAGAACAACTCCCGTGTCAACGCCCTTTATTTCGCGGCAGATTGTCGCGCCGTTTTTTTCGCCGAACGCTGTAAGAATTTCCTTCGATAACTTCTGCACAGCAGCCTTTGTATCATGTGTTTCAAGATCTCCGCTGCTTTTCAAAAGTCCCGCAAGAACCGCAGCCCCCGAAATTGCTCCGCAAGTACCCTGCATACAGCCGAAACCTACTCCGAATCCCTCTGTAATCTTGAACATTGTGACCTCATCAATCTCGACAAGGTCACAGTATGTGCAGGCGACCGCCTGGGCGCAGTTGTAACCCTTCTTTTTCAATTCAACCGCCCTTTGAACTCTGCTTTCCATAGATTTCATCCTTATTTTGCGGTTATTTCGGAAATGACCTTGTTAATAAGTTTTCCGTCAGCTTTGCCCTTTAAATCAGCCATAATTGTTTTCATGTAAGCTCCCTTATTGCCTGATGCAATAAGTTCTCCGAACTTTTCTTCAATATAAGGGCGAAGCTCTTCCTCCGACATCTGCTTTGGTGCAAAGGAGCGAATTATTTCAAGCTTGTTTCTATATTCCTCAAGCTGTTCGGTAGCTTCGGCAGGGCAGGTGTCAACCTGTTCCCGGGCTATTTTAAGCTCCTTGAGAATAATGCTGTCGGTAAGCTCATCGGTTATATTGTCCCTTTCACCCGAATCGATGGCAGCCTTCTTGACAGCGGCAATAAGTGTCTGAACGGCTTCTTTTTTCTGTGTGTCCCTTGCTTTCATTGCATCCTTGAGGGCACTCTGTAATTCTGCAAAACTCATTTTAATTAACCTCCGATAAAATTGTAATATATTATGTTCATTCGGCGTGCATATAACTCGCCGAATAGGAATATAACCCCTGTGAACTAAGGGGATTAAAGCGTTTTGAGAAGCTTCTCAATATCGGCTTTTCGAGCTAAATCCTCCGAAAATGCTGTTGCGCTTCCTGCGGCTGTTCCAAGCTTGAGAGCATAGCCGTAATCGCCCTTTTCGAGGAATCCTGCAAGAAATCCCGCAAGCATAGCGTCGCCTGCGCCAACGGAGTTGATTGCCTTTCCTTTCGGTGCATCGATGACGTGAATGGAGCCGTTTTCGTCCGCAAGAACCGCTCCGTTTTCAGCCATTGAAACAAGCACGTTGCACGCTCCCATTTCACGCAGCTTCTTCGCATAAAAAATCACTTCATCCGTTGAATTTATTTCAGTGTTGAACATTTCCGAAAGCTCAAAGTTGTTCGGCTTAATGATGAAAGGCTTGCTTATAAGAACATTGAGAAGCAAATCATTTGCGGCGTCAACCACAAACCGAATTTTCTTCTTTTCAAGATGCGCAATGATTTTCTCATAAATATCTCTCGGCAGTGAAGATGGAACGCTTCCCGCAAGCACAAGAATATCACCGTCATTCAGCTTATCAAGCCTTCGGTAAAGTTCGTTAACTTCATCCTCATTGATTTTCGGGCCTTGACCGTTAAGCTCTGTTTCGGTGTTCGACTTGATTTTTACATTAATACGTGAAAAGCCGTTTTTGAGGTGAACAAAATTTGTTTTTATTCCTGCGGAGGAAATGCCCTCCTCAATCGCCTTTCCCGTAAATCCCGCAACAAAACCGAGAGCCTCGGAATTGATGCCAAGCTCCTTGAGTATAATGGAAACATTGATACCCTTTCCTCCGAAAAAAACACTCTCCCTTTCAGAACGGTTGACCTGACCCGCAATAAGCTCATCCGTTTTTACAACATAGTCTACGGCGGGATTAAAAGTAACTGTGTATATCATTTTAAGATTATGCTCCTTACAGAATTATTCCTCGGTATTCTCATTTTCAAAAACCGATTTCAGCATATATTTGTATTGCTCTTTAAGTTCGGTGGGTTTGTGTATTGAAGCCTTGCTCCCAAATTGGAAAAGCCAGCCGAAGAACGGACCGGTCGCTTTGATTGGTGCTTTTACAACAAAATTTTCTTCATCAAGTCGTTTTATTGCCGCGCCCATGCCGAATCTGTCAAGAACGGGATTGATGAGGCTTTTGTGAAATTTAAGCTCAGCGTTGATTACATCCCCGCTGAACATAGAAAATGTGGAATTCATGTATTCGGAAACGTTAAATTTTTCGGGTGAAACTAAAATGTCATCGTCAAGTATTTTTATATCGGACATACGGTCAACACGGAAGTTTGTGAGGTCGTCCGGATATTTCAAATAGTATGCAACAAGGTAATATTTTTCATCGCACCATATAAGGGAGTAGGGAGAAGCAACCCTTGTTCCTTCACGGTAAACGGGTCTTTTGTCAATGCCGTAGTCAAAATATCTGAAAGAAATCTGCTTTTTTTGATCTATTGCATTGTGAATAGCATCAACGTTTATGTAAATCTGTTCATTGATCGATTTCACCCTGTCCGCAACATAAATCTGACGCCCGATAAGGCTTCCCTGATGTACGCCTGCAAGCGACTCAATCTTTTCGAGAAGCTGATTTGACTTTTTTTCGGTAAGAAATTTTGCGGAACAAACTGCGTCAGCAAGAAGTTTAAGTTCCGGGAGCTCAAACTCTCTGCTTCCGAGGTAGTAGCTGTTTTTATTGCTTTTGGTTATGATAATATCCATACCAAATTCTATAAGGTCGTTAATATCCCTGTAAAGTGCCTTTCTTTCTGCCGAAACGCCGTAATGGGCAAGCATCTTCGTAATCTCCGTTGTAGTAATTTGGTGTTCTTCATCGGTTTGTTCAATGAAAATTTTAGAAAGATAAAGCATCTTCAAATGTTGATTGGGGTAGGCTTTGGATTTTGACATATTTAATCACTTCCCAAATAATTTTACGAAATAAATTATACCATTTTTCAATAAAAAAATCAACATTTTTTTACCGCTTTTGCATCAATGCCGAAGTATTCACCAATTAACAAAAAAACTATTGACTTTTTGTATATTATATTCTATAATTTTAAAGAGTAATTGTCGGAGCAAATTGTGAAATCGTTTTCAATTTATGCTGATATTTTTTAGATATATTTGGCAAACAACGGAGGTTAATTATGGTTAAAAACAATATTTTCTTCAGAAAAACTGTGGCGGCTGTAACAGCGCTTTTTGTTTCGGTATCCGCTTTTGTCGGTTGTACCGATAGTGGCGAAGATGTGGGCGAGGATACCGATTCGGCATCATCTGTGTCGGAAACTGCAGCATCCGATGCTGCGGCTGATGTCTTTGTTAACAGCGACTGGTCGTACGGTCAGGTTGAAATCGGCGGCGGCGGATTTGTAACGGGAGTTTTCAGCACCTGCGAGGAGGGTGTTTATTATGCAAGGACCGATGTCGGCGGCGCTTATCGTTGGTCTGAGGAGGAGCAGCGTTGGAAATCCATCAGCTATTGGGTTTCGGACGATGATAAAGGTCTGCTTGGAATTGACGGACTTGCAGTTGATCCAAATGATGCTTCAAAGGTATATCTCCTTGCAGGAACGGATTATTTCAGCAATGGTAAAACGGCTCTGCTTAAATCCTCCGATTATGGCGAAACCTTCGAGGTAATCGAGCTTACCGACCAAATTAAGGTTCACGGCAACGGCATGGGAAGGGGAAACGGCGAGAGAATTGCGGTTGACCCTAATAACGGAGATGTGATTTTTGTCGGAGGAAGAACAGGCGGTATGATTAAAAGCACCGATGGCGGATATACATGGGAATCCGTGAGCAGCTTCCCTGTAACTTCAACCGCTAACGGCGTGGGAATAAATGTAATTGTGTTTGATCCGTCAAGCGAAAAGGATGGTGTATCCCAGAGGATTTACGCTTCCGTTTCACAAAAGGGAACGGATGATGGCAATCTCTTTGTTTCCGAGGATGGTGGAAACAGTTGGTCTGTGGTTGAAAATGCCATCAATGATTATATGCCGGAGAGAATAAAGCTTGATTCTCAGGGAAATGTTTATGTTGTTTATGCGAACAATGAGGGACCCTGGAACTGCGCTCTCGGCGATGTTTACAGATACAACGCTTCGGATAAATCGGCGGAGAAAATTTCCCCTGAATTTCAGTCCTACGGCGATATTGTTATAGATCCGAATGATGATAACAGGCTTGTTCTTGTTTCAACGGGTATATGGAAGGAGCAGCCAAACGGATCGTTCGGAGATGTGTTCTATACATCCACGGACGGCGGAAAAACATGGACAAATGTTATTGAAAATGCATCGATGTCTACGGGCGGCATACCATGGATTGAGGACTGCGCTATGCATTGGTGCTGTTCAATGGCGATAAATCCTTTTAATTCGGATGAAATTATGGTAACATCGGGTAACGGAATTTTTGCCTGCGACAACATATGGAGTGACTCTCCCGAATTTTACTTTAACGCAAGGGGAATAGAGGAAACTGTTCCTATGGAACTCATTTCCATTGAGGGCGAACCGCTTGTTTCTGCAACGCTTGATTATGATGGGTTTGTTCATGAGGATATTTATACTCCGGCAGAACGTCATCAGGACAAAATCGGTTCAACAACGGGTATGGCAATTGCTTCGCAGAACACAGATATATGGGTTAAGGTCGGCGGCAGCGAAAGCGAGCAGCTTCTCACTTATTCAACGGACGGCGGAAATACATGGAGCTTTATCACCAACTCCCCTGAAGAGGGAAAGGTTTACTATAACGGAAGCGTTGCCCTCACCGCTGATGGTTCCCGCCTTGTTTGGAGTCCAGAGAATGCGCTTAAAGCGTTCTATACGGAGAATTGGGGCAAAACATGGAATGCCTGCACAGGTATAGTCGGCGGCAATCTTTATCTTATAGGAGATCCTGAAAACAGCAGTTATGTGTATGGCTGCGGAAACAGCAATGTATATCTTAGCTCCGATGGCGGAGTTACCTTCTCTAAAATGGCTCTTGTTAATCCGAGCTTTAAAAGGCTCTGTGTAGTTCCCGGTGAGGAGGGTACATTCTATATCCCGAACGGTGCGGGACTTTTTAAAGCGACAAACCATGGTGAAAGCTCCGAGCTTGTGCCTAACGTTGTTTACTGTGAAGCTGTGGGTATAGGAAAGGCAAAGAATGACGGTGATCCATACGTTATATACATTTACGGAACAACAAAGGATAACGACACAAAGGGTATATATATGTCAGAGGATAACGGTGAAACGTGGGTAAGAGTAAACGATGATCTTCATCAGTTCGGAGGAACGGGAAACGGCGCATTTATTGTCGGCGACATGAATGTTTACGGCAGGTGCTATATGAGTACCGTAGGTCTTGGCATTGTTTATTGCGATAAGAACGAGAAATAGTTTTAAAGGGGCATATCGGTTTTGGTATGTCCCTAATTTTTCTTTATTTTTCCTTTAAAATTGTCGAATTTTGTGTTATAATGAAAAAAGATGAATTGTTGTATGATTTTGTACGGAAGGGTATTATTATGAGCTATGTTGAATTGAAAAATGTGTATAAAAGATACAAAATGGGTGAAGTTACTATTTCAGCGTCCGACGGAGTAAGCTTTGAGATAGAAAAAGGCGAGTTTGCAGTAATTGTTGGTGCGAGCGGAGCGGGAAAAACCACAGTCCTTAATATGCTCGGAGGAATGGATAGATGCGATGAAGGCGAAATCATTGTTGACGGAACAGATATTGCAAAGTTTAACTCCAAAAGGATGATTACATATCGACGCTATGATATTGGCTTCGTTTTTCAATTTTATAACCTTGTTCAAAATCTTACGGCAAAGGAAAATGTTGAGCTTGCAACTCAGATATGCAAAAACGCTCTTGATGCCGAAGAGGTTCTGAAGCAGGTTGGGCTTGGAGATAGGCTCGATAATTTTCCTGCACAGCTTTCCGGGGGAGAACAGCAAAGAGTTTCTATTGCAAGGGCGCTTGCAAAATCCCCTAAGCTGCTCCTCTGTGATGAACCAACAGGTGCCCTCGATTATAATACGGGAAAAACTATTCTCAAGCTTTTGCAGGATACTTGTCGGAAATCGGGTATGACCGTCGTTGTTATTACCCATAATCAGGCAATTACACCTATGGCAGATAGGGTTATCACAATAAAAAGCAGTAAGGTTGCCAATATAACAATTAATGAGCATCCCGTTCCCGTTGAGGAAATTGAGTGGTAGGCTGAAAGGAATGGTTTGTGTATGAAGAAGGCCTTGATATTAAGTACATTCCGCAGCGTGAAAAACAGCTTTGGAAGATTTGCGGCAATTTTCATAATTATCGCAATAGGCTGTGGATTTTATGCGGGAATAAAGGCAGCCGGTCCCGATATGAAAAAGGCTGCATGGAAATCCTATACCGAGCAAAATCTTGACGATATACACCTGATTTCGACTCTGGGTTTTGAGGATGACGAGCTGGAGGCAATATTGCAGTACGAAAATGCGGAGCTTGCAGAGGCTGGCTATACTGCCGACCTTTACATAAGCTGTGAGAATATCAGCCGCAAGGTCGCAAAGGTTTATTCCTATAATCCCAACAGCAGTATTAATATTCCCAAGCTTACCGAGGGCAGATTCCCGGAAAATTCATCCGAGTGTGTGGTTGATTATAAATTTTATTCATCCGAAACCCCTGCAATCGGTGATGTTATCACTCTTGAAGCATCGGGCGATGATGTGATTGAGGATACCCTAAAATCTGCGGAATACACCGTTGTCGGATATGTCCAATTTCCTATGTATATTGCTTTTGAAAGGGGAACAACCTCTATCGGTAACGGCGTAATAAACGGCGGAGTTCTTGTTCCTGAGGAGAATTTCTCGCTTGAGGTTTATACGGATGTCTATGTTTCACTGAAAGGCGCAGATGAGCTCGACCCTTTTAAGGAGAAATACAGCGATTACGTTGCTGCCTGCATAAGTGATTATGAGGAAATTGCAGATGTAATGGTAGAAAGCCGTGTGCAGAAAATTACAGATGAAGCCTATGATGAAATAAATGATGCAAAGGCTGAATTGTCCGATGCTGAATCCGAGCTTTCCGATGCAAGGGAACAGCTTGCGGATGGTGAAAAGGAGTATCATGACGGCGAATTAATCATTGATGATTTAAGCTCCGTTGTAAACGAGCTGAACGAAATTCTCTCCGATTATGAAACGGAAACCGCACAGGGTACAGACGAGGTTTACAATAAAATCGATTCACTTAATAAGGGGGATTCCTTTGCAACGGATGGAATTCTTGAGCAGCTTATTATGGCTTATATGATGACCCCGACTGAGTACGATGACGGAACAAAGTCAGCATCAAAACAGGGGATAGAGCAATATATTTCCGCTCTTAATGAAAATATTCTTGAAGCCGAACAAAGCCTTGACGATGCCCGCAGGGAGCTTGATGATGCTGCGGTTGAAATTGCAGACGGCGAAGTCGAGATTGCCAATGCAAAGGCTGAAATTGCCGATGCGGAAAATGACGTTGCCGAAGCCGTCAAGGATGCGCAGTGGTATGTTTTCAATCGTGATGATTACTATCCCTATTTTTCTAATTATGGTGAAGATTGTGACAGAATTGATGCCATTGCAAAGGTTTTCCCGATATTTTTTATACTTGTCGCAGCCCTTGTCTGCTGGACCACTATGGGCCGAATGGTTGAGGAGCAGCGCATTCAGATTGGAACGCTTAAAGCCTTAGGTTATGGCAGGTTTGACATTATTTCACAGTATATTTTATACGCTCTCGCTGCAAGTATTCCGGGGGCATTGGTTGGTCTTGCTATAGGTTTTAAGTTGCTCCCGTCAGTAATATTTATGTGTTATCAGTCGATGTATGCACAGGAATCGATTGAAACACCGTTTATTTGGAGCTATGGAATAATTTGTACGCTTGTAGCTTGCCTTTGTACAAGCCTTGCATCTCTTTATTCCTGCCGTAAAGAGCTTGTATCCCGTCCTGCGCAGCTTATGAGGGCAAAACCGCCTAAAAACGGTAAGCGTATCATCCTAGAGAGTTTCGATTTCTTTTGGAAAAGACTTAAATTTACTCAAAAAGTAACCTTCCGCAACCTTTTTCGATACAAGAGCAGGGCGTTTATGACGATTATCGGTGTAGGCGGCTGTACGGCGCTTCTGCTTGCGGCATTCGGTCTGCGTTATTCGATTGTAAGCATTGTTGACCGCCAGTATGTCGATGTTTTCAAGTATGACGCACTTATCGCAGTCGATGAGGATAAGGTTGATTTTGATAAAATCACGGAATGCATAAATGAAACAGGTATTGCATCCGAATCTATGTATGCAATGCAAAAGCTGTGCGACATCTATAATTCGGAGGGTGAAACGGCGGAGGTATATCTTGTTGTTCCCGAAAATGAAGATCAATTCAGGACGTTCGTGGATTTGCATGAAAGGGTCAGCCAAGATGAGCTGGATGTAAGTGAAGATGGAATTATAATAAATGAAAAGCTTTCAAGGGTTCTTGACCTTAAAACAGGCGATAAGGTTCACTTCAACAACGGATATGATATCACCGTAATGGGAATTGCAGAAAATTATACCTATAACTTTGTTTATATGTCTTCTTCGGCGTATGATAAAGCGGGATTTGACAATTCAGTAAAAAATAATATAGTGTATGTCAATATGACCGATATATCTGCTTCGGCGGAGGATACCCTATCGGAGGCGCTTGTTAACCGCGAGGATGTTCTTGCGATAACCTATTCTTCGGGCGGTGTAGATAAGTTCAGAAGCCTTGTAAGCAGCTTGTCACTGATTGTTGTGGTAATAATAGCCGCCGCAGGCGCACTTGCGTTTGTGGTAATGTTTAACCTTGCGAATATAAATGTAAATGAGCGAATACATGAGCTTGCAACAATAAAGGTGCTCGGCTTTTATGACGGAGAAACCGCTGCGTATATATACAGGGAAAATACTGCTTCAGCAATGCTTGGAATGATTGTCGGACTTGTTGTTGGAATATTTTTTGAAGGGTTTGTAATAAAAACCGCAGAGGTTGATGCGGTAATGTTTGCGCCCGATATTCCGGCATATTGTTTCCTTGCGGCTGCGGGAATGACCATTTTGTTTACGGCTGCGGTTGATGTTTATCTTTATTTCAGACTTAAGAAAATTGATATGGCGGCTTCACTTAAAGCCATAGAATAAGCCATGGAAAGGAACAGACATAATGAAAAGGAATGAATCCGAGCAACTTATAAGCATCGTAATTATAGTTGTATCGCTTATTGCATCGGCTGTTGTAATCTTCTATGTAATGGTAATAAGGAAGGATGACAGTACCGAAAAAACCGAGCTTATGCCCGACATTGTCGGATATTCGGTTGAGGATGTTGAAGCGTGTTACAGCAGATTCTTTACTCTTGAAATCGACAGCGAGGAATATTCTGACTATGGTAGCGGCGTTATTTTATCGCAAAGCGTTGCTGAAAACGAGCCTTATGAACCCGGAAATACCGTAATAAAGGTAACAGTCAGCGCAGGTAGAATGCCCGAGGAAACAACAGCAGAAACAATTTCTGTAATTACGGAAACCGAACCTGTCATAGATGAACCCGAGCTTGAAACGGGTCTGCTTGTAGATAGCCCTGTTTACAGCTTTGAAAGCATGGCAGAGGGTGAACCATCAACGCTTATAACATCGAAAATTGATGAAAGCGATGAGGATGTAAGCGCCGCCTTGGATGAGCTCTACAGTGTTCTCATCAAGCGCTACGGCGATGCGGGATTTATCTATGTTGACCTTGAGAGCGGCGCTTTCGCCGAATATAATGCCGATACTGCCTTTTCTGCGGCAAGCATTATAAAAGCGCCATATGTAAGGGCAGTACTCGGCTCCGAAAGCGACCTTGACCGTACCTTTGAAATGACGGAGGAAGTGCTTAACTCAAGCTCCGAGCTTATAAATAATCAGCCTGTCGGAACAATGTTCAGTACAGCGGAGCTTGCCCGTGCCGCTATTGAGGACAGCGATAATACGGCGTATAAAATGCTTTTTAACTATATTGGAATGGACTGCTTTAACGAGCTTGCCGAGTCACTTAACCTTCCACAGAGAATGACAGATGAAAATTATTGGTTTAAGCTTACACCGAGGCAAACTGCAATTTATTTTAAGGATATATTTTATTTCATTGAACAGCATGAAAACGGCGCTTTAATGAAGGAATATCTTGAAAATGCGGAGCATAACAATATGTTTTCTGACGAGCTTTCGGAATATACCGTTTGTGAGAAGTACGGTTATCTCCCGCAGGAGGATTTTTATACCCTTGGAGCAGCGGCAATAGTCTATGCCGATTCTCCATATCTTATTGTCGGTTACATAAGAAGTACATCCTCATCGGTTAACACACAGTTTTTCCGTGACTGCGCAAGATGTGCGGATGATCTGCATCTTGCGGCTAAGGTGGGGCGTTAAGCGAAAAAGAACTGTTGCATCTCACAATGTGCAACAGTTCTTTTTATTTAACGATTATCCACTTTTTCGGGGTAAAGATCGTGGTGAGTAAGCCTTTCAACAGCAACCTGCTCCCATGAGGTGCCTTTTTTTCCGTAGTTGCAGTAGGGGTCGATGGAAATTCCGCCGCGCGGAGTGAATTTTCCCCAAACTTCGATATACTTTGGATCCATAAGCTTTATGAGGTCTTTCATAATTGTGTTAACGCAGTCCTCGTGAAAATCACCGTGATTTCTGAAACTATATAAATATAATTTAAGCGATTTGCTCTCAACCATTTTTACGGACGGAACATATGAAATGTAAATTGTCGCAAAATCAGGCTGCCCTGTGATTGGGCAAAGGCTTGTAAATTCGGGACAATTGAATTTAACGAAGTAGTCATTATCCTGATGCTTGTTGATAAAGGTTTCAAGAACCTCGGGAGCGTAATTATCGGGATATTTTATTTTTTGATTCCCAAGTAGTGTGATTCCATCGGTTTCCGATTGACTTCTGCCCATATAAAAAAGTCCTTTCTCAGTCATATTTCAAAGGGTCCGTGACTCCGTTTGCCTCAAACGCAGCCTTGCGGTCAATGCAAGTTCCGCAAACTCCACAGGGTTTGTCATGACCCTCATAGCAGCTCCATGTAAGCCCATACGGAACGTTGAGTGAGAGTCCCGTTTTAACAACTTCAGCCTTGTTCATCTTGACAAACGGAGCTTCAAGCTTCAACAGATGTCCGCTGCCTTCACGAACCGCAGTGTTCATAGCGTTGTTGAATGCATCAGAGCAGTCAGGGTATGCATTTCCCGCCGCATCATCGGCGTGAGCGCCGTAGAGTATCACTCCGCATCTCTCTGAAAGTGCAATGCTCGCCGCAGAAGATATAAATAAACCGTTCCTGAACGGAACATAGGTCGAAACAGGGGAGCCGTTCGATCTTTTTATCTGCTCGGCATAGCTTTCATGTGGAATTTCCTTATCCGAATGTTGTAAAAGAGAACAATCGGAATATTTAAACATATCCGACAAATCAAGCTTAATGAGCTTAACACCATAATATGTCGCAATTTTATCGGCAGCCTCAACCTCTTTGGTATGCTTTTGACCATATGAGATTGAAAGTGCGACAACGTTGTTCTTTCCGTATCTGTCAATTGCAAGGGCAAGGCAGGTTGTGCTGTCAACTCCGCCGCTGAATAAAACCAATGCTTTCATTTCGGGTTCTCCTTTACTCTTTATAAAGATATTTTGATGTGGGTCAGAAGGCTTCCTAATTATAAGTACCGCCCTAAAATTGATTATTTGTGCCCCAAAATGACAAATTTCCCCTTTTCTTCGTATGAACCAAACTTGCGGAAACGTGCGTATCGGTTGTCAAGAAGCTGATTATTCGACAGCTTCTTGAGGGAAGTAAATTCCTCTGTCAGGCTTTCGGAAATTTTCCTGCAGCGTTCCTCAAGACTGTCGTCTTCGGGAAAAACCTTTTCGCATACACCGAAATTAAGCATATCCGATGAGGTTACTTTAAGACACTCAACAGCCTCCGCCATCCTTGAAGAATCCTTCCAAAGAATGCTTGCGCATCCATCGGGCGTAATAACGGAAAATACAGCGTTTTCAGTCATATAAACCCTGTCGGCAACAGCCAAGGCAAGCGCTCCGCCGCTTCCTCCTTCGCCTGTAATGATTGTTATAATCGGTGTCTTTAAAGCCATCATTTCCGCTAAATTTGTTGCGATAGCTTCGCCTTGTCCTCGTTCCTCGCCATCGCTTCCGCAGTAAGCGCCGAGGGTATCTACAATGCAGAGAACCGGAAGATGAAATTTTTCCGCCATCTTAAAGATTCGCAGAGCCTTGCGGTAGCCCTCAGGCTTGGGGCAGCCGAAATTCTTCTCCATTTTTTCTTCAAGGGTGTGTCCCTTGTCTATAACCGCATAAGCTACGGAAATTTTTCCGAGCTTTCCAATGCCGCTGATGATTGCCTTGTCCTCTCCGAATTTCCTGTCGCCGCCCAAATCCACACGGTCGGTAATAAGAGCGTTTAAGTAATCTCCACCTGTCGGATGTGCTCCCGCACGGACAAACTTCAGTTTATCATATGCTGTCATCATACCTTATCACCCCACACTAATTTAAGAATTGAAGCTATTTTTTTGCGCTCGTCGGCTCTTTCTACGATTGCATCTACAAAGCCGTGATTAAACATAAACTCCGCACTTTGGAAATCATCGGGGAGCTTTTCTCCTGTGGTTTGCTCAATAACTCGCTTTCCCGCAAATCCGATAAGCGCCTTAGGTTCGGCAAGAGTTATATCGGAAAGCATGGCAATTGAAGCTGTAACACCGCCCGTTGTCGGGTCTGTAAGTAAAGATATGTACATATTACCCTTTTCGCTGTGCCGCTTAATTGCGCCGCTGCATTTAGCCATCTGCATTAAGGAAAGAATTCCCTCCTGCATTCTTGCGCCGCCCGATGCAATTATACCTATTACAGGGAGTTTATTTGCGGTTGCGTGTTCAAAAATGCGTGTAATTTTCTCTCCCATTGCACCGCTGAGGCTTGCCATAACAAAACGAGTGTCCATACAGAAAATATCGCACTTAACTCCCTCAATTTTACAGCTGCCCACAACTACGCCCTCGTTTTCGCCTGTGATTTTCATAGCCTTATCAAGCTTATCACGATACTGTGGAAACAGCAAAGCATCCTTTGGTTTTATGTCCGAATAAAACTCCTTAAATGAGTTTGGGTCAGTAAGCATTTTTATCCTTGCATAGGGAGGGATTCTTACATACGCATTGCAGGACGGACAAATGAACAATCTCTCGGTCATTTCGTTGTAAGGAAACGGCTGCTTGCATTTGTTGCATATGATATCCTCATGCGCCGTATCACCCTTTTTTATTATACCCCTTATTTTGTCGGCGATATTAGCCATCTGATACACTCCTTTACATTTTATGTTTCATTTATTTGAATAAAAAGTCTGCTCTGTAAAGCCGGATCTGTTTCAAACCTTCCCCTCAGGGTGGAAGAAAAGGTCTTTGCCGAGGGCTTTTTGATTCCCCTTGCTGTCATGCAGCTGTGATTTGCCTTAATGAAAACCGCTACATCATCAGATCCGCTTGCAAGCTGCATAATTTCCGCAATGTCCGAGCCGATGCGTTCCTGAAGCTGCAAACGCCTGCAAACCATATCGGCAATTCTGGCAATTTTTGAAAGACCGAGAACCTTACCGTTCGGAATGTACGCAACGGAAATCCTCATGTCGTACATAAGCGCCATATGATGCTCGCAATAGGAGAACGCTTCAATATCTTTTACAAGCACTATGTCACTGCCACCCGAAAATCCATCCTCGAATGATTTGTTGAACATCTCAGCAATTTCGGCATTGGAATATTTCATTCCCTCGAAAACCTCGCCATACATTTTTGCGACTCTTTCGGGGGTTTCTTTAAGTCCCTCCCTGTCGGGGTCATCCCCAAGGGCAATCAAAATTCCCCTGACGTGTTCTTTTATAGATTCATAATCAATGTCTTTTTTCACACTAAACTCCTCTTTTATTTGGATCCCAGATAAATTTATGCATCTGGAGCTGAATATTTATGCCATTAAGCCTGTGTTTAATCATATAATCCACAATTTTCGATGGCTCTATACTGCCGAAAACGGGACTAAAATACACATTGGTAACCCTATCAAGACTGTGAAGTTCTATAACTTCACACGCCCTGTCAAGATCTGAAAGTGAAGAAACAACAAATTTCACGGTATCTCTCATGTCGATAAATCTGTAATTATCCGTCCTCATTGATTCTTCCATGCCGCTTTCGGGCAATTTGTAATCAAGAGTAAAGGACGGTCTGTTCGGTATATTTATAAAATCCTTAATGGAAATACTCCCGTTGGTTTCAATCTCAACATGGATGGAAGTGTCCTCGGCAAGCTTGCGAAGAAGAACGGAAATGTCCTTCTGAATAAGCGGCTCTCCGCCTGTAAGGGTTACATTCTTTACATCGGTTGACTTGATATACTCGTAAATTTCGACCTCTGTCATTAGCTCGAAAGGTGCATCGGATACGTTTGCCCACTTTGTATCGCAGTAGCCGCAGTTAAGGTTGCACCCTTTGAACCGTATAAAAACCGCAAGCTGTCCGGCTAAAGCGCCCTCTCCGTTGATGCTTACAAACCTTTCAACAACCCTGTATTCACTCATAATAAACCCCCATTTATTCGGAATAAGACGCGCAGTTGTTCGGCGTTTCATAAACGGTAAGTTTTTTTACGTCATAGCCTTTGCTTTTCATGGATTTGTAGAAATATTCCGAAAAATTTTCAGCCGTCGGACGGAAATCAACCTCAATGAGCTTAAAATGCTCGTTTTTCAAGGCTTCAATCGTTGCTTGCATAAGCGAATCCTTTTCATATATGAAAGCATGATCAAAATTCTCAGCAAGAGCCTTCAAGTCATTTTTGAGTTTCCCGAAATCGGTAATCATTCCCTGCTCCTGCCCCTCGGAAATAAGTACTTCGCCCCTTATTTCAACTTCAATTTTCCACCTGTGACCGTGGAGATTGGAGCATTTACCGTTATATCCGTGCAAAAAATGAGCGCTGTCGAAAGCAGCCTCGGTTCTGAGTGTATACATATTTCCTCCATTGCATAAAAAAAGGGCATCGCCCAACACTGTCCGGGTTTTGTTTAATGACAGGAAGGTACAAATGAACTGTCATTAAAATAGTATATACCTATTTTGCGATTAAGTCAAGAGGTGAATAGCGAATTTTATTCCAAGAAATCATAGCTGCGTTTTATTAATAATTTTTCTTAACAAATTATAAATATTAGAGCAAAGATATTGCAAACTCTAATAAAATGTAGTATAATTTCAGTATATATTTTGTAAATATTGTATGAGGCTATAATAAATGCAACTGCTGCTTATGTCGGAGGGTGTGATTATGCAGGTTCATCAGGAGAAAAAGAGAATGAAGTTCCGTGTTTCATTTATTTTTTTGTTTATTATCGCGAGCTTTGTCGCTTGTTTTGCCCTGTATATGAGAGAGGACTTTGATGTCGCTGTTCCGACAATGCAAAACGTTGATGGAAGCGCGGTAAATGCGGAGTCAAACGACTATACAGCGGATAAGACGGTTGTAAACCCTGTTCCGCAAAGCGAACGGGCGGATGATACATATTTCAACACGGCTGCGTTTATCGTCCTGAATAATATGTCGGGCCTTGCCGATTATAAGGTTGTACCTAGAGAAAATATGCTCTGCGGAGATTTCCTAATAAAAAATATATGTTCGGATGAGTATGGCACAAACGCTTTTCTGCAGGAGGAAAGCTACGACAGCTATTATATAGAGGTTGGTATGAACGACCTTGACAGCATAAATGACAGCGATCTTTTTGACGGCTTAAAGCAGCTCGCAGAAACCATCTGTTCGGTTAATCCAAATGCAGATATTTACCTTATCTCCCTTATCCCCGTAACAGCCGCAAATGAAACCGAGGATGTTACAAATGTAAAAATAAGCGCCTTTAATTCGGCTCTTCTTAAATTTGCAACGGAGAATAACCTCTTTTATTTGGATCTTAACACGTATTTTGTGGGAAATGACGGAAAGCTTCCCGAATCAAAATCCGAAAAGATAGGGGATAGACTTAAAAGAGACACTTATATCGAAATCGGCGAGTATATTCTCACGCATATCGGCGAGTATTCCGCTTGAATACATCATTCCTTCGGACAGCTCATAATTTGTAAAAAGAAATTTTTTCTATGGGACTTTACAGATTGAAGAAAATGTAGTAAAATAATATGAGTGTGAGTTTTATTACTACATCCATAAAGGAGAGTTGATTATGTCAGACGAACCTAAATACAAAAGGGTCCTTCTTAAATTAAGCGGAGAGGCCCTTGCGGGCGATAAAAAAATCGGTCTTGATTATTCCGTTATCACCCCCATATGCAAAAGCATAAAAAAATGTGCAGATCTCGGCGTTGAGATTGGCGTTGTTGTGGGCGGCGGAAATTTCTGGAGGGGACGTTCCAGCGGCGCAATGGACAGAACAAGGGCAGATCATATAGGTATGCTAGCGACAACGATGAATGCCCTTGCCGTTGCTGATGTGCTTGAATCCCTCGGTGCGGTTGTCAGGGTTCAGACCGCTATTTCAATGCATCAGGTTGCTGAACCATATATAAGGAATAAGGCTGTTCGTCATCTTGAGAAGGGTAGAATTGTTATCTTTGGCTGCGGAACGGGAAATCCATTCTTTTCAACCGATACGGCTTCGACATTGAGAGCTGCCGAGATTGATGCCGATATCGTCCTTAAAGCGACAATGGTTGACGGCGTGTATGATAAGGATCCAAATAAATATCCCGATGCTGTTAAATATGACGAGCTTAGCTTTAATGATATTCTTGTAAGAAATCTTGCGGTAATGGACAGCACTGCCGCCTCAATGTGCAAGGACAACAATATTCCGATTATAGTTTTTGACCTTAGCCGTCCCGATAATATTGTTGATGCCTGCCTTGGTAAAAAGGTCGGAACAATCGTTATAGACAGGAAGTAGTATTTCATTGGCGGAATGCTTCGGCAAGGAATTCTGTCATATCTAAGGGAACGCCGGTTAAAGTGGAATGATGACTTAGTCGGCTTTTGCCTGAAATTAATTTTTTATGCCGGGAAAAGGAGTAAATATCATGAACGAACAAGTTAAATTATCTCAGGAGAAAATGGAAAAATGCTTAAAGAGCCTCGACCACGAGCTTTCTACAGTAAGGGCCGGCAGAGCTAATCCCAGTATCCTCGATAAGGTTATGGTTGATTATTACGGAACGCCTACACCCATTCAGCAAATGGCGGCTGTTTCGGTCTCGGAGGCGAGAAATCTTATAATCCAGCCTTGGGATATTACTCAGCTTAAGGCAATCGAAAAGGCAATTCTTGCGTCCGATATCGGAATTACTCCGACAAATGACGGAAAGGTTCTTAGACTTTGTTTCCCCCAACCTACGGAGGAACGCCGTAAGGAGCTTGTTAAGATGGTTAAAAAGTATGGCGAAGAGGCTAAGGTTACAATCAGAAATATTAGGCGAGATGCCCTCGATAAACTCAAGACAATGAAGAAGAACAGCGAAATTACCGAGGATGATATGAAGAACATCGAAAAGGACGTTCAGAAAATTACGGATAAATTCTGCGATAATATTGATTCCGTAATTGCAGATAAAGAAAAAGAGATTATGTCCATATAACCCCATGATTATCGATAAAAATAAGCTGCCCATCCATATAGGTTTTATTATGGACGGTAACGGCAGATGGGCATCAAAAAAAGGTCTGCCGAGAACTGCAGGACACGCCGAGGGCGCCCAGACTTTTCGAAAAATAGCGCGCTACTGCAAGAAAATAGGTATAAAGTACATCACGTTCTACGCTTTTTCTACCGAAAATTGGAAACGACCTGCCGATGAGGTTGATACAATAATGAAGCTTTTTTGGCAGTATCTTGAAGAAGCTAAAGACTTCGTTAAAGACAATACAAGGCTGATTTTCCTCGGCGATAAGTCAAGATTTGAGGACAAAATGCGTGAGAAAATGATTTCCCTTGAAAAGGCATCCGAGAATTTTGACGAAATGACAGTTGCCATCGCAATGAATTACGGCGGAAGGGATGATATTGTCCACTCCGTGAAGGAAATCGCGCGAATGGTGAAGGAGGGCTATGTAAGCCCCTCGGATATTGATGAAGAGCTTGTAGAAAGTCTCCTTTATACTGGGAATATGCCCGATGCGGATCTTATAATAAGACCCGGAGGAGAAAAAAGGATTTCTAATTTTCTAATATGGCAGTCGTCCTATGCGGAACTTTATTTTACCGATGTTTTGTGGCCTGATTTTTCCCCAAAGGAGCTTGATAAGGCCCTGGAGGATTATGCTTTGAGGGGAAGACGATTCGGCGGAGTAGTATAAATTGGTGAATTTCGGTTATGCTGTGTGTGGAAATGCAGTCCATAACTTCGTTTGCATTTTCATTAAATATAGGAGAATATAAAATATTATGCTGACACGTATTTTAACGGCAATTGTAGGAATATCAATAGGCATTGTTATAGTCATTCTTTCCGATACGATAATTTTAGATATAGCTGTTGCGGCGCTTGCGGTAATTATGGTTTACGAGCTGCTCTCAAAGTGCAAGTGCCTGCAGTATAAGGTGAACAGTGCAGTCTGCTTTTTGTTTGCTGCGGCGCTTCCGTTTCTTACGCATTATTGTAGCCAAAACATAATTTATATATTTGCGGCACTCTGTATCCTCGTTATGATGACTTGGTATATTTTCGATCATAAAAGGCTTAATTTTGATAAGCTATGCTTTATGATAGCCACAACGATGCTCTCATCCATGGCAATGTGCTGTATAATAAGGCTAAAGAATATGGATGAAATCCATGGTAAGTTTTATGTTGTGATTTGCCTTGCGGCGGCATGGTTAAGTGATGGTGCGGCATACTTTGTTGGGACATTTTTCGGAAAAAGAAAGCTCTGCCCCGAAATTTCACCTAAAAAGACAGTTGAAGGCGCAGTCGGAGGGGTTGTCGGTGGCACGGTTATTCTCCTTATTTTCGTGATTGTTTATAATATGATTATGAATGCAAGGGGATATAATTTCAGCATCAACTATGTTTGGGTAGTTGCTGTTGGTTTGATAAGCGGCTTGCTAAGCATTGTAGGCGACCTCTCTGCATCGCTTTTGAAACGCCAAAATGATATAAAGGACTTTGGAAAGATTATGCCCGGTCATGGAGGGGTTCTGGATAGATTTGACAGCGTACTTTTTGTTGCGCCTTTTATGGCATTGACGTTTGAATATATTAAGATGTTCAATTGATTATCGGGGTATGCATTGACTTTGCATACCCTGAAATTAATTTAGTGCAGTTTTGCATTTGGAGGTTTTCGATGAAGGTTATCTCACTTATCGGTTCAACAGGTTCTATCGGAAAACAGACATTAGATGTTTGCCGTAAGCATAAAATTAAAGTAAAGGCGCTTGCTGCGGGTCGAAATGTCAGACTTCTTGCAGAGCAGGCGCATGAATTTTCGGCGGAGTATGTATGCGTTTATGATGAAAACAAATATTCAGAGCTTAAACTTCTTATGTCGGATACCGATGCAACGGTTGAATGCGGGATGAACGGATTGTGTAAAGCTGCGCAGCTTGACGGCGTTGACCTTTTTGTCAACTCCGTTGTCGGTATGGTTGGGTTGCTTCCCACCCTCAAGGCAATTGAGGCGGGGAGAGATGTAGCTCTTGCGAATAAGGAAACCCTTGTTGCAGGCGGCGAGCTTGTTATGAAAGTCGCAAGGGAGAATGGGGTAAGTATTTATCCCATAGACAGCGAGCATTCGGCGATATTCCAGTGCCTGCAGGGGAATGACCGCAAACAGCTTAGAAGGATTATACTCACAGCATCAGGCGGGCCATTCTTTGGCAAAACAAAAGCGGATTTGCGGAGTGTATCTGTTGAACAGGCACTCAATCACCCGAATTGGAGTATGGGCAGCAAAATTACAATCGATTCCGCAACACTAATGAATAAGGGCTTGGAATTTATAGAAGCAAGATGGCTTTTCGATATTTCACCCGATAATATCGAGATAATAATTAACCGTGAAAGTGTTCTTCATTCAGCGGTGGAGTATAACGATTATTCGGTTATTGCACAGCTTGGAACTCCCGATATGAAGATTCCGATTCAGTATGCGATTATGTATCCCCAAAGGATAGAATGCGATGTAAAGCCATTGTCCTTGACAGACTACGGAACGCTCTCTTTCTTTAAGCCTGACTATGAAACATTTGATTGCCTTTCAGCCGCTATTGAAGCGATAAAAAAAGGCGGCGCCTATCCATGTATTGTAAACAGCGTAAATGAGGAGGCGGTAAGACTTTTCCTTGAAAGGAGAATCCCGTTCCTTAAAATCGGCGAGCTGGTTAAGGAAGCTCTGGAACACTTTAAGCCTATGCCGAACGATACATATGAAGATATTGCAAATGCCGATAAATCTGCAAGAGAGTTTGTTCTCAGGAGGGTATAAACCCAATGAATACGTTTTTATCAATAATTGTCGCTATAATTATTTTTTGTATTATTATTATCGTACACGAATTCGGGCACTTTTTCGTTGCAAAGCTTTGCGGGGTGAAGGTCAGCGAATTTGCAATCGGGATGGGTCCTGTCGTCTTTAAAAAGCAGGGAAAGGAAACTCTATTTACACTAAGGCTCCTCCCTATAGGCGGCTTCTGTTCGATGGGGGAGGATGAGGACAGCGACGACCCGAACTCTTTCCGAAAAAAGCCTGTTCCTGCGAAGATGGCAGTTATTGTTGCAGGTGCTTTTATGAATATTGTGCTTGGCTTTTTGGTTATTTTTATCTCGTTTATAATAGACGGAAAGGGTGTTTCTTCAACTATTGTATATTTTGCGGATGATGCCGTAAGTCCCTCATACGGTTTGCAGCTTAACGATACAATTGTCAAAATAAACGGTCTTAGAATTTTTGCCGCAAATGATATAACATATCAGCTTAGCAGCGATGAGGACGGTATAGTTGATTTTGTAGTTAAGCGTGACGGTGAGCTTGTTGAGTTAAACGGTGTCCATTTTCCAATGGTATACGATGAAGAAACGGGTAAGCAGACTTTGATTTACGACTTCAAGGTTCGTGCTGAAAAAATTACAATAGCTAACATATTCCCTTATTCTTTTAAATCTGCAATTTATTACGGAAGAGTCGTACTAATGTCCCTGCTTGATCTTGTTATGGGCAAATATGGCATAAACGATTTGCAGGGTCCCGTGGGAATAGTTTCAACAATAGGAACGACTGTGAGTAATGCAGGCTTCGATTGGGATTTCATCCTAAGTATGGCTGCGCTCATTACGATAAATATAGGTATTTTTAATCTTTTGCCAATTCCCGCTCTTGATGGCGGACGTTTTGTTTTTCTTGTTATAGAGGCTATACGCAGAAAGCCAATGAAAGCGGAAACAGAAGGATTGGTACATTTTGTTGGATTTGCGCTTCTTATGGTACTTGTTGTGGTTGTAACGTTTAATGATATAAAAAATTTGTTTGTATGATAATTTGGAGGAAGTATGCGTGCGGTTAAACCTGTAAAGCTAAAAGATATTACACTTGACGGAAATCATATTTACGTTCAGTCCATGATTAATGTTCCGTCATATGACATTGGTGGCAGTGTTGAACAGGCGGTAAGATTGGAAAAAGCGGGCTGCGAAATCCTAAGGGTTTCCATCCCCGATGAAAACGCCCTTGAACTTATTACTGCAATAAAAAGTAAAATAAATATTCCGCTTGTGGCGGATATTCACTTTGATTATAGGCTTGCTGTAAAGAGTGTGGAGCGTGGGATTGATAAAATACGCATAAATCCGGGAAATATCGGAAGCCGTGAGGGTGTAAAGGCGGTTGCGGATATATGCAATGCAAATGGAATTCCTATACGAATAGGTGTAAATTCCGGTTCTTTGGATAAAAAATTGCTCGAAAAGTACGGTTCCCCCACAGCGGAGGCTCTTGTCGAAAGTGCGCTTGGCCATTCGGCTTTGCTTGAAAGCTGCGATTTTGATAATATAGTCATTTCGATAAAGTCATCGAATGTGAATACAATGATTAAGGCTTACCGACTGCTTGCGGAAAGGTGCAGTTACCCGCTCCACTTGGGAGTTACCGAAGCGGGAACAGCACATATGGGGCTTATTAAGTCGGCGATAGGAATAGGGTCACTCCTTAACGACGGAATAGGCGAAACAATACGTGTTTCTCTTACCGCCGCCCCTGAGGAGGAGGTCTATGCCGCAAAGGATATTCTTAAAGCGCTTGGTAAGGGCAGCGGTGTAAGGCTTGTTTCCTGCCCGACGTGCGGAAGAACAAGGATAGACCTTATCGGACTTGCTCAAAAAGTTGAAGAAAGGCTTAAAAATGTTGATAAGGACATTACTGTCGCAGTTATGGGCTGCGTTGTAAACGGACCGGGAGAGGCAAGGGAAGCAGACATAGGTATTGCAGGCGGAAACGGGTGCGCTGTCCTTTTTAAAAAGGGAGAGATTGTAAGGAAAATCCCCGAGGACGATATTCCGGAGGAGCTTCTTGCCGAAATAGATAAAATGTAGGAGTTGTAAAAATAAATGCTTATAAAGGAACTTTTCTCAGATTATGCGGAGCATATTCCCAATTCAATCGGAAAAGGGGAGATGCTTAAAATAAAGCATTCCCAAAATCTTAAGGATATATATGTTTATGCATCCTTTGACCGTATTCAGAGCAGTGAATACGTCTTTGATTTTGAAAAAAGTCTTGAAAAAGCAATGGGGCTTAACTCCTTCAAGCTTATTTGCAGATATACACCCGACCTTTTCAGTGAAAAAGCTGCTTCCGAGCTTGTAGAAATTCTTAAGCGAAAGATGTATGTTATAAACGGACATCTTAAGGATGCTGCGTACAGCCTTTGCGGCGATGTTCTTACCGTCACAATGAAAGGCTCGGGTTATGATATGCTTCATAAGGCTGGCTTTGAGCAGGAGCTTTCAAGGGTAATAAGGGAGTATTTTCAGAGGACGGTAAAGGTTGTTTTGTCAAGTCTGGGAGCGCCCTCGCAGAGTGATGCAGATACATATGAGCGTGAATTGCAGGATTATATTGCAAATACAGTTTCGACCGAGCATGAGCCTGTGGAAAAAAATCCGTCAGTCACCTTCGACAGGGATGTTTCTGCCGATGATTTTGTCATCGTGAATTATAAGGATTTGCCCATTCTCTCCGATGGCGCAGAGGTTGTGAAGGGCAGAAAAATAGATTCCCCTGTTGTAAATATTGCGGATATAAAGGGAAAGGTAAGCAATGTTACAATTTGGGGCGATGTTTTTGATTATCAGGAAAAGGAAATACGCACTAAAAACGGGGAAAAACGCATTGTATCTCTCAGTATAACCGATTATACAGGCTCAATCTCCATAAAAAGCTTTGAAAATAAGGATGATGAGAATGTGCTTGCAGGGTTTGCAAAGGGCGGTACTGTCCTTGTGAGAGGCCGTACAGAGTTTGACAGCTTTGAAAACGAGCTTGTATTTAAGGCAAACGATATTATGAGGGTTCGGCGTGTTGAACGTATGGATAATGCCGAGGAAAAGCGTGTTGAACTTCATCTCCATACAAATATGTCAATGATGGATGCAATAACACCCGTTTCAAAGCTTATTGAACGTGCATACAAATGGGGTCACAAGGCAATTGCGATCACCGATCATGGCGTTGTTCAGGCTTTCCCCGAAGCAAGCTCCGCCATTGCGGATATTCGCAAAAAGGGTGGCGATTTTAAGGCAATTTACGGCTGTGAAGCATACTCTGTCAATGATTGTACCGAGGCTGTACAGCTTTATCTCGATAAAAGCATAAATGAAACGCTTATTGTTTTTGATATAGAAACTACGGGTTTCAATGCAGAAGCTGAAAGAATAATTGAAATAGGTGCAGTTAAACTGAACAATCTCGAAATTGAGGAAACCTTCCAAACTTTTGTAAATCCCGATAGGCATATTCCCGAACGAATTACCGAGCTTACAAGCATTACCGACGATAATGTTAGGGATGCTCCCTCCCAGGAGGAGGCGCTTAAGAGATTTATTGAGTTTTGCGGAGAGGCGCCTGTCCTTATTGCACATAATGCGGCATTTGATTGCTCATTTATTGAAGCTGGATGCAGACGTTACGGATTGGAATTTAAATTTTCACGGATAGATACGGTTGTAATGAGCCGAAGTATGCTTCCCGACCTAAAACGCCATAAGCTTGACAATGTTGCAAAAGAGCTAAAGCTTGGCGATTTTGACCACCACAGAGCCGATGATGATGCAAAAATGCTTGCGAGAATCTTTATTAAGCTTATGGCAAGGCTAGTTGAAAACCACAAGATTGAGCGCATATCCGAGATAAATTCCTGCGTTAATAATGTTGACCCGCGTCTGCTTAAAATGTATCACCAGATAATTCTTGTTAAGGATGCTATTGGCTTAAAGAACCTCTACAAGCTTATTTCTTTCAGTAACCTTAAATATTTCCGTCGCAAGCCGAGAATACCCATTTCCGAGGTTATAAAGCACCGTGAGGGTCTTATTATAGGCAGCGCTTGTGAAGCGGGAGAAGTCTTTTCAGCAGTCAAGGAGGGTATGCCTTGGGAGGATATAAAGAAGCTTGCGAGCTTCTATGATTATCTTGAAATCCAGCCGGTGGGCAACAACGAGTTCCTCATCCGTGACCCCGATCAGCCTGCATTTAATACCATAGAGGATTTACAGGAGCTTAACAGAAAAATAGTACGTCTTGGAGATGAACTGGGAATCCCTGTTGTGGCAACCTGCGATGTGCACTTTATGGACAAGTCCGATGCGATTTTCAGGCGTATTCTTCAGCAGGGCGGTCTTAAAATGAATGACGGTGCAAATCAGCCGCCGCTGTATTTCCGAACTACCGAGGAAATGCTCGAAGAATTTTCCTATCTTGGAAAAGATAAGGCATATGAGGTTGTTGTTACAAATACAAATATGGTTGCGGATTGGATAAATCCCGATATTGTCCCGATTCCGCCGGGAACATTCACTCCCGAAATCGATGGCGCAGAGGAGGATTTGCAGCGTATTACATGGGCAAAGTGCAAGGAAATTTACGGAGATCCATTGCCAAAGTTAGTTGAGGAGCGACTTGACAGAGAGCTTTCTTCAATCATAAAGCACGGCTTTGCTGTTTTGTATATGATTGCGCAGAAGCTTGTTGCAAATTCTAATGAACATGGATATCAGGTCGGTTCACGAGGCTCGGTAGGTTCTTCCTTTGTCGCTTCAATGGCAGGAATTTCCGAGGTTAACCCACTGCCACCACATTACATATGTCCAAAATGCAAGCACAGCGAGTTTATAACGGACGGTTCGCTGAGCTCGGGATTCGACCTGCCCGAGAAAAATTGCCCGCAGTGTGGAACACCTTATAACAGAAACGGGCATGATATACCCTTTGAAACATTCCTCGGTTTCGATGGAGATAAAGCCCCCGATATTGACCTTAACTTTTCGGGAGAGTACCAGACCTTTGCCCATAAGTATACCGAGGAGCTTTTCGGTACGGATAACGTGTTTAAAGCGGGAACAATCGGAACGGTTGCAGATAAAACCGCTTATGGGTATGTTATGCATTATCTTGAGGAAACGGGACAGAACGCAACAAAAGCGGAAATATCCCGCCTTACAATTGGCTGCACGGGAATAAAACGAACAACCAGCCAGCACCCGGGAGGAATGGTCGTTGTTCCTTCAAAATTTGAGGTTTATGACTTTACGCCCGTCCAGCACCCCGCCGATGACCCAAATTCAAATTTTATAACAACGCATTTCGACTTCCATTCGCTTCATGATACTATCCTTAAGCTTGATGAGCTTGGACACGATGTTCCGACACTCTATAAGCACCTTGAGGATATGACAGGCATAAAAACCGATGATATTTTCCCGGGCGATGAAAAGGTCATGAGCCTGTATACCTCCACCGAAGCGCTCGGAGTAACCCCCGAACAGATAGACAGTGAAACGGGAACTCTTGCTATTCCCGAAATGGGCACAGCCTTTGCCCGTCAGATGCTTATTGATGCTCAGCCAAAAAAATTCTCCGATCTTTTGCAGATTTCCGGACTTTCCCACGGCACAGATGTATGGCTCGGCAATGCGCAGGACCTTATCAAGAATGGGACCTGTACAATTTCCGATGTTATCGGCTGTCGTGACGGCATTATGACATATCTTATTTATCACGGAATTGAACCGAAAACTGCTTTTAAAATTATGGAAATCACCCGTAAGGGAAAAGCGCCTAAGCAGCTTACCGAGGAAATGAAGCAGGATATGCTCAATCATGATGTTCCTCAGTGGTATATCGATAGCTGCCTGAAAATTAAATATATGTTTCCGAAGGCTCACGCTGCAGCGTATGTAATTGCGGCAAACCGACTTGCGTGGTTTAAAATTTATTATCCGCTTGCATTTTATGCAACGGTTTTCACCGTTAGAGGCGAAGATTTTGATGCCGAAACAGCCGTTCAAGGTAAGGAGGCTGTCCGTTTTAGGCTTGATGAGCTTAAGAAAAAGGGTAATGAACGAAGCGCAAAGGAAACTGCGACTATGGATACGCTTATGATAATCAATGAGATGATGCAGAGGGGCTATGATTTTCTTCCTATAGATATTTACAAATCGCATGGAACGGATTATACAATTGAGGATGGAAGAATTCGTCTGCCGTTTTGTGCTGCGAACGGAATAGGAGCAAACGCCGCAAAAGCCGTTTACGATGCGGTTCATCAGGGCCCGCTCCTCTCTATTGAAGAGCTGCAGGAACGAAGCGGAGCTAACAAGTCCGTCATTGAAGTACTTGAAAGCATAGGGGCAATGGGTTCTTTGCCGAAATCCGACCAGATGAGCTTGTTTTAATCAGCTCAGGCAGATTTTGTATCATTTGCAGAAAATTAACAATTATAACTGTTGACTTTTTTGTAGCAGTGTGTTATTATAATGCTAAGATAGCGTGATAGCGTTTTAACACGATAAAGTAAAGTGAGGATAGGTTTAATGAAACAGTATGATTTAATTACTCCCGAGGGTACAAATGATTTGCTGTTCGAGGATTGTGCAATAAGAAACAGTGTTGAACAGAAAATTTCGGGGATTTTCGCATCAAAGGGATATTGTGAAATTGTTACCCCGGGAATTGAGTTTTTCGATGTGTTTAACCTTAGGTCAAGGTATTTCCCGCAGGAAAGTATGTATAAGCTTGTCGATAGTAAGGGCAGATTGCTTGTTTTGCGTCCTGATTCGACTATGCCAATCGCAAGGGTTGCCGCAACAAGACTTCGTGAGGTTTCGCTTCCCCTGCGTATGTTCTACAGGCAGACTGTGTACAGCAGCAATCCCGCTATGAGGGGCGGAAGCGATGAAATAAAGCAGATGGGAATAGAGCTTATCGGTTCGGATTCACGCAGGGCGGACCTCGAAGTAATATCAACCGCCATTGAGGTTTTAGCCTCATGCGATAACGATAGGTTTCGTTTTGAAATCGGTGATATAGGCTTTTTTAGGGAGCTTGTGAATAAACTGGATGCGGATGCTGCCGCAAAGGAGCAAATCAGAAGTCTTATAGAGGTGAAAAATTACCCTGCCCTTAACGATTTGCTTGATACAATCGGAAATAATGAAATTACCAATGCCCTGAAGCAGCTTCCAAGACTTTTTGGAGGAATAGAGGTTTTCGATAAGGCTGCTAACCTCTTTGCCGATGAAAAAATCGACAGAATTCTTGCAGATCTGAAAGCAATCTATAATGACCTCTCCTCCCTTGGCTATGACGGAAAGATCACCGTTGACTTGGGAATTGTTAATAAAATGGATTACTATACCGGAGTAGTTATGAAAGGCTACCTTGAGGGATATGGCGATGCCGTTCTTTCGGGAGGACGATATAACCATCTTCTTGCGGAGTTCGGCTATGATGTCCCTGCAACGGGTTTTGCGATAAATATAGACGCTGCCTCAAAGCTTATAAAGCGTTCTAATACATACAAGGTGTGTGTCGCCGATGCAATCGTTTTTTCGGAAAGCGGATATGAAATGGCAGGCTTTGAATATATGCGTAAGATGATTTCCGAGGGAATGACCGTTGAAAATTCAGTATATGATACCCCCGAGGAAACAAGGAAATATGCGGAAAGTAAGGGTATAAAGAAGCTTTTCTGCGTTTCGGATAAGGTTACTGAAACCGATTTGGAGGTGAGCTGCAATGAATAATGGAAATCGAAAGCTGCGTATTGCGCTTACAAAGGGCAGATTGGAAAAGGATACAGTTGGCTTGCTTGAAAAAATCGGTTATGACTGCACCGCTGTGAGAGAAAAGGGAAGAAGGCTTATTCTCCCCGTTGGTGATTCTATTGAAGTAGTGCTTGCAAAGGCCGCGGATGTTATTACTTATGTTGAACACGGTGTATGTGATATGGGCGTAGTTGGCAAGGATACTATTATGGAAATGAGCGGCAAATTTTTCGAGGTTGTTGACCTTGGATTCGGTCGCTGCAAGTTCGCCCTTGCGGGAAAAAAGGGCGAGGATTTTTATCAAGGCTATAACGTAAAAACCATTGCCACGAAATATCCCAATGTTTCTCGATCATTCTTTGAAAAAAAAGGTATGGATGTTGAAATAGTAAAAATTGAGGGAAGCGTTGAGCTTGCGCCGCTCCTTAATCTTGCGGATGCCATTGTCGATATTGTTGAAACGGGAACAACCCTCCGTGAAAACGGACTTGAGGTTTATGAAGATGTTGCCCCGATTTCCGCAAGACTTATCGTTAATACGGTAAGCCTTAAAATCCGTCAGCAGGAAATTGAGGATTTGATTAAGAAAATCGAAGATAATCTTGATGAATAAACAGGCCCTGTTTACCGAAAGGAATGATTTAAAATGATGAAGAAAATTTACGCAAACGGAACGGATGAAAAAAACTTCCTTAAAGAGGTTGAAAAACGTAATGGAGAAAAGGACAAAAAAGTAAGCGAGATTGTCGGAGAAATTATCGAAACCGTAAAAAACGGCGGGGATAAAGCCGTTAAGGACTATACCATCAAATTTGACGGTAAGCTCCCGGAATATTATGAGGTTCCAAGGGATGTTATAAACGATGCCCTCAGCGAGGCCAATCCCGATTTTGTTAACGCACTCTTGAATGCCCAGGAAAATATTACTGATTTTCACCAAAGACAAACGGAACAGGGCTTTATTAACCCTCTGGCGAACGGTGTTATACTCGGTCAGCGCGTAAGAGGGCTTGATAGGGTTGGGCTTTATGTCCCGGGAGGTACTGCCGCTTATCCATCGTCTGTGCTTATGAATGCAATACCCGCAAAGATTGCAGGAGTTAAAGAAATTATAATGGTAACTCCTCCCCAAAAGGACGGAACACCAAACAAGGATATTCTTATTGCGGCCGCAACATGCGGAGTTGACCGTGTTTTCATGGCAGGCGGAGCGCAGGCTATTGCAGCGCTCGCTTATGGCACAGAGGAAATTCCAAAGGTCGATAAGATTGTAGGCCCGGGAAATATTTTTGTCGCAACGGCTAAGAAAATGCTTTTCGGCATTGTCGATATCGATATGGTTGCAGGCCCGAGCGAGATCCTTATTGTTGCCGATGAAACCGCAGACCCCAAGTATCTTGCCGCTGATCTCATGTCACAGGCGGAGCATGATGTCCTTGCATCTGCAATTCTTATCACAACAAGTGATGAAATTGCGGATAAAACCATTGATGAAATTGAACGTCAGAAGAAATCTCTTTCAAGAAAGGATATTATAAGCAAATCCATAGATAATTACGGCGCAGTTATTGTAGCAAAGTCTGTCCTTGATGCAATTGATATAGCAAACAGCCTCGCCCCCGAGCATCTCGAAATGCAGGTTGAAAATCCTATGGAGTATCTTGGCAGAATTGATAACGCAGGTTCAATCTTCCTTGGTAAATATGCCCCTGAACCGCTTGGCGATTATTTTGCGGGCCCTAATCATGTTCTTCCCACAAGCGGGACGGCAAGATTTTTCTCTCCGCTTTCGGTGTACAGCTTTACAAAGCGTTCAAGCTTCATCTATTATACCGAACAGGCTTTGCTTGATGCAAAGAACGATATCGTCTGCATCGCCGAGCGTGAAGGACTTACAGCGCACGCAAACGCAATTAGGGTAAGATTTGAATAAATTGAAATTTCCTGAAAGGAAGGGCTTTTTATGTATGAACTGAACGATAAGCTGAAAAGAATAGAGGCTTATGACCCCATTGAGGGAAATTATAAAATCAGACTTGATGCAAATGAATCCTGCTTCAATATTAATGATATTTTCGGAGATAAAATTGCCATTGCCGTTAAAGGCTTGCAGCTTAACAGATACCCCGATCCCACTGCATCCGCAGTTAATAAGGCATTCGCCGATCTATACGGAATTTCGGAGGAGCTTGTCACGGCGGGTAACGGTTCAGATGAGCTTATAAGCATTATTTGCAGCTGCTTCCTCGAAAAGGGCGATAAGGTTCTGACTCTTTCCCCCGATTTTTCAATGTATGCCTTTTATAGTGAGCTTTATGAGCTCAAGGTTGACACTATGCCTAAGGAGAATAACCTTAAAATTGATGTTGTAAAGGTGATTGAATATTGCAATAATAACAATGTTAAGGCTGTAATTTTTTCTAACCCGTGCAACCCAACCTCACTGGGACTTAAGCGTGAAGAGGTAATAAGGCTCATTAAGGGCGTAAGCTGCCTTGTGGTTGTCGATGAGGCATATATGGATTTTTGGGATCAGAGCATTCTCGACATGGTTGAGGAGTTTGATAACCTTATTATACTTAAAACCTGCTCAAAGGCAATCGGGATGGCGGCAATCCGACTTGGATTTGCTGTGGCTGTTCCGAAGATAACGGGCGCTATGAGAGCGGTTAAGTCACCGTATAACACCGACTCAATTTCCCAGGCAATAGGAAAGCTTATTCTTTCGGAAAAGGAAACTCTTGAGGATTGCCGCTTGAAAATAATTGAAAGCAGAAAAGAGCTTCAATCAGCAATAGAGGAGCTTGCGGTGAAATATAAAAAGTTTGAAAAGGTTTATGATTCTGTAACAAATTTTGTTTTTATTAAAACCTCGGCAGCGAAGGAAATCCACAGCAAACTTCTCGAAAAGTCAATTGCCGTAAGATACATGGGAAGCTGTATAAGAATTTCTGCGGGTACAAAAGAAGAAAATGCCGCCGTTATCTCGGCTCTTGATGAAATTCTTTCAGGAATTGAGGGGTGATAAGAAATGCGTACATCCGAAATAACAAGAAAAACCAAAGAAACAGACATTACAGTAAGGCTTAATCTTGACGGAAACGGAAAAGCCGAAATATCCACGGGAATAGGTTTTTTTGATCATATGCTGACGGCTCTCTCCGTTCACAGCGGTTTTGATATTACTCTGAAAGCTGACGGAGATCTTTATGTTGACAGCCATCACACCGTTGAGGATACGGGAATAGTCCTCGGTCAAGCTTTTAAACAAGCGATAGGGAACAGAAAAGGCATAAACAGGTACGGTTCGGCTTATATACCAATGGATGAAGCGCTTGGATTTGCCTGCCTTGATATAAGCAATCGTCCGTTCTTAGTCTTTGAAGCGGATTTTTCCGATGATAAGGTAGGCGGATTTGATACCTGCCTTACAGAAGAATTTTTTAGGGCATTTGCGTTCAATGCAGGAATAACTCTTCATGTTACAGAAAAGTACGGCAAAAACGATCACCACATTATCGAAGCTCTCTTCAAGGCAACTGCTCATGCTCTTAAATCCGCAGCGTCTTTGAATGGCGGAGAAATTCTCTCTACAAAGGGTGTATTATAAATGATTGCTATTGTTGATTACGGCGCAGGAAACATCTTCAGTGTAAAAAATGCGCTTGATTTTCTCGGAATTGACGGTAAGTTGACAGCCGATGCAGATGAAATTCGCAGCGCAGATGAAATAATTCTTCCCGGAGTCGGCGCTTTTCCATCGGCGATGAAAATGCTGAGTAACAGCGGTCTTGTCGAGGTTATAAGAGAACAGTCACAGATTAAGCCCTTCCTCGGAATATGCCTCGGAATGCAGCTTATTTTTGAAAGAAGCTTTGAATTTGAAGAAACCGAGGGCCTTGGTCTTATCAAGGGAGGTGTCGAAAAAATTGAGCGGGTTGATCTGTCCGTTCCACATATGGGATGGAACAGCTTGATTTATAATAAAACCTGTCCGCTTTTGAAGGGAATTTCTGAGGGAGAATACGTTTATTTTGTGCATTCCTATGCAGCAGTCTGCAGCGATAACGATGTCGCCGCTTATTGTGATTACGGCGGAAGGATTACTGCCCTTGTTTACAACGGTAAGTATGTTTACGGCTCTCAATTTCATCCCGAAAAAAGCGGAGAAGCGGGACTTAAAATGCTGAAAAATTTTGCTGAGCTCGTTAAGTAGGGAGGATAATATATGCTTGCAAAAAGAATTGTGCCTTGTCTTGATGTCCGCGAGGGCAAGGTTGTAAAGGGCATAAATTTTGTCGGAATAAAAGAGGTTGGAGACCCTGTGAAATGTGCTGCCGAATATGACAGGCAAGGCGCAGATGAAATTGTTTTTCTTGATATAACTGCTTCCCATGAGGGTAGGGGAACTATGCTTGATGTCGTTCGCAGGACTGCGCAAGAGGTTTTTGTCCCCTTGACGGTCGGCGGAGGTATAAGAACCATTGATGATTTCAGGGACACATTGCGTGCGGGTGCAGATAAGGTTTCCGTTAATTCCGCCGCCGTAAGAAACCCACGGCTCATAAAAGAGGCTGCGGATATTTTCGGTTGTCAATGTGTGGTTGCTGCAATCGATGCAAAAAAATGTGACGATGGGCATTATACGGTGGTTATTAATGGCGGAAGAATAGATATGCAAATTGATGCTGTTGAATGGGCGAAAAAAGTTGAACAGCTTGGCGCAGGGGAAATTTTGCTTACCTCAATGGATACTGATGGGGTTAAAGGCGGATTTGACATTGATATGCTAAATGCAATATGCAGTGTCGTAAAAATCCCTGTCATTGCAAGCGGCGGCGCAGGAAAGCTGACCGATTTTTCCGAGGCTTTCCTTAAAACAAACTGTTCGGCGGCATTGGCGGCATCGCTTTTTCATTTTAAGGAGCTTACTGTAGGGCAAGTTAAAGAGGATTGCCGAAGCAAGGGAATAAATGTGAGATAGAAAATTATTTAAAGGGGAGAGAGTATGGACAGCAAGTTCTTGTATTCGTTGAAGCCAACATTAATTACGGATTCCGAAAAACAGTATTTTGATGCAATAAAGAATGCATTGACAGATGAATATATTGTTCAGCCACAGGTCAATTTGGCATCAATCATCACACGTAACGATAATTCGACATTTATAAATGAATTATTTAGAAATATCGACTTTTGCGTGTTCGATAAGTTGTATCATCCCATTATATTAATAGAAATAAATGACCAAAGCCACAATTCCTCTAAAAGGAAGGAAAGGGATCATAAGGTCAAAAAAATCTGTGATGAAGCGGGAATTAAGGTTGTGACATTTTGGACAAGCTATGGAGTCAATCAGGAATATATTTCAAAAACTGTTAATGAAGCCATTGCCGATGCTCCAAATTTTGTGAGAATAGCCCATTCCGCTGAAGATAAGGACAATAAATCGCAGAAAAATAAGCCCAAAAAGGCTCAAAAGGGTGCGTGTTATATCGCCACGGCTGTTTACGGCACATATGACTGTCCGAGTGTGTGGGTGCTGCGCAGATTTAGGGATAACAGACTGGATAAAACAGCTTTCGGCAGAATGGTAATTCGTCTGTATTATTACATAAGCCCCAAATTGCTTAAATGTTTTGGTGGGCGTGGTTGGTTTGATAACTTCTGGAAGTCTGTCCTTGACAGATTTGTTTCATCCTTAAAATCAAAGGGCTACTCATCCGAGCCATATGAGGATAAGGATTACAATAATTTATAAAACGGAGGGGTATCTGATGGGAAAAATCAAGATTGATACAAATGATTTGGATAAATATTTTGAAAAGGCTGAACTTATTCCTGCCATTGCCTTTGATGTTGACACAAAAACGGTTCTTATGCTCGCATATATGAATAAGGAAAGCCTTAAAAAAACTCTTGAAACGGGCTATACTTGGTATTGGAGCCGTTCACGGCATGAGCTTTGGAACAAAGGCGCAACAAGCGGACACCTCCAAAAGGTTGTATCGATTTACGCCGACTGCGATAATGATACATTGCTTTTAAATGTTAAGCAGATCGGTGTAGCTTGTCATACAGGCTCTTATAGTTGCTTCTTTAACGAAATGTATAATGAGGAAAATGATTAAGGCACTATTTTTTCGAAAAAAATCAGCCGACTGTATCAAGAGAGATTAATCGGCTGATTCGCTCGGAAAGAGTTTGGTTTAAGTAAGGGCTGATAAAAGCTCTCTCATTTGACAAACTCCTTTTTTCTGCGATGTTATTATTGAGTCAAGTATTGGTACAAGCTCAGAGCATATTTCAAAGCAAAGCGCATTCTCAGCCATACCTATTGCGCCCAAATGATGCGGTATCATTTGGTGCATAAAGCTTATGTCAATGGAATTGCACGCACGAGCCTTGCGCATATTTGTAAACATATTGTTCAGAATATCCGTATTTTTTCTGCGGTATTTATTTAGGTTGGACGCATTATCCTCGGTTCTGCTGCATATTGCTTCTACGCTTTCCATATTCTCGATGCTTTGTGTTTGTTCCGATATTATGTTAAGAGCAATGTTTTGCAGAGATATGTTTTCGGTGTACTTTAAAAGCTCCTCTGACATTTTAATAGCTGCCCTGTGATGTGGCAGCATCTGTTTTATGAAATTCTCCGAAATGCTGCTGTCGAATTTTACGGAAGTCATTTGGGACTGCATTTCCGATAATATCTCGTAATATGCATCGAGATATTTATGTGTGTTTATACTGAACTGCATATATACAAAACCTCCTTGCTTTATGATATGCAGTTCTTGACGATTTGTACCGATGTTGACATATCTGAAATTGTGGGGTATAATTATTAGAAACGGTATTGTTTTATCAATGGAAAGGAAAAATTATAATTATGACGGTTTATCATGAAATTTTTGAGGTTATAAAAGCACGTAAGGCGGCATTTGACAGCGGAAATGCCCCCGAAAAATCCTATACCTGTTATCTCTTTGAAAAAGGAGTGGATAAAATTTGCAAAAAGGTAGGGGAGGAGGCATCCGAAACAATTATTGCCGCCAAAAACGGCGATAATGATGAGCTTATGAACGAAATCAATGACCTTATTTATCATCTAATGGTGCTTGCGGTTAATCAGGGGCTTGAATGGTCCGATGTTGAAAAAGTCCTTGATGAAAGGAATGAGAAGATAGGCAATCTCAAAACATTCCATCAGACCGATAAAAACTCTTGAATAGTGTAACTATTTTAACCTCCTGTGAATAATATATATTGAAGATTTAAGGATAGATTTTCCTTTGCTTTAATATTTTTACAGGAGGTTTTTTATGAGCGAGTTAAATAACTGCTTTAAAGAAGCAGTTTGCGTTGAGGTCCAGCGTGTGTTTGACAGTTGTTCAGACCGTGACTGTATATATGAGCTCCCGGTGACTCTTAACAGTGACTCACCGGAGATTACAAACGATATGGATATAGTCAAAACACGCTGCGCAGAGGCAAACGTTACCTGCATTTCCGTGGATTCGGTTCCATTTAAATCGGGATATTATGCAGTTGACATTACTTATCGCTTTAAAATTACTGCCGAAGCGTTCAGTCAAGGCTGCTGCAAGGCTCAAAGCGGCACGATTCTCTGCGGAACAGCTTATTGGAATAAGCGTGTAATTCTGTATGGCAGTGAGGGAAACGCAAAGATATTCACCAGCGAGCAGGAGCTTGCCGCATTGCCGACAGAACCCTGCGACCAAAATTGCCTGTGTTGTGGAAATGATGCAAGTATGCCTAAAGCAACGGTTCAGGTTATTGACCCCATTGCCCTTGATACGAAGTTTATATGTGTCCCTAATCATAGAGGAAATCAGGGTGATCCATGTGCAGAAGAAATACCGCCTTGCTGCGAGGGAGAAAACGGATCGGTAAGCAGACAGCCGAGATTTGTACGGCAGCTTGCCGTTTCACTCGGACTTTTTTCAATTGTCCAACTTTCAAGACCCGTATCGCTTATTGTTCCCGCATATGATTACTGCATTCCCTGCAAGGATTGCTCCGCTAACGATACAAGCGAATCTCCCTGCGATGTGTTCGATAGGATTGATTTTCCGTCTGAACAGTTCTTCCCCCAGCCCGGAACCGATGCAACAAAATACGGCTGCTTCAATCAGGTATCGCAGTCAAGCAGCACAGCTTCCGCAGATTCGGATTCCTGTGACAGTGAATGATTTAAGGAGCTGTTCGGCATAGAAACAGAAAAACTCCCAATTGCCATGGGAAAGTACTTACAAAAAGGGTGTCGCCGAAAGCGATGCCCTTTTTCAGTGTAAACATATTGAATAAAAAATGAATGCAGTTTTCATTTTTTATTTGAGAAAAAACGAAAGTAGTTGTTGCAATTATACAAAAAAAATGATATAATAAAGTGTGATTAATTTTCAGGGAGCTTTAATTTTGAGTAATTATAAAGAAATGGTAAAAAAAATTCTTGGGAAAAGTGAAAATCCGCCACTTTGCTATCTTCACAGCTTCGGCTGTCAGCAAAATGTAAGCGATGGAGAGAAAATTCTCGGAATTTTTTCCGAAATCGGCTGCGGAATCACCTCCGATATAAATTCTGCGGATATTATTATATATAATACCTGCGCTGTCAGGGAAAATGCGGAAAATCGTGTTTATGGTATGATAGGCGAGCTTAAACATATGAAGGAACAAAAGCCGGACCTTATAATCGGAATCTGCGGATGCATGGCTCAGGAAGAAAAAAATGTCAGCAAAATCAGAAGTACATATAAGCAGGTTGACCTTGTTTTCGGAACACACGCCTTGTCGGAAATTCCAAGGCTGCTTTATGAGGTTCTGACTTCCCATAAATTTGTCAGCGATATATCTGAATACGGCGTGTCATCTTCAGAAATTCGTGCGGTAAGGTCGAGCGGCTTTAAAGCAAGCGTACCCATAATGTATGGCTGCGACAATTTTTGCTCATACTGTATCGTGCCATATGTTAGGGGCAGAGAAAAAAGCCGTGAACCGAATGATGTGCTTGATGAGGTGAGGGAGCTTGCGGAAAATGGATATAAGGAAATAATGCTTCTCGGGCAGAATGTTAATTCCTATGGCAAAAATCTTGAAAATTATATAAATTTTTCCGAGCTGCTTCGAAAAATAAACGAAATAGACGGCGACTTTAGGATACGTTTTATGTCGCCTCACCCAAAGGACTGTACAAGCGAGCTTATAGATACAATCCTTGAATGCGACAAGGTCTGCAAACATCTGCATTTGCCACTGCAATCGGGCAGTAATGAAATACTTAGGAAAATGAACCGCCGTTATAATGTCGAAAAATATATGGAAATTGTAAATTATGTCAGAAGTAAGGTTCCCGATTTCTCCCTTTCAACTGATATAATTGTTGGATTCCCCAATGAAACCTACGAGGACTTCCTTAAAACAAAGGAAATTGTCCAAAAGGTTAAGTATGATAACATCTATTCTTTCATATATTCAAAACGAACAGGTACAAGGGCAGCCGAAATTGAGGATTCAACTTCCGATGAGGATAAGAGCAGGTGGATGACAGAGCTTTTGCAGACACAGCGTGAAATTTCAACAGAGCACTATAAAAGATTTGTCGGAAGAACCCTTGATGTTCTGTTTGACAGTGAAAGTCGACACGATGGTATGCTTTCGGGAAAAAGCGATGAATTCATTATTGTTGAAGCACCATGTGCTGATAAAAAATTGATAGGTCAGCGAAGAAAGGTTAAAATAACAAAAGCCTTTAACTGGGCTTTAAGTGGTGAAATAGTATAAGTAAAAGGAGTAATTTAAAATGACTATTATCGATAAGGCAAGAGAACTTGGAGCTATGCTTCAGCAGGACGAACGCTATGCCGAGTATTATGCAGCCAAGGCACAAAATGACAAGGACGAAAATCTTCAGAATATGATAAATGAATTCAATATGAAGAGAATGCAGCTTAATAATGAAATGTCAAAGGAGCAGCGTGACGAAGATAAGTTAAATGAGCTTGACGATGCAATCAAATCCCTTTATGGTACAATTATGGCTAACGAAAATATGGAAAGATATAATAAGGCAAAAACTGCTATGGATTCGCTTCTCAATCAAATTAATATGGTTATCACATATTCTGCTAACGGCGAGGATCCGATGACTTGCCCGTGCGATGAGGTATCCGTTAATTGCAGCGGAAGCTGTTCAACCTGCGGCGGCTGTCACTGATTTTGTCGTCCATTTCATGATTGACCTGCCGCAAAGTCGGCGGGTCAGCGTTTATTGCAGATATAGATAAGAACTGCTTTGGGAAATGTGCCTATATATTATTAGGGACTTTCTCGGAACGAATAGGAGGGTTACCTTGCAGGATATAGATTTTGACAGGCTTTCACCGATGATGAAACAGTATTTTTCCATTAAGGAAAAATGTAAGGGGTACATACTTTTCTTTCGGCTTGGCGATTTTTATGAGATGTTTTTTGATGATGCGGTTACTGTTTCTAAGGAGCTTGAGCTTACCCTTACGGGACGTGACTGCGGATTGGATGAACGTGCGCCCATGTGTGGCGTGCCTTACCACGCTTGTGATATTTATATAAAGAAACTTATCCAGGGCGGTTTTAAGGTTGCAATCTGCGAGCAGTTGACTGATCCCAAGGATTCTAAGGGTGGAATTGTGGAGCGTGATATTATAAGGATTGTCACCCCCGGAACACTTACGGAAAGCAGCCTGCTTGATGATTCAAGGAACAATTATATTGCATCCGTATATGTCACGGATGAAAAGAGCGCGCTTTGCTTTGCCGATATTTCCACTGGTGAGGTTCACCTTTTCGTTAAGGAACGAAAGAATATTGAAGATGAAATTATCAACGAGCTTTCAAGATTTGCCCCTGTTGAACTTCTGTTTAACGATAAATTTCTTGATTTCAGACAGGTCCAGGATTTTATTAGAAATAAAATGGAAATCTCTATTCAGCTTTTGGATGATGAGTGCTTTGACGTTTCTCTGAAAAAGGATGAAATTCTTCGTCAGTTTAACGTAACCGATCTTGATGAAATTTCGCTTCATGAGGGTACACCCGAAGCCTCCTGCGTGTGCGGTCTTTTTGACTACATATGTAATACGCAAAAGGCTCTTGTCGGAAGATTTACGGAAATTAAACGATACAATGATAATTTCTTTATGGAGCTTGACATTTCCGCAAGGCGAAATCTTGAGCTTACAGAAACTTTGAGAAACAAAGAGAAAAAGGGAAGCCTTTTGTGGGTTCTTGACCATACAAAGACTTCCATGGGAAAAAGACTGCTTAAGTCATATATCGAACAACCTCTTGTAAAACTTGCCATAATTACAAATAGGCTTGATGCTGTTGAACAGCTCTGCCGCAAATCAGTGCTCCAACAGGAGCTTGCGGATGAATTGTCCGGAGTTTATGATATCGAACGCCTTATGACAAGGGTTATGTATAAAACTGCAAACCCAAGGGATCTGAAATCTCTGTCGCTCACCGCTCTCAGAATTCCGGGAATAAAGAAAATCCTCGATGAATTTTCGGCAAAGCTTCTTATCGAGCTTAATAAAAAAATTGATACCCTCTCGGATATTTCCGACCTTATAGAACGCTCAATTGTGGACGAGCCCCCTGTTACATCAAAGGAAGGCGGCGTTATAAAGGATGGATTCAATGAGGAGCTTGACCGTTTGCGGCATATCATAAATAACGGTAAGGAATTTATTGAGGAAATCGAACAGCGTGAGCGTGAAAGAACGGGAATAAAGAACCTTAAAGTGGGATATAACCGTGTTTTCGGCTACTATATCGAAGTAACAAAATCGTATTATAACCTCATCCCGGATACTTACATAAGAAAGCAGACCCTTGCAAACTGCGAACGTTTCATTACTGATGAGCTTAAACAGATTGAAAATGAAATTCTTGGTGCAAATGAAAAAATTATTTCGCTTGAAGCAAATATTTTCGGGGAAATAAGGGATTTTGTCGCCGAAAAGCTTGTTAAGGTCCAGGAAACGGCATCGGCTGTTGCTCAGCTTGATGTTCTCTGCTCGTTTGCTTATGTTTCCCTTAAAAATGAGTATACAAAGCCTGACATTTCGATTGATGGAATTATTGACATAAAGGATGGCAGACATCCCGTTGTTGAGCTTATGATTTCGGATGAAATGTATGTCCCAAACGATACATATCTTGATATGAACAGTAACCGAATGGCTATTATTACGGGACCCAATATGTCGGGTAAATCAACATATATGCGCCAGGTGGCACTTATAACTCTTATGGCGCAGATGGGATGCTTTGTTCCCGCAAGGAGTGCTAAAATAACCGTCGTTGATAAGATTTTTACAAGAGTCGGCGCATCCGACGACCTCACATCAGGTCAATCCACATTTATGGTTGAAATGAGTGAGGTTGCGTATATCCTGAAAAATGCAACTAAGCAGAGCCTCGTTATTCTTGATGAGGTCGGCAGGGGCACCTCTACATTTGATGGAATAAGTATTGCAACATCTGTTGCGGAGTATATATCCAATAAAAGAGTCCTCGGATGCAAAACCCTTTTTGCTACGCATTACCATGAGCTTATTAAATTGGAAGAACAGCTTGATGGCGTAAATAATTTCAGCGTAGCCGTAAAGAAAATAGGCGAGGATATTAAATTCCTCCGTAAAATTGTACCTGGCGGAGTTGACGACAGCTATGGCATAGAGGTTGCAAAGCTTGCAGGATTGCCTAACAAGGTTCTTAACAGGGCTAAGGATTTGCTTAATGAAATGGAGCTTGCAAAAGCAGAAACAACCGAAAGTACAAAGGACGATGACGGACAAATTTCTTTCACTAAAATGTCTTATGATAAAATTATCGAAAGACTTAGAAAAACTAATATAGATGAGTTTACCGATTCGGAGGCAAAGTCGTTTTTGAAGGAGCTTACAGATGCGCTGTAAAGCCTATACAGTCGCTTTTGAGAAAAATAATGGAGGAAAAATGGGCAAGATAAATCTTCTAAGCAAAGAAACCTCGGAGCTTATTGCGGCGGGTGAAGTAATCGAACGCCCGAGTTCGGTAATAAAAGAATTGATTGAAAATTCAATAGACAGCGGAGCAGATAACATAACCGTTGAGATAAAGAACGGTGGAATTTCCTATATCCGTGTTACCGATAATGGGTGCGGAATTATGCCCGACGATGTTCCAACGGCTTTCTTACGTCATGCAACGAGCAAAATTTCCTCTAAGAATGATTTGAACAGCATATGCACCCTCGGTTTCAGGGGGGAAGCGCTTGCCTCAATTTGTGCCGTTTCAAGGGTGGAGGTGCTTACCAAAACTCCCGGAAGCCTTTACGGAACTCATTATATTATTGAAGGCTCAGAGGAAAAGATAAACGAACAATCCGGCTGCCCCGAGGGGACTACAATAATTATTCGTGATATTTTTTATAATGTTCCCGCAAGATTGAAATTCCTGAAAAAGGATGTCGCCGAGGGGAATGCCATTGCCGATATTGCAGGCAAAATCGCTGTTTCTCACCCGGAAATTTCCTTTAAATTCATACGCAACAACCGTCAGGATTTTCTCACCCCGGGGGATGGCGAGCTTTATTCTTCCGTATATTCCATTATGGGAAGGAGTTTTGCGGAATCACTTATTCCGGTTGAATATAAGCTTAACGGAGTTGAAATAAAAGGGTTCACCGTTAAACCCATCTTTGGGCGTCCGAAAAGAAATTTTCAGTATTTCTTCGTTAACGGAAGATACGTAAAGGCATTTACTTGTACGCTTGCCCTTGAAGAAGCATATCAGAACTGCATAATGGAGGGAAAATTTCCTGCTTGTGTCCTTTTGATTAAGGTGTCACCCGAAATACTTGATGTCAATGTTCACCCTGCAAAAATAGAAGTCCGATTTACCGATGACAGAGTAATCCATGACGGGATTTATTTTTCGGTGAAGAATGCAATTCTTTCCGATTCCGAACCCATGGAAATGGAGATAAAAAGAACTGTCCCCGATTATACGAGGCCCCTTCCCGAAAGCTTTAATACGGGAAAACAGCTTACTTTTGCTATAAATGAGGTTCCGAATAAAAGCTACAATACCCCGGTTTACGGAAGTGCTATGCCGGTTCAGAGGGAGGAAAATCGGAATTGGTCGGATTATTATTCGGGGAAAAATAACAATCTGCATTTCACGGCAAATCAGGATGTCCCTGTTACCATAAATGTTGAGTACAGTAATCCACAAAGCGAACAGTTTCAGACAGAGGTCCCATACACGTTTGAAGGATCCGGCAGCGGCGACGATATTCTTGATAGCTTTGAAGATACTGAACCTCATACAGAGAATTATAAGTATATAACCTTCCCCGAACAATCTGCAGCGCAGGATATTGTCGAAAAGCCTGAGAAAGAAATTTTTTTTAGGGTTATCGGCGAGGCATTTAAGGACTATATTATAACAGAAGTCGATGAAGAAATCATTTTTATTGATAAACACGCCGCCCACGAAAGAATACTTTTTGAACGCCTTAAATCAGGTCAGCAGCAGCTTCAGTGCCAGATGATGCTTGTACCTATCGATGTTATGCTTTCAAATGAGGAATTTGATGCGCTTACCCAAAATAAACGCACAGCATTTGAGCTTGGATTCAGTTTCACCGAAAGGAGAGGTACCTCTGTAAGGGTTGACGGAATCCCTGCAATCCTTGATGGCTGCGATGTTTCCGATCTTGTCATAGAGCTTGCGCATAATTTCAGCGTGAATAAGAACAATCCTATGCCTGTTATTCTTGACGATATGTACCATACATTTGCCTGCAAGGCTGCCATAAAAGCAAATGACGACAACAGCCTCAAAGAGCTTTCCTCAATTGTGAGGACACTTCTTGAAAATGAAAGCATACGCTATTGCCCGCATGGCAGACCCGTTATGTTTAAAATATCAAAATATGAGCTGGAAAAGCAGTTCAGGAGAATTGTTTGATTATGGATAAAAAACAACCTTTAATTGCAGTAGTAGGCCCGACAGCTTCGGGAAAAACCGCTGTAGGGGCGGCTTTGGCTAAGGAATATAACGGAGAGGTTGTTTCAGCCGATTCAATGCAAATTTACAAGGGAATGAATATTGCAACAGCTAAGCCCACTGATGAGGAAATGCTTGGAATACCGCACCACTTGATAAGCCTGCTTGAAATGGATGCCTCTTTTAGTGTCGCCGACTATGTGAGGATAGCGAAAGAGAAGATTTCCGAGATTGCATTAAGGGGAAAATTACCTGTTTTGGTGGGAGGAACGGGACTTTATGTTTCCTCGCTTATTGATAATATAAGTTTTGACAATGCTTTAACTGATGGGAGTGTGAGAAAACAGCTTGCCGAGGAGTGCGCACGTTTTGGAAACGAAGCCATGCTTGATAAGCTGAGGGAGATTGACCCCGAAACCGCAGCCGTTCTTCCTGTTGGAAATATTACAAGAATAATAAGAGCCATTGAGGTTTACGAAGTAACAGGCATACCTTTCAGCAAGCATAAGGAGCTTAGCCGTTTGGAGGAATCGCCTTACAACGTTTGTATGATAGGACTAAATTATGCCGACAGAAATGTTCTGTATGACAGGATAAACAGACGGGTTGATTTAATGGTAGAAAAAGGTATGGTTGAGGAGTGCAAAGCGGTTTTTGAAAGTGAAAAACTCGGTACAGCTTGTCAGGCGATAGGCTATAAAGAATTCATTCCTTATTTCAAGGGAGAAAAAAACAAAGAGGAGTGTATAGACAAAATTAAACAGGATTCACGCCGTTATGCCAAACGTCAGCTTACATGGTTTCGTCGAGATGAACGAATTAACTGGTTAGAATTGACTGATGTTATACCATTTGATAAAATTATTGAAGAATGCAAAAAAATAGTAGCCAAATCAAATATTTTGTGATATAATAGTTAATATGTATAAAAAGGCTTTTGTACAGTGAAGAAAATTAACTAAGTGTTAGTAAAGTGTGTGGATATTATTTCCTTTGAATGATTGTGTAAATATAAGGAAATGGTGCATAAGGAGTGTATGCTATGAATAAAAATATGAATTTGCAGGATGTATTCCTTAATCAGGCAAGAAAAGAAAAAACAATGGTTACGTTTTACCTTACTAACGGATTCCAGTTTAAGGGAATTGTAAAGGGCTTTGATAACTATATTGTCATTCTTGAAAGTGAGGGCAAGCAGGAGCTTGTATTTAAACATGCAATTTCCACCATAGTCCCCACGAAGCCAATCCCTATTCTTGATTCGGAGCAGTAAGCCTGCAGAAGCCAAGGACGGACATACCCCGGAGGAATGGTTGAAATAAATGGATACGATTACAGCAAAAATACTTATTTTCCTGCTTTCAGTGTTTGTGCTTATTACGGTTGCCCATCAGGTGACGCTTCTCTTTGATGACGATTATGAAACCGAAACGGCAGTTCTTTATTCATCCGCCGAGAAGGTTTCCTTCAAGGGTATTTATGTGAGGGATGAAACTGTAATAAAAAGCACTGCATCGGGTGTGCTCAGCTACCCTGAACCCGATGGAAGTAAAATTGCCAAGGACTCGGTTGTCGCATATGTATACAAAAGTGAGAGTGACATTTACATAAATCAGCAGATAGAAAAGCTTAAAGAAGAGCTTTCCTTGCTTGAGAAGGAGCAAAGTCCCGGTACTACCGCTGTGGCACAGCCTGAGTTTATTTCAAGTCTAATTGAAGAAAAATATCAAACAGTGACAACCCTTATTGCGAAGAATGATTTAAGCTCATTGGCCGAGGAGAGGAAGAACTTTCAATCACTCCTCGGAATTTACCAAATCGTTATAGGGGAGGAAACGGATTATAATGCTAAGATAGAAGAGCTTGAAAAGGAAATTGCGGCGCTTGAGAAAAAAAGCTCGGAACCGATTGATGCTATAACAGTTTCCGATTCAGGATATTTTATAAGCTATACCGATGGCTATGAGGACATACTTTCCCCCGACAATATCGGAGAAATTACAGTTGATAAAATAAAGGATGTTATTGAAAATGACGGCTACAATGACAGTAGAGTTTCGGGGAATACCGTAGGAAAAATTGTTGATGGCTATAAATGGATGCTTATTGGACTAATTAATGAAAACGATGCTTCGTTTAATGTGGGTCAGAGCGTTACTGTGAAGCTTTCTTCAACTCCGGATACCGTTGATGCAGTTGTTGAGGATATTATCGAGTCGGATAACCCCGATGAAAGTATTATCATAATTTCCTGCGAAAAGCTTAATTCCAACCTTGTTCAATACAGAACGGAAAGGGTAGAGCTTATTCTTAACGATTTTAGCGGAATAAAGGTTTCAAGGGATGCAATAAGATTTAATAAGGACAACGAAAAGGGTGTATATATCCTGCTTGGACAGAAGATTGCGTTTAAAAAGCTGGATGTTATCTTCGAATGTGACGATTACTTGCTTTCAAGAGTCACTTCGGATACCGATTATCTCAGCATTTATGATGATGTTATAATAAAAGGTGAAATTCCTGCCGATGTGACAGAGCAGACAACGGCAAGTGATGAGGAAACGATTTCGCAAACGGACGAACCGGCAATTGAAGAGAGCGTTTCCGAAACCGAGGAATCGGGAGATGATGAGGAAAGTGAATAGTTTAGCGGTCGAAGGCTTTAAGAGGGTTCGGTATAATGTCGCTGAGGCTAAGGCCAAATATCGAAGGGAAGACGAAACTGTGCGGCTTATGGTGGTCACAAAAACGGTTCCCTATGAAACAGTAAATCAAGTTATAGATGCGGGTGCAGAGCTTCTCGGTGAAAATCGTGTTCAAGAGTATCTTGAAAAAAAAGATTTTTATAAGGAAGCCGAGGTGCATTTTATAGGACGTCTGCAAACCAATAAGGTGAAGTATATTATAGACAATGTGAAATGCATTCATTCTGTGGACAGCATAAGACTCGCAGGGGAGATAGACAAGCTTGCGGCAAAAAAGGGAATTGTTATAAATGTTCTTGCGGAAGTTAACATAGGCGGTGAAAAATCCAAAGGCGGGGTTGTACCCGAAATGGTGGAGGATCTTGCTTATGGAATTTCAGAGCTTGAAAATATAAGGCTTTGCGGTCTTATGACAATTCCACCACCCGAAAATTCCGAGGTTTATTTTGACAAGATGCAAGCGCTTTTCCATACCCTCGGAAGTAAAAAAATCAGAAATGTGTCTATGGATATTCTTTCAATGGGGATGTCGGCGGACTACGTTGAAGCCATTAAGCATGGCGCAAATATAGTAAGAGTAGGCTCCGGAATTTTCGGTGCCAGAAAATAAAAGAGAGGATGTATAGATAAAATGGGATTTCTTGATACTATTAAAGAGGTTCTCGGTATGTCGCCCGATATGGATGACGGCGCAGAGAATGAGGATTATGTAAATGACCAGCCGAGTTACGACAACGATGAAGAAGGAAAAAGGAATCGTGTTGTAAATATTCATGCAACGGCACAGCTCCAGGTTATTCTTGTTAAGCCCGAGGTTTTTGCTGATACAAAAGAGATTGCAAACCATCTTAATTCCAAGAAAACCGTTGTTCTTAACCTCGAATCCACTACACCCGATGTTACAAGGAGAATTATAGATTTTCTCGGCGGTGTAGCTTATGCGAACGGCGGAAATATTAAACCCGTGGCTAATAATACATTCATTATTACACCATACAACGTTGGTTTCGTGGGAGAAGACCTTGTCGGTGAGCTTGAAAATAACGGTGTGTTCCTCTGATAATGAAGAAATTAAGCGGTTATTACGATAAGCTGCCCGAGGATGACAGACTTCTTGCTTATCATATAGCGGATATGGTGGAAATATGCGAGAAAAAGTATATACCGAGGTTTTCTGCATTTTTGGATGGCAGGCAGGTTGAGATTGCCAAGTCCGTGCTTAATTATGAGGGATTTAAAAATTTTATGTTTTATGGTGGGTATGAAGGCGCTTTAAGAGTAATTTTAGGAGTTTTTCCGCCTTATGTCCGATATGGAAAACAGGATTTTCCAATGAAAAATCTCGTCTTTAGGTACAGGGAAGAAAATAGGCTTACGCATAGGGATTTTCTCGGAGCGTTTATGGCTTGCGGAATCAACAGAAATATGCTCGGAGATATTATTGTAAATGAAGGCTACACTGTAGCATTTGTTTATGACACAGTTTGCGGAATGATTTCTTCCGAAATGAGGAAGGTCGGCTCTGTTGGAGTAAAAATCTCCGAGGAGAATGAACCTGCAATTTATGTCAAAGAAAATTTCATGGAAATAAAGGGTACGGTTTCATCAATGCGGCTTGACTGCGTTGTAAGCCTTGCTGCAAGAATCAGCAGAGAGAATGCGGCTCGCATCATAAGAGCGAGTAACGTAAGCCTTAACAGCGGAATAGGTGTTTCCGTGAGCAGTGAAGTAAAGAGCGGCGATGTTTTTTCTGTCAGAGGATATGGAAAGTTTATTTTGAGTGAAGTAAGCGGTAAATCAAAAAAGGACAGATTTTGTATCTGTATAAAAAAATATATTTAGAGGTGAAGGAAATGCTTAGCGCAAAGGATATTAACAATAAAAAATTTGAGCAGACAAGACCCGGTTATAAGCCCGAAGAGGTGGATGATTTCCTCAGAGAAATTGCACTCCAAATTACTCAGATGCAAAAGGATAAGGAGGAAATCGAAAAGAAGATTGAGGTCCTTGTCGAAAGTGTTCGTGAGTATAAAAAAGACGAGGATGCCCTTAAGGATGCATTAATCGGCGCACAGAAGCAGGGAAGGGCTGTTATTCAAGAAGCACACGAAAATGCAGATAAAATTATTTCCGATGCTCATGTCAAGGCTGACGAAATTTTGGGAAACACAAGGGTTCAGCTCGAAAAAGAGAAGCATTGTCTTTCCAAAATGCAGCAGGAGGTTTCCGATTTTAAGGCAAATCTGCTTGCTATGTATAAGGCGCACCTCGAACAGATTACAGCAATCCCTGACTTTGAAAACGATGAGGAAGAAATTGAGGAGGTTCCGATTCAGCCGCAGCAGGAAGAACCCAAGCCCGTTTCTTCCGAACAAGAAGCTATTCAGGCTCAGCAGAATATGGAAGCAACCAGAGTTATGGAAAGCTCTTTAAGACGTGAAAAACAGTCACAGGCATTCCCGTTTGCTGATACAGCAAGCAACTCGGAAAGTAAATTCGGCAATCTTAAATTCGGACAGAATAAATAAAAATATATTTGCCTTAAACGGCAGCTATTAAGGAGAGTTAGTCAAATGGCGCAGGATTATAATTCAACACTTAATCTTCCCAAAACAGAATTTTCAATGAGGGGAAATCTTGTTCAGAAAGAACCTGCAATGCTCGATGAATGGGCAAAAAACAGGACTTATTATTCAATGATTGAAAAAAACGGGGCAAAGCCGAAATATGTTCTTCATGATGGTCCACCGTACGCCAACGGTGATATCCATATGGGTACAGCTCTTAATAAGGTGCTTAAGGATATTATTGTAAAGTATAAGAATATGAGCGGTTACTGCTCTCCATATATTCCCGGTTGGGACACTCATGGACTTCCTATCGAGCTTAAAGCAATGAAAGCTATAGGAGTTGAGAACGGTGCGATTCCTCCGATTGAACTTCGCAAGCATTGCCATGAATATGCTCTTAATCAAGTTGAAAATCAAAAGAAGCAGTTTGTACGCCTTGGAGTATGGGGGGATTTTGACAATCCGTATCTTACACTTAAACCCGATTTTGAAGCAAATCAGATTGAGGTTTTCGGAAAGATGTACAAAAAGGGTTACATTTATAAAGGACTTAAACCCGTATATTGGTGCCCCGATTGTCAAACGGCTCTTGCTGAGGCTGAAATTGAGTATGCAAATGATCCTTGCCATTCTATTTATGTAAAGTTCAAGGTTACGGATGATAAAGGAAAGTTTACCGCTTTAGGTCTTGACCTTGACAAAACATTTTTTGTAATTTGGACAACTACAACATGGACACTTCCGGGAAACCTTGCGATCTGCCTTGGCCCTGAGTATGAATACACAGTTGTTCGGGCTAACGGAGAGAATTACGTTATGGCGGCGGAACTTGTTAAGCCGACTATGGCTGCCGCAAAGATTGAGGATTATACAACTGTCGGTTCATTTAGCGGCAAGGAACTGGAATATATAGTAACAGCCCATCCGTTTATGAACAGAGATTCCCTTGTAATTGTCGGCGATCATGTTACCCTTGAAAGCGGTACAGGCTGCGTTCACACTGCCCCAGGCTTTGGTGTTGACGACTTTGAGGTCTGCAAAAAATACCCTGAGATTGGAATTGTTGTTCCTGTTGATTCAAAGGGAATCCAGACAGCTGAAGCGGGAAAATATGCAGGACTTTCAACCACCGACTCCAATAAGGTTATTGCACAGGATTTGGAAACTTGCGGTGCATTGTTTGCTCTTGAAAAAATCGTGCATCAGTATCCTCACTGCTGGAGATGTAAAAATCCTGTCCTTTTCAGGGCAACCGAACAATGGTTTTGCTCCGTTAAAGGCTTTAAGGATGATGCTGTTAAGGCTATTGACAACGTTCAATGGATTCCCGAGTGGGGTCAGGAACGTATTAAGGGAATGGTAACCGACAGAAGCGACTGGTGTATTTCGAGACAGAGAACATGGGGCGTTCCGATTCCTGTTGTATATTGTAAGGATTGCGGAAAGCCGATTGTTACGGATGAAACCATCGCTGCAATTTCCGAGATGTTCAGAAAAGAAGGCTCTGATTCATGGTACACCCACGACGCTAAGGATTTTATTCCCTCGGGAGTAAAGTGTGAATGCGGTTGCACAGAGTTTGTCAAGGAAAAGGATATTTTCGATGTTTGGTTTGACAGCGGTGTAACGCATAAGGCTGTTATGGAAGAAAGAGGATTTGATACACCTGTTGACCTCTACCTTGAGGGAGCTGACCAGTACAGAGGTTGGTTTCAGTCATCGCTTCTTACATCTGCCGCAATTTACGGACACGCTCCATATAAAGCTGTATGTACACACGGCTGGGTAGTTGACGGTGAGGGAAAAACCATGCATAAGTCCCTCGGAAACGGCGTAGATCCCAGTGAGGTTACTGAACAGTATGGCGCTGATATTCTCAGACTTTGGGTTGCCTCCTCCGACTATCATGCAGATATAAGAATTTCTAAGGAAATACTTAAACAACTCACCGATACCTATAAAAAAATCAGAAACACTGCGAGATTTATTCTTGGTAATTTGGGTGACAATGTTGGATTTGACATAAAGAGGGATATTGTTGATATTTCCGAGCTTCACGAAATTGATAAGTGGGCGCTCATAAGGTTGAATGCTCTTATCGAAAAGTGCAAGGCAGCATATGATGCATTTGATTTCCATATTGTCGTTCATAGTATTCATAACTTCTGCGTAACCGATATGTCTAATTTCTACCTTGATATTGTTAAGGACAGACTTTACTGCACGGGCGAAAAATCCGCTGACAGAAGAGCGGCTCAGACAGCTATGTATTACATCATAAGTGCGGTTTCAAGGCTTATTGCGCCTGTCCTCTCCTTTACTGCAGAGGAAATTTGGAAGCATATGCCTCATTCTGAAACCGATGATACAAGAAGCATTATGATGAACGATATGCCTTCCTTGATTGAAGTAAACGTTGATGATGTGTTCACAGAAAAATGGAACATGATTTATCTGCTTCGTGCAGACGTAACTAAAGCTCTTGAGGTTAAGAGGGCTGAAAAGTTTATCGGAGCATCGCTTGAAGCAAAAGTTGTCATTCATGTTAATAATGATGCTGCAATGTCAGAAAAGATTAGCGTATATGCCGAGGAATTGAAAAAGGTATTTATTGTATCCGATTTAGCTGTTGTAAATGATTCCGCAGGTGATTTTAAGAGTGAATACTTTGCTGAACAGCTTAGCTACAGCGTTGAAAAGGCATCCGGTCAAAAGTGCGAACGTTGCTGGATGTATTCGGAAACAGTTGGAAATAGCGTTCTCCACCCAACTCTCTGCAGCAGATGTGCGGAAGAAGTTTCAAAATAAAAATAAGGTTGGTATGAGCTGCCGATTATTCGGCGGCTTGTACTGAATTTGTGTTGTATGCTTGTTATTTCAATTATTATTGCGGCAGTTTTAATTGCTGTGGATCAGTGTATAAAATACTGGGCTGTAACCGACTTAATGCCCGTTGGAACAAAGGATTTTATTAAATTTGGCAATGTGGATATTCTTGGATTCCATTATGTTGAAAATACAGGAGCGGCATTCAGTAGTTTCAGTGGGGCAAGAGTTTTTTTGATTGTCCTTACATCTTTGATGATAATTGCTCTTTCAGTATGGGCGGTAAGGGATAAAAACAAACATCCCTTTATGATGGTGAGTACCGCCGCCGTGATTGCAGGGGGAGTTGCAAACCTCATCGATAGAGTACGTCTTGGATATGTAATAGACTATTTTGAGGTGCGCATTTTTAACTTCGCTATATTCAATTTTGCAGATGTTTGCGTTGTTCTTGGGGCAATTTGCCTTGTTGTTTACATTGTTTTTATGGATAAAAAGGTGTCGGAACGGAATGGATGAGCGTATTTTTACCGTTGATGACCTCAATGTTGGGGAACAGGTTAGGGTTGACAGGTGGATTAGCAAGAGCGAAAGTGAGTTTACTCGTTCGATGCTCCAAAAGCTAATTAAGAACGGCATGGTTACAGTAAATGGAAAGAACGTTTCTAAAAGTTGTACCGTGAAAAATAATGATGAAGTTAAGGTTATCGTTCCCGAACCTACCGAGCTTGATGTAAAGCCACAGAATTTGCCAATAGAAATAGTCTATCAGGACAGCGATTTGCTTGTTGTAAATAAGCCTAAGGGTATGGTTGTTCATCCTGCTGCAGGAAATTATGACGGAACACTTGTTAATGCGCTGTTGTACCACTGCAAAGGGCAGCTTTCCTCCATAAATGGAGTGATTCGTCCGGGCATAGTTCATCGCATTGACAAAAATACAAGCGGTCTGCTGATAGTGGCAAAGACCGATAGAGCGCATTTTGGACTTGCCGAACAGATAAAGGCTCATACCTTTACACGTGAATATCAAGCTGTCATTTGCGGAAAACTTAAAGAACAGAGTGGGATTATAAACGCCCCCATAGGAAGGCATCCTGTTGACCGAAAAAAAATGTGTGTTACCGAAAAGAATTCTAAGCCTGCAAAAACCGAATATGCAGTGCTTGAGGAATTTAACGGATATTCGCTTATTAAACTTAAGCTTTACACGGGCAGAACCCATCAGATAAGGGTCCATATGGCTTATATTGGACATCCTGTGTTTGGCGATGATGTTTACGGCAGACCATCAAAATTGTGTGAAGGCCAATGCCTTCACGCCAAAAAAATTGGCTTTGTTCACCCTATAGATGGCAAATATTATGAATTTGATAGCGAATTGCCTGATTATTTTAGGGCTGTTTTAGATAAATTGAGAAAGCTGTAATATTAGGTTTTGAATTATGAAGAATTTATCCAATGTTATGTTTATA
>JAJQIG010000052.1 GCA_021199335.1 Oscillospiraceae bacterium | reverse complement strand
GGAAGTATTATACCACAAATCTATAGGATAGTGGGTGAGTTATTAGAGATTCCCAAAGATTACAAAAGCATTTGAGGATAAAAAGCTCTACATTGCCGATGGTCACCACCGCTATGAAACCGCTCTTAATTTCCACAAGCACCTTGTTGCGGAGGGAAAGGATACGGCGGACGGACTCAGCGGATATATCGCAATGATGCTTGTGAATATGGAAAATTCGGGTCTTGTTGTATTTCCTACTCACAGAATTGTGCATGGGCTTGAAAATTACAGCACCGAAAAAATTCTTGACGGATGCAAGGCATATTTTGATATTGAGGAATCGGATGCGGGCGAAGGAATGCGCTCCGCTCTCCTTAATTTCTATAACGCAGGGAAAAAGGCATTTGCGCTTTATGCGGGCGGCAAAAGGGCGCATATTATGGTACTCAAGGACGAAAATGCGGTTAAGAAATTTCTTCCCGAAATGTCGGACGCTTACTGCGGACTTGATGTTTCCGTCCTTCACAACCTTGTTTTGGAACGTATCTTCGGCATTGACAAGGAAAATATGGCAAATCAGAAGAATCTTTCCTATACCCGCTCTGTTGACGAGGCTATCGCCGCAGTTGATGAGGGAAGGGCGGACTGCTCGTTTATCGTTAACCCCACAAAGGTAACCGAAATCAGGGATGTCGCTCTTGCAGGCGAAAAAATGCCCCAAAAATCGACGTATTTTTATCCAAAGCTTATTACGGGACTTGTAATGAATAAGTTTGCAGACCGCAGATAACTTTGAAAGGGATGAATGCACCAATGAATCTAAAAAATCAATGCAAAAAAGAGCTTACCGAACGCATTATTCCTTTCTGGAACAAGCTTAGGGATGATGAAAACGGCGGATTTTACGGTTTTATGGACAATGAGCTTAATGTAGACAAAAGGGCTGATAAGGGCGTTATTCTTACGTCAAGAATACTTTGGTTTTATTCGGTTGCTTATCAAACCCTCGGTGAGGATTACCTCCTTGATAACGCAAAGCACGCCTACGAATTTCTCCGTGACAAGTGTGTTGACCGCAGAAACGGCGGCGTTTATTGGCTTATGACCTTTGACGGAAACGTTTCGGACGGAATGAAGCATACATATAATCAGGCGTTTGCGATTTATGCGCTTTCTTCATACTATATTGCGGGTGGAGATAAGGATGCTCTTGACCTTGCCTTCCGCCTTTTTGATACCGTTGAGGAAAAATGCACCGATGATATTGCCTATATGGAAGCGTTTTCCGCCGAATGGGAGCTTATTCCCAATGACGCTCTCTCGGAAAACGGACTTATGGCTGATAAAACAATGAACACGGTTCTCCACCTCATTGAAGCCTATACCGTTCTTTTTGAAGCATCGGGAAGAGAAAAGGTAAGGAACAGACTTATGTTCCTCCTTGGGATAACAAAAAACAAAATCTTTGACAGTGAAAACAACAAGCTCCTTGTATTTTTCAACAGAGAGCTTAACGTTATCGGTGACATCCACTCCTACGGTCATGACATTGAAGCGTCATGGCTGCTTGACAGAGCTTGTCAGGCTCTCGGCGATAAGGAACTTGAAGCTGAATGGAGGATGATTAACCTTCGCATTGCGGATAATATTTACAACATCGCCTACGAAAACGGTTCGCTTAACAACGAGCGTGAAAACGACAAAATCGACAAAAAGCGTATCTGGTGGGTTCAAGCCGAAACCGTTGTTGGTTTCGTGAACGCCTATATGCAGGGCGGAGATAAGAAATATCTTGAAGCTGCCGAGGAAGTAATGCACTGGATAGAAACGTATCAAGCCGACAGCCGTGAGAATTCCGAATGGTGGGGCGAGGTTGACTATAACGGAAAGCCTATGCAAACGGTTGATATGGTCAATCCATGGAAATGCCCTTATCATAACGGAAGAATGTGTATGGAAGTACTTAACAGAACCTTTTGAACGGAGTGTGTGAAAATGGCAGTTATAAATATAATGGAACAAATTGTTGAAGAAAAGCTGGATATTCTTCTCAGCGGAGTCGATTGCTGCAAATGCGAGTATTGTCATCAGGATATGCTTGCCTTTGCGCTGAATTTGGTTAAACCAAAGTACGTTAATTCGGCAAGGGGAGAGCTTTTCGGAAGAATTGACAGTGCAAAGCTGCAAAACTCCGTTGATATTAATATTGCCGTAGCCAAAGCTATAGAAGTGGTGAGCTCATCCCCCAATCATGAAAAAACCACAGCGACTACTTCAGCAAAGTAAAATCATTCAAGCGCAGCTTTAACAGACTGCCAAAATTGCGAAGATGGAACCCGCCGCCTAAGAGGGTGCGGGGACATCGGCGGCATTGTTATATTTTTGATACTTTAGCCCAAAAACTGCCGTTTTGATTGGGTCTTGTTTCCTGTTTCCAAAATAAAAATAAGCCTCACGGTTTTAGGGATTAACCCCTTTGAACCGTGAGGATTTTTTATATATACCGCTCCGAATATTTGATACGACTTAATCGCCGTTTTCCTGCAAGCCATGTACAATATATTCTGAAAGGCCGTTTCCATACCATGCATTGTTTACGTTGCCGCTAAGACAATTTGTATACCAATCCCTAGCCGCGTGATTAAGCTCGCTGTCTTCACACTTCAAAAGCGGAGCGACCGCATAAACCGCATCGCTTGAAAGTCCGTCAAAATCTATATTCTCGATATTTCCGCTTTCATATGCCGAAATATTGTATCCTGCAATAAGCGAATCCGTCTGAGAAAAGCTAAGAAGCAAAAGCATCACCGTAAAGATAACCGCGCCGATATGAGCCATATTGAATTGCTTAAACTGCCTTGCTATAATGAGCGCAAACAACGCCGTCAGAACAAGCATAAACCATGATGTATACACTCTTTTGGGAGTAAGTCCGAAGCGTGCGATATACATTTCCATTTTGCTGAGAGCCGTTGCAATAAGGATGATTGTAAAGAATGAGAGCAGAACGGTGAAAAACCTCAGCGGGATGGGGCGTTTACTTTCGCCGTTTTTATCGTCATATCGGCAGAATAGGTTCATTGCCGCAATAACAAACAGATTTATTACCGATACAATGCAAAGCTCAAAGAAGCCCTTTCTTGCATATTCCGATGCGCTGAATTCTTCGGGAAGAACTCCCCCGAATGCGGAGGTAAAGTACGAAAGCTGCAAAAAGAAAAAAATTACATAGACAATGCAAAGCGGAACAACCGATGAATACATCATCATTCCGGGAATAATTCTAAGAGATGCCGTTGTCCTTTCATTTTTTAGGCGTTCACAGCTTTTTTCTGAAACAGCTGCGTAAACAATGCCGAAAACAAGGAATGAAATCGGCAGACCAAGCAGATATTTCCATATACCGCTAAGACTTATACCACCGACAATGCTGCCCATAATATTGTCAAAACGACTGTCCGCATATGAAAGTATAACCGTAACCACGACCGTTGCGGGCAGAGCCATTAAAACTCCAAGCAAAATATTTCGGATATTCCTTCCGCCCTTATCCCTTTTCATAAGCTCCGCCGCAGCGGAGGGGCATTTGCCGAAATTCCCGAAGGACTGCCCAAAAACGGCGTGTCCGAGATTATAAATAAAACCGCTGTCCACACCGTTCCAATCGGGATTGTTTACGGAAAACGACCACATTGCAAGCATTATTACAGCAAACATAAAATCAAGAAGCATTATAAGCCCGTTTCCGCTTATGCCGAGGTTTGCCGAAAAAACAAATGTAAGAAGAAGATACATCCTGCTGTGTCGGCTGCCCTTTGCGCCCATAAGCCACGCAAACGCCGCCGAAGCTGCGGCTGTGAAAACCATGAAAATTGCCGCACCCATTCCCGCCGAGCCTGTTATAAAGGTTTTTATGAAGAAATAGCCAACAAAAGAAAAGGCGACCGCAAAAAGGCTTTCTGTGCGCGAATATTTGGGTTCAGCAGTCATCGGACATTCAACCGAACACTCCGCAGCATTTTCCTGCGGAAATTGCTCTGCAGTAGGCATTATCTCTGTGTTCTCATTCATTTTCATCGCCATCCTTTTCGTAATCAAGAATATCTCCGGGCTTGCAGTCCAGCACACGGCAAATTTTATCGAGGGTTGAAAAACGTATTGCCTTTGCTTTTCCTGTTTTAAGTATAGATAAATTCGCCTGAGTTATCTCAAGCTTTTCGGCAAGCTCCCCCGAAGAAATTTTTCTTTTTGCCATAACAACGTCAAGATTTACTATTATTGCCATTATACACTCTCCAATCTGATTTTACTTAAAGAACAAATTCTTCGTCAGTTTCAAGCGCAGCCTTAACAAGCTGACAAAATTACGAAGATGGAACCCCCGCCTAAGAGGGTGCGGATGTCCGGTGGACACCTCTGCGAAGCAGAAACGCCGACCGAGACGATAGGCGAGAAGGGAGCATCAGTCGTGAGTTCAATAAGGGGCATCGCCCCGTCATTCAACGAACGACTGGGCGTTAGCCCCCTAGGGGTTTCAGTGGGGGACCCAGTCCCTCACTGAAAGACCGTATGCTCCCCGCCTGAAAAGGGTGCGGATGTCCGGCGACACCTCTGCTAAGCAGAAGCGCCGACCGAGACGACAGACGAGAAGGGAGCATCAGTCGTGAGTTATATCGTACCGTCATTTTCCTCACGCAGCTCAACCGCCTTGCGGAAAACGTTTTTGAGAACCCTCAGAATAAGCCCGAAGAAAGCTGCGGCGGCTGAAATAACTATAAACGGATACTCGAAAAAGCTGTAAAGCGCCATTGTTATCCCGACAAAATAGCAGCACCATGACAAAATACGCAGGATTTTTACATTTTCATCAATAAAAATATCCGATCTCTTTATATTCCCCAAAAGCCGATTGAGAAAAAATAATGCTGTAAACGCAAACACTGCGCAAAGGTAAAATGCCGTCATGAACAGCGGTATGTTAAATCCAAACGCCTCTGCGATATTCTTTACCCCAAACGGAGCGTAAATACAGGCGGCGGCAAAGATAACCGCAAGGATTTTTACGATAATTTCCGAAAGGAGCAGCGACATTGATGGTGTCCATTTTAATTTGCTCATTATGATGACCTCCGATTTTCGTTAATTTTCTCTCAGTAATTGTATGATAGCACACTTCATTATCTTTTGTCAATAGTTTTTTATCGAAAAACAATAAATTTTTATTCTTTTGTTAAATAGGACTGCAATTCATGCGTCCGCTTTATGCACAATGACGTTCGAAATGATGGAAATTAACAGAATTCTATTGAAAATATCAGCCGATTTGTGGTATAATTATTTTTTGAAAAGATAAACTGAAAGGCGGAGGTATTTTTGGATTTTTTGTACACGCTGCGCTCTTATTTAAGCAGTATTCTTCCCATAACCCTTTGGGATTTGCTTGATATAGCCGTTCTTGCGGTCATAATTTACAAGGGAATAACAATCGTCAAGGAAACCCGTGCGGGCGGACTTCTTAAAGGAATTGCCGTCCTCCTTGCGGCATACCTTGTAATGAAATACTTCTTCCATATGAAAGCTATGGCTTATATTTTGGAGAATGTTTTCAGCATAGGAATGCTTGCGATTCTTATTCTGTTCCAGCCGGAGCTTCGCCGAACCATTGAAAAAATGGGGCAATCCAAAATTACCAGAATACCCGTACTTTCTTCCATAGGAAGCGAGCCATATGATGCCGTTACAGCTAAATGGAACACGGCTATAGAAGCTATATGCGATGCCTGCGAGGATCTTTCCGCAACAACAACGGGCGCGCTCATTGTCATTGAGCGTGAATCCAAGCTTGGCGAACAAATCGATACGGGAACGATACTCAATGCCGCTCCGTCAAAGGAGCTTTTCGGCAATATCTTTTTTAAGAACACTCCCCTCCATGACGGTGCGGTTATTATGCGTGATGGAATTATTCTTGCGGCGGCTTGCTTCCTTCCAAAACCGCAAAAGGAGGAGGCTATCAACAAGCAGTTAGGCTCCCGCCACCGTGCGGCAATCGGAATGAGCGAAAATTCAGACGCCCTTGTTATAGCCGTTTCGGAGGAAACGGGCGTTATTTCCGTTGCCGAAAACGGCAGCCTTGAACGAGGATTTTCCCGTGACAGCTTAAAGAAATACCTGCGTTCAAAGCTTATCCCCGAAAAAAATCAGCCAAGACCCAAACCAACAAAGCAATCAAAACCACATCATGAAAAAAAATCTATCTTCGGCGGCAGCAAAAATCCTGACGGTTTAAATTCGGGGGGCAGCGATAATGAAAAAAATTCTTGAGATAACCGCAAATTTTTTCAGACGTTTGTTTGAAAAGGATTTGGTAATAAAAATACTTTCAATCGTTTCGGCAATAATAATATGGTTCGCCATTTCAATCAGCGTTTACCCCACAATCGAAACCGTTGTTTACAATGTTCCGGTTGTTGTTGAAATGCAGGGAACATATGCCGAAGCGCACAATTTTAAGGTAATAAGCCAAGACGTAACCGAAGCCACCATTTATATATCGGGCGACAGAGGTCAGATAGGTAATGTTACATCGGAGGACTTTAAGGTTGTTGCCTCCGCTGAAAATGTTATAAATGCATCGGACTACAGCCTCCCGATTGAGGTTGTATGCACAACGGGCAAGGAATTTACATTGGAAAAGGTTACAATCGCTGACGATACCCGCAGCTCCATTGATTATATCAGCGTTTCATTCGATGAGATAGTTACAACGGAGGTCACAATCCATCCGCTTATGGACGACATTCACGTTGCTTCGGGCTTTATATGCGACACCGATGATGTTGTTATTGCCCCAAATACAATAGAAATAACAGGCCCCAAGGACGTTATCGGGGACATTGAGGACGTATACTTCTACGTTGAAGCGGACGGAGAGCTTTCGGAAACCTATGAATATGTTGCGGAATCCCCCGTTATTTACAGCGGTGAAACACCTATTTCGGACAACGAGGAAATTTCCTTCAGCCGAACAAGCTTTACGGTAAGCGTTCCCATTCTTCAAAAGCAAACACTTTCCCTTGAGGTGAGAATTTCCAATGCGCCTGACAGCTTTAATGTAAGCGCATTTATGGAAAAGCTTACTCTATCCGTTTCCGAGCTTGAGGTTGCCGCTCCCGTTGATGCGATAAAGGATATTTCATCGCTCAGCATAGGCAGCATTGATATGCGTGAGGTTGACATCGGCTCGGTATTTACGTTCAGCACTGAGGACTTCCTCCCTGATGATTACCAGAACCTCAGCGGAATAGATACAATTTCGGTAACCTGCCCAAGTGAGAATCTTTATAAAATCACAATGACGATTAGGGGAAGCGCCATCGAAATAGTAAACGCACCCACCCAGTTTGATTATAACATCATCACATCGGGCTTTACCCTGTTCTTTATCGGGTCGGAGGAAAGCATTGAGCAGCTCTCCTACATTGATGTTGTTTCCCAAATTGACCTTATTAACTACGAGCTTGAGGCAAGGGACTACAAGTTCCCGGTAACCTTCTCAACACCCGCATACGATGATGTATGGTGCTTAGGCTCTGACGGAGTTCTTTCGCCAAAGGCTACCGTAACGGTAACCCTTAAATCAAACAGCTGACAAAAAAAGGAGCAGTAGGTAAAATGCCTGTTATTGTTTCACAGATAAAAACCGGAATAAATTCATCCGAGGAGGAAATAGCCGCTGCGGCAATAAAAAGGCTTCATATCGAAAGCGGTAAGGTCAGGATTTGCAGCGTCCACAAGACCTCCCTTGACGCAAGGGATAATTCAAATATAAAGTTCGTTTCCTCGGTTTGGATTGAGCTTGACGATAAAACCGAGGAGCAGCGCCTTGCGGAACGCTTCGACTTTTGCAGCTATGCTGATACAAGCTCGAATCTTATGCCGAAAATGGGCGGCAGCAATCGCCTTAACGGACGTGTTATCGTAACGGGATTTGGCCCTGCGGGGATGTTTGCTGCGCTTACTCTTGCGGAATATGGATTTAAGCCGCTGGTGCTTGAGCGTGGCGGCTCCGTTGACGAACGTGTGAACGCCGTAGAGGGCTTCTGGAACGGGGGAATTCTTGACCCCGAAACCAACGTCCAGTTCGGCGAGGGCGGTGCGGGAACATTTTCCGATGGAAAGCTTACCACACGAATTAAAGACCCCTTGTGCAGGCGAGTTCTTGAATGCTTTGCCGAGCTTGGCGCACCAAAGGAAATTCTCACCAAAGCCAAGCCGCATATCGGCACGGACAACCTGAGGGAAATTGTAAAAGCGGTTCGGCAAAAAATTATTTCACTCGGCGGGGAGGTTCGGTTTCATTCAAGGCTTACGGATATAACCGTTTCGGACGGAAGGATAAAGTCCGTTGTCGTTAATAATTCGGAGGAAATTCCATGCGGCGCTTTGATTATTGCAATCGGTCACAGCGCAAGGGACACCTTTGAGATGCTGCTTTCAAAGAATATTTTCCTTGAACCAAAGCCCTTTTCCGTGGGCGCTCGAATTGAGCATAAACAGCTTGAAGTCAACCGTTCCCTTTACGGCGCGCAATATAATAATCCACTGCTCCCAAAGGGAGAATATCAGCTTTCACAGAGGGTTGGAGGAAGAGGTGTTTACACCTTTTGTATGTGCCCCGGAGGGACTGTTGTTCCCTCGCAAAGCGAGGAAAATTCGATAGTAACAAACGGTATGAGCGAATTCGCACGAAATGGTGAGAATGCCAATGCGGCAATTGCCGTTTCCGTTTCACCCGAGGATTACGGAAGCAGCCCCCTTGACGGTGTAAACTTCGCAAGGGACATTGAAAAACGTGCTTTTGAGCTTACAGGGGGGAATTATTCCGCCCCCGCCTGCACGGTGGAAAGCTTTTTGTGCGGAAAAGGCTCATTAAAGGGCGCGGACGTTACCCCAACCTATGCGCTGGGAACTGCGGAGTGCGATTTTCACAATCTTTTCCCGAAATTTATATCTGATATGCTTGAAACGGGACTTAGGAGCTTTTCCCACAAAATGAAATGCTTTGGCAACGAAAAGGCTGTTATGACCGCCCCGGAAACAAGGACGTCCTCCCCCATAAGAATTACAAGGAGGGAAAATATGCAGTCCATCTCTGCGGAGGGTCTTTACCCATGCGGCGAGGGCGCAGGATACGCAGGCGGGATTATGTCGGCGGCGGTTGACGGAATAAAAGCAGCGATAAAGATTATTGAAGAATTTAAGGCGGAAATGTAGAGCTTTGATTTTTTCCTTATGTTTTGGACGGGTGGAAACCATTGAATATCGAAATTTTTTAAAAAAAATTACCTTTGATATTTTTTTATGACACGTCAATAATATTAAAGCAAACCCCAAACAAAGCGGAACGCTTAATGCGGTCGGCATAGTCATTATATATTTTTTCTCTCCTTAGATGCGGAGCGGATTTATATAAAGATAAAACCGAACGACAATATCCGCTCCGCAATATCTTAAAACCAAAACAAATTTCAAGGAGAAAATATTATGAAAAATGTAAGTTCACAGCAGGGCAGAGAAACCCTCGAAAAGTTTAAGATGGAAGCAGCCAACGAAGTTGGTGTAAACCTCAGAAACGGCTATAACGGCGACATTACAGCCCGTGAAGCAGGCTCTGTAGGCGGTCAGATGGTCAAGAAAATGATTGACGCTTACAAGTCAGGTATGCAGTCATAAAACAGCATTACACCCCCCTTTTTAATGCAAATGCCCCGTGGGAAATATCTCACGGGGTCATATTTTAGGTTAAACGGCAAAAGCCGCACAGGGCGAACTAAGCGCTCTGTGCGGCAATAATTTTTCTGTATTTAAAGCGCAGCAACCTTTCTTACGGAAGAACCGGGGACGGATCTTTTCTCAATATCTGCGCCCAAGGCTCTGAGCTTGTTTTCAAATTCCTCATAGCCACGCTCGATATGATAAATATCCTCAATTTCCGTAACGCCCCTTGCGGCAAGCCCCGCAATAACAAGCGCCGCACCCGCTCTTAAATCGGGAGCAGTAACGGGTGCGCCCATAAGCGAACCCACGCCCTCAATAACGGCGACCTTTCCGTCAACGGAGATATCTGCGCCCATTCTTCTAAGTTCATCAACATATCGGAAACGGTTATCGAAAATGCCCTCGGTAACTATGCTTGTTCCCTCGGCAAGGCAAAGGAGAGTTGAAATCTGCGGCTGCATATCGGTGGGGAAACCGGGGTGAGGCATTGTCTTAACGCTTGTTTTAACGAGCGGACCGTCAACGGAAATCCTTATGCTGTCATCAAATTCCTCAACGTTCACGCCGATTTTCTCAAGCTTTGCGGTAATGCTTTCAAGATGCTTGGGAATAATATTTTTTATAAGGACATCGCCCCTAGTCGCAGCGGCGGCAACCATAAATGTTCCCGCCTCGATTTGGTCGGGGATAATCGCATAGGTTGTACCCCTAAGGGACTTTACTCCCTTGATTTTGATAACATCCGTTCCTGCGCCCATAATATCCGCACCCATTGAATTAAGGAAATTCGCAAGGTCGACAATATGCGGTTCCTTTGCGGCATTTTCAATAACGGTCATACCCGTAGCCTTAACCGCCGCAAGCATTGTATTAATCGTTGCGCCAACGGTAACCATATCAAAATAAATCTGCGAACCAAGCAGGGTTTCCGCCTGAATATCAATCATTCCGTGGTCAAGGGCACAGGTTGCGCCCAATGTAGTGAAAGCCTTGAGGTGCTGGTCGATGGGTCGGTCGCCAAGGTAACATCCGCCCGGCATTGCAACCCTTGCACGTTTAAATTTTCCGAGGAGCGTTCCGAGGAAGTAGTAGGACGCCCTCATATGCTTAGCCATTTCATACGGAACAATCGGCTCGCTAATGCCCGTTGCATCTATACGGACGACATTTTTATCAAGGAACTTAACATCTGCGCCCATTTCATAGAGGATACGCAGGCTTATGGAAACATCGCTTATGTTAGGTACATTTTCAAGAATACAGGGCTCATCGGACAAAATAACGGCGGGAATAATTGCAACCGCAGCATTTTTGGCGCCGCTGATTTCCACTTCCCCATGCAGACGGCGGCCGCCTTTTATAATAAACTTATCCAAGATTTAACTCTCCTATATAAACAGCAGAAAATCTGCTTAATCATTCAAAAATCAAGGTGTAAAACGTTTCAATTACACACGATAAATATATTATACCATAAATAAATTTAAAATAAAAGTCTTTTTTAATGTTTTTTATTACAGTTTTTCAGCCCTAATTATTCAAATAAATGTTAAATTAGTATAAATTGACCCCACAGCAATGCCTATTGCCCCTAAAATACGCCAAATATGTCCATTTCATGCCCGAAAGCGGCAATGCGATTCTTCCTCCGCATATATTTCCAATCGGTGGAATCTTTTTGGGGAGTGTTTCCCAAAATACCTTGCTTTAATTTGTCAGAAATGATATTTACTTTTAAACGTTATTAATGTATAATTATATTACTGTATTTAATATTTTTATGAGGTGTTCCCATGTTTTCGGAAATCGACTCAAAGTACGCTTACGACGGCGACGATTTAGGCGCTGTTTATTCAAAGGATAAAACCATATTTAAGGTTTGGGCGCCAATGGCGGAGAGTATCTCCGTCAGCCTGTACCATACCTGCCGTGACGAAAAACCTTATCGCCATCTCCCAATGAAAAAGGGGAGGAACGGGGTTTGGTCGAAAACCGTTTTCGGCGATCTTGACGGCGTTTATTATACCTACCTTGTTACTAATGACGGCGTTGAACAGGAAACTATCGATATATATGCAAAATCCGCCGGAGTGAACGGCGCTATGGGCATGGTTATTGATCTTAAAAAATGTAACCCCGCAGGTTGGGAAAGCCAAAGCTATGTTCCGCTTGAACATTACACCGATGCCTGCCTTTATGAATTGCATATCCGTGACTTTTCCATTGACCCGAGCGGAAATTTCTGCTATAAAGGACGCTTCCTTGCATTTATTGAAAAGGGGCTTGTTAATTCTGCGGGGGATTCTGTCGGAATCGATCACCTTAAAGAGCTTGGAATCACCCATGTTCACCTTATGCCCGCTTTTGATTATGCCACAGTCGATGAGGGCGATGTTCACCGACCTCAGTTCAACTGGGGATATGACCCACAGAATTACAATGTTCCCGAGGGCTCATATTCGACCAATCCGTTTGACGGGAAATCCCGAGTTGCCGAATTCAAACGCATGGTTTACGCTCTTCACAGGGAGGGCATCGGCGTTATTATGGACGTTGTCTATAACCATACCTATGCCACAGCCGATTCATGTTTTACGAAAACCTATCCCTACTATTACTACCGTCAATGGGACAGCAAGCTGAACCTTTACTCCAACGGTTCGGGCTGCGGAAACGAGCTTGCTACGGAACGCGCAATGGTTCGCAAATACATTATCGACAGCCTTGTTTATTGGATGACGGAATATAAAATTGACGGCTTCCGTTTTGACCTTATGGGGCTTTATGACTGCGATACAATCAATGAGGCTTATCGTAGGCTTCATGAGATAAATCCCAACGTCATCATGTACGGCGAGGGCTGGACGGGCGCAGATACGCCGCTGCCGTGGGATAAACGCTGCATGAAGCTTAATGCGAGAAATACCCCCAACGTTGCTTATTTCAGCGATGATTTCAGGGATACCTTAAAAGGGAATAACTTTGAAAATAAACAAAGGGGCTATGTAAACGGCATTCAGGGAAGCGAGGATTACGTTAAGGAGGTTATTTCCGGAAGAATTCCTCACCCCCAGCTCCCGAACCTTACCAAATTTTCATGGACAAGCACCCCTGCGCAAACTGTAAATTATGTTGAAGCGCATGATAACCTTACCCTTTGGGATAAGCTTTATTATACCAACTCCACGGACAGCATTGAAATGCGCATTAAGATGGATAAGCTTGCCGCAGCAATGGTTTTCCTCTCCCAAGGCATACCCTTTATTCAAGCGGGTCAGGAGTTCCTGCGTTCAAAGCCTTTCCCGGGCGGAATGGCTTTCGACCACAACAGCTACAAATCCCCCGATGCAATCAACAGCCTGAAATGGAACAGAAAATCGGAATATAAGGACGTCTTTAACTATTATAAAGGGCTTATTTCCTTCAGAAAAGCGCACAGTGCTTTCCGAATGTATGAAAACAGTATGGTTGCGGAAAATCTTTATTATCTTGACAATCTTCCGCACCACGTAGTGGGCTTTATGCTCAAAAATGATGATGAATTTGAAGAAACGATAGTGTTCTTCAACCCCAATAATTACGCCGTAAAGATGCACGCCTTCAGCGAGTACGGCGTTTATGTTGACGGCAATTACGCAGGGGTTAATTCCATACGTTCCGTTAATGGAGATTACGAGCTTGACGCAATAAGCGCAATCGTTCTCGGTAAAAAAAGTGATGAAATTTTCAGCCTTGATCATGTTACCGACTAAATAAAAATTAGCAGCGTTCAAAACAAGTGAACGCTGCTTTTTTATCGTCTTCCGCCGCCGCCACCACCGCCATGGCTGTGACCGCCGCTTGAGCCGTGACCGCCGCCTCTGCCTCCGCCGCCGTCCGAATCTATCCTTGCCCTTGTCGTAAACTGACGGACGAATCTATCGCTTCTTCGGTAGAAATTAATTTTTCCCCTGTCAAGGTAGCTGTTTGCGGACGGTTTATAGTGGAATTTATAGCGTGAAATAACAACGGCCACGCCTATTGCTGCGGCAGCAAGCCCCACAATGACCGCAATCTGTACATTAAATTTTCGGCTTAATCCGCTTTCCGATGAAATCGGCCCCGCATCATAATATTTTATAACGTAATCATAAAATGTTGTCAGGTTTCCGACATCGTCATAGTCCATATATTTTCCGTTGCAGGCTTTGAACATGGCGCCTACACGACTGTCATTGAAATATTGATAGTCCGCTTCGCCCGCAATGCAGAAATGTCGGTAATCAATGTCAATGAGGTACATAATTCCCGATGAGCTGTAGCCGAAATGGCTGTCATAATAATTTTCCGCATACTCTATCGCATCATAGCCGTCCGTGCCTAAGCCCACATTTGTTGTAACAACGACAATATTCCAGCCCGTATAATCGGAAACCTCCTGCTGACGGGCTTCAAGCTCCTCAAGCTGCTCCGCTGTATAAAGCCCTGCTCTGTCATCGATAAAGCTTTCGGCGGCAAAGCAGTTTATTCCGAGAATCGCCGCCGCAAAAAAAGCGAAAATTACCGAAATCAAAGCTCTTATCGGTTTCTTCATCATCAGATTGCACCCCCGATAAAACCTGCAATTATACCAATGGCTGCAAACAATCCCACTGCCAAGCCGATAAGCTTTGGAATTGAAATCGGGGGAATGCCAACAACCTTTCCCGTCTGACCGTTCATTGCAAAGTAATAATTTTTGCCGCCGTATTTATAGGTCATAAACCAAACGGGCAGCATTGTATAATGCCATTTTGTGCGAATAATTCGTGTTCGTTTTGTATCGGGAACAACCGTTGTGTAGCCTTTTACATCGGACATAAGAATATCCTGAGCGCCGCTTTCTATTCTCCGCTGTATTCTCGGAAGAACCTCCGCCTTGGAAACATCATATTTATCCGCAAAAAAGCCCGACAAATAGGACATTGAAAACGGCACAAATTCGGAATAGTTAAACGGTTCAATCGAATCCATAAGCTTATCGTCAAGCTTTTTTGAACCGTCCGCAGGAACGCCGCGATACTCGAGGGAAGCCCCCCTTTCAACGGAATAAATCTTTGTATGTGTAACTTGGTAATCTCCCGAACGGAATGAATCGATAATTCTGCCCTCTGCGTGCATTTCAGCATTCACGGAGCAATCCGCAAGCCAAAACGGGACATAAAGCCCCGTAATTTTTTCAAGCTGAGAGAAGGAGGTAAAATCCTTGGGGAGAAACCACTTCTTGCCGCACCATTTCTTATAAATATCAATTGTCTGCTCCTTGGTGTACTTAAAAGGAATAATAAGCTCGGGGCGGCATTCCCCTGTCAGGCGGCCCTTGAGCGCAACAGGGTTATGGCAGTAATAGCAAAAGGTCGCAGCAGTGTTCTCATCGGCAATAATTTCCGCACCGCAGCTATCGCAGATATAAAGATTTGTGTGGTCATTAAATTCCTTCTGCTCCTCGCCGCTCGGTACAGTGTATGTGTCGCCGTCCGAATTATCCATGCTTCTGATCTGATTATATTCCTCCTCGGTAAAGTCGGACATACAAAATTCGCAGATATGCTTTTGCGTTTTCGGGTCAAAGACAACGCTTCCTCCGCAGTTGGGACATTTAAACTGAACAACGTCCAAATTATTTTCCTCCTATAACTCACGACTGAAGTCCCCCTTCTCGCCTGTCGGCTCGGTCGGTGCTTCTGCTTAGCAGAGTTGTCCACGGACACCCGCACCCTCTTCAGGCTGGGGAGCATACGGTCTTTCACTGAGGGATTGCATCCACCAATAAAACCCCCAAGGGGCTAGCGACCCCCGGCCGTTCATCGAATGACGGGGCAATGCCCCTTATTGAATCGCCTTTTACGGACGTTTTGCGCCGCAGTTATTGCAGAAATTACCCTTATTTTCAGCTCCGCAGGAGCATTTCCAGGCTGCGTTAGGGTTTTTCGCTCCGCAATTGCTGCAGAAATTTCCCGTATTCACCGTGCCACAGGAGCATTGCCAGCGAACCTCGCCCTGCGGAGTGGGCTTACGATTTCCGCAGCTGCCGCAGAAATTGCCCGTATTTTCAGCGCCGCAGGAGCATTTCCATGTTTCGGCATTTTCTTTTGACTGAGCCTGCTGCATCTGCTGAGCGTTGGTTCGGGAAGCTGCGCTCATAAATCCGCCCGCCACATCCATGCCCATACCCATGCCCATAAAAGTCTGAGCTGCACCGTTTTTGTTGGAACCGGCTGCCTTAATGCCCTCGGCAATGCTGCCCTGAACGTAGCCCTCACGAATAGCCGCATCCTTTAGCATTGCTCCTTGATTACGCATATTAATGAGCTTCTTTGACTCCTCGTCATAAGAAATGCTTGCAATTCCGACTGAACAAATTTCCATTCCCCTAAGGTTATTCCAATCCTCATCAAGGGTTTGCGCCATGTACTTTGAAAGCTCACGGCTTCTTGATGTTACGGTTGAAATTGAGATTCCGTCAACAGAAAGCTGATTAATCGCCGACTGGAGCGCATCCATAAATTCATCTATATACTGAGCGCTTATATCATTAAAGTCACATCTTGAAGCATTTCTCGGAATGGCTTCATTAAAGAATTTAAGCGGATCGGTAATTTTAATGGAATATGTTCCATGCGCCCTTAAGAAAAGCTCCGCATCATACCTTTGATCATAATAATTGACGGGATTTTTCGTTCCAAAGCGTATTCCTTTAATTTCCTGGAGATTTATATAATAAACCTTTTGGGTTGTTGAAGCTGTTCCGCCAAATTTAAAGCGTTCCCATGTATCCTTAATTGATTCATCAAGCTCGCCGTTGAAAAGCGACGGTGCGGAGGACAGCGAAACCTGATAATAACCCTCCTGTGCGCAGAAATCAACAATTTTTCCGCTGTCAACAAGGAGCATCATCATATTGGGATAAACATGGATAACGGAGCCGTTGGAAATAACATTGTCGCTGCCCTTTGTGTTCGATGTTTTCCCGTTTTTTACTTTAACTCCGCTCACCATAACGGTTGTATCGGACATCTGTCCCGGTTCAATAGATTCAAGCCATGAATCCCTGAGCACTCCGCCCACAGAAGAAACCGCTGCCTTAATTAAGCCCATTTTCCTTACCTCCGTATATTACTTTTTATTTTTCTTGGCGATAATACCTATTACAACGGCAGCAATTATAATAACAGCTGCGGCAATAAATATAATCATATAAACATTTGCGGAAACATTGCCCGTAACCGCATTCTCGGTAAAAATCATAACGATATTCCTTTCGCATAAGCATTTTTTCAACCAACAAGCCATAAATCAGGCTCATTTTGACTACGAAAATATTATAACATACAATACACAAAATTGCAACATCTTAATAGTACCATGCTCCGACACAAGATAAATAACGAAAAACCGCCCTCCAAAAAGGAGAGCGGTTGAAATGCTTATGCTTTATTCAAGTAAGTTTATCTTACTTTCTCTTCTTAGCAACTACAGCAGCAGCGCCTGCAACAGCCATTACTGAAAGAATAACAGCAGCGGAAGCATTGCCTGTAGCAGCGGGAACTGTTGTGGAATCAGTAGCAACAGCAGTGTCTTCAACAGCAACGTCGTCAACAACCTCATCAGCACTGTCATCTTCAACAACAACGTCTTCTTCTACATCCTCTTCAACAACTTCTTCTGCAACGTCTGCATCGTCTTCAGCTTCCTCTGCAGGAGCTTCTTCCTCAGCAGCAGCCTCATCCTCTGCGGGAGCTTCTTCTTCTGCAGCAGCAGCCTCATAAGAAACGGAAGCGATTACAGCACCATCTGCGCCGTAAAGAGTATAGCCGGTAATGGTAACGTCAGAGCCCCACCACTGCTGTACCCAAATCTGTGCATAAGGGTTGTCAGGGTCGGTAATGTCGGATTCAACAAATACAGGAGCATCCTTTACGAGGGTAATTTCGCCGTTGGAAGAAGCAATTTCCTTGCCGGCATCATTGTTTCCCCATTCATGGGATTCCCAACCTGTGCTTGCGCTGTTAAAGCCGGCGCCGCCGCCTACACCGCTGTCAATATCGCCGGAGATATTAATTGTAAAGCCATAAACATCTGTTGCGGTATATCCCTCAGCAATGAGGTCAAGATAGTATCCATCGGGATAATCTGTGATAGCAAATGCACTGAATGCCATTGCGGAAACAGCAACAGCAGAAGCTGCAACAGCAGCGATAATCTTCTTAAGATTCATTTCAATTTCCTCCAAAATTTTATTTTTTTATAAGATAAGTAAAATAAATTACTTTCTCTTTCTTGCAGCAACTGCAGCAGCACCTGCAACAGCCATTACAGCAGCAACTGAAGCAGCGGCAGCATTGCCTGTGCTTGTAGATGTTGTTGCGCTGTCAGCAGCGGGAGCAGCTTCTGTTGTGTCGGCAGCAGTGTCAGCAGCAGTATCTGCAGCAACAGCGCCTGCGTATGCCTTCTGAGCAACTTCATTTCCGTCTTCATCGAAGAACTTGAGGTCGGAAATTGTTACTGTGATGTTGTTAGAAACAAGATTGTAAGAAGACCAGTCGATAAATACAAGCTCGGAATCTGTGGAAAGAACCTCTGTAGGAAGAAGGAACTTAGCGCTATCCTCTACGGAATAAGAAGAGCTTCCCCAGTAAGCGTTTCCGTCGTCATCGTAATCAGGGCTGATCCAGTAGCCTGTGGAATTCTTAACAGCGAAATATGTTCCGCCGCCAACGCCGTTGCCGGGATCCATATCAGAAGTAAATCCATCGTATGTAACGGTCCATGAAGCGGACTTTACCTTAGCGAGGTCTTCTTCTTCAAGGAGATCGATTGCGGAAACACGGCACTTAGCCTGTGCGCCGTCAGATGTAGCGGTGAATACAACCTTATTCTCATCTGTGGAAACGATAGAAACTGTGTTAGGGTCATTGTCAGCGTATGAAGCGTTTGCCCAGTTTGTAGCATCTGCTGCGATAGCCATAAGTGAAGCGGTCATAGCAACAGCTGCTGCGCATGAGATGATTTTTTTCATGTTCATTTTGTTTTCCTCCATTTATTTGGCGGATGAATTTATATTTAAAGATATACCGCCAGTTTTCACAATCCATTATATCATTTTATTATAAAATTCACAACATTAATATTAAATAATTATTTTCTCTTTTTTTTGTGACTTTTAACAATATTGCACTAAAACACGGCATTTGGGAATACTTGCACATAAACAATTTGTATAATTTTATCATTTTTTACAAAAATAACAGCCCTCCCGTCAAAACGAGAGGGCTATGCTTTCAAGCTTCGTTTGAGATTACTTTCTCTTTCTTGAAGCAACTGCGGCAACGCCTGCAGCAGCCATTACTGAAACGATAACAGCAGCAGTGGTATTGCCTGTTGTTGCGGATGTTGTAGCAGCTGTATCGGCAGCGGGAGCAGCATCTTCAACTGTTTCCTCAGCAGCATCGGCAGTAGCTGTGTCATCGGCAGTTGAGAAGCAGTAAGCCTTACCTGTTGCGTCATCAACAAGATTAAGCTCACCCTGCTTGCTGTCAGCGAGAGAATACTCAGCGGACTTAACGATTACATTCTGAACGGAGAAGCAAAGTCCATCATCGCCGAGAGCGGCAATTCCTGCCTGATCATAAACAAACTCAAGAGTTGTGTCGCTTTCGCGAACGCAAATCCAGCCATCTGTCTTTGCTGTAATTGTATCGCTTGTGCAGTATTCAACAGTCTGGGAAATCCAACCGTTGTCATAGTCGATGGGGTTTACAAGGAACTGGTCTGCAAGGCCGTAGGGATTATAGGTTTCAACTGTGAGAACAATTTTAACATCACCGCCGACCGCCTCAAGGTCAGCCTTAGTGATTCCCGTTCCGGAAGAAGTCCATGAGCCGGGGTACTCGGCATCAATCTCAACCGTTGTTGCGAAAGCGCTTACAGCGAGTGTGGATACAGCAATAGCTGCTGCTGCGATAGCAGCTGTAATTTTCTTAAAATTCATAGTAATTTCCTCCATTTCGTGTCCGCCCATTCTTATAAGACAAGGCAAAACAATCTTTACTTCACTATTATAACATTTAAATTCACTGTTGGCAATAACATTTTTTCATAATGTATTAAGCACTTTTTTGTTAAAACCATATAAAAAAGCCCGCCGCCCCAACCAAGGTGGAACGGCGAGCTTATCATTTTACTGCATAAAATTCAGTACGTCAAATTACTTTCTTTTTCTTGAAGCAATTGCAGCAGCGCCTGCAACAGCCATTACAGAAACGATAACAGCAGCGGCTGTGTTGCCTGTTGTAGCGGATGTTGTAGCATCATCGGAAGCGGGAGCTTCTGTTGTGTCAGCAGCTGCATCAGCAGTTGTATCAGCAACAGCGCCGCCAAGGCCGGAAACAGTGAATGTAACCTTGAGGCTTGAAGAAATTGCTGTAGCCTGGTTTACACCGGGATCATCCTTAGTATCGCTGTACTGGTTGTAAATATCAATTCTATAGTTGCCCTTTTCTTCGATATCGCCATACAGAATCTTGGAAGCATCGAAAGAAATTTCGGAACCGTCAATTTCGATGCTGTCAAGAGTAGCTGTAGCATCGGGGTTATCTGCGAACATACCTTCAATATCGATTACGAATACGCCGAAATCAACAGCGCCCGCAACAGCGGTTGTTTCGATGGAATATGTGCCATCGCCTGTTACCTGAACGGAGCTGTCCCAATCCTGAGCAGCCCAAGCTGTATCAGCGAAGCCGATTTTTGCTGTGTAATCAGCAGCGAATGCGCTTACTGCCATTGTGGATACTGCAACTGCAGCTGCGGCAACAGCAGCGATAATCTTTTTGAGTTTCATAATAAATTCCTCCAAATAAAAAATATGATCTTAAATAAAGCTATAAGATTGTAACCATATTATACACCATTAGGGGCAAAAAATCTATATTAATATTGCAAAAAATAATAACGTTTACATTGTGCAACTTGGCGTGATAAAAATGCTTTTCGTCCGCTTTATTTTACAAATATGAAATGTTACGGCAAAAATTATTGTATGCGGCAATGCGAGCAAAGCAAAAACCGCCCGTCAAAAAAAACGGGCGGCTCGACATTCAATTTCGCAGGAGCTAATCTTACTTAGCCTTCTTTGCAACTACTGCAGCAGCAGCGAGAGCAACAGGGATTACTGCGAGAGCGATAGGAGAGTTGCCTGTTCCGGGGTTTGATTCAGCAGGAACTTCAGCAGGCTCTTCGGGAACATCAACATCATCAACAACATCAATGTCATCAACAACATCGGTATCGTCAACAACATCGTCAATGTCGTCAACAATTTCAGTATCGTCAATTACATCTTCATCAGCTTCTACGCCTTCAGCAGAAACTGTAAGACCAAGCATTGCGATTGCCATTGCGGAAGCTGCGAGAGCAGCAAAAATCTTCTTCATTTTCATTGTTGTTTCCTCCAATTAAGATATTTTTATAATCATATTAAGACTATGCTGTTATTATAACATAGTATTTCCGAAAATCAAAGTATTATTATGACGTATTTTTTTAAATATTTCAAACTCCTTTTGCACATTATCACCAAAAGAGCCAATTTTTTTCACTTAAAAGTTAAAATTCAGTTACAAAATTCAGCTTTTGGAAATATGCCGCAGAAGCCTGAAATTACATTGATTTCCGAATGATTCACAGTATATTATGCCGTGTTTACGGGCGATTATACATAAAGAAATAAAAACCCGTTTTCTTCATTTCAAGGATAAATTTAGCAAAAATTTGTGAAATTTAAACAAACAGCCGTTTTTCCTTTCGGGACGTATATTTTTTAATTTCGGTTCAATATTAATCCTCCCCACATTTGCCGAAGGAAAAGAAAAAAATTAAAACAAAACAAGGAGGATTTTTTCATGAACATGAAAAAGACAATTGCAGCAGTAGCTGCAGGCGCAGTAGCCCTTTCTGCAATGGCTACAACAGTTTCCGCTGAGAGCGGTTCTCTTCACTACAACTTGGTTAATACCGAGTATTCGGCAACAGGTTCTGTAACCTATACAATGAGCTTGAACTATGGTTCTACCAATACCATTGATGATGACCTGTCAATTCTTTTGAGAGTACCTTCTGTTTGCGACATTTCTACTGCACAGTGGACAATTTCCGGTACAATCGCTAACGCATCAGGCGATTCAAAGCAGATCTCATATGTAAACTATGTTGCTTCCGATATCACTTGGATGGCAAACGCATCATCATATGTTGCTCAGGACTGGAGCCAGACCGCTATCTTCACTATCCCCGTTGATGAATCCGGCGTTGACTCAGCAACATCCGTTAACGTAACAATTCAGGTTGTTGTTCCCCACACTGATACAACTTGGGGCTACTCTGTTTTGAACGACGCTGTTGCATATGTATTTGAGAATGATGGTTCCAGCAACCTCTATTATTTGACTGATGGCAGTGGCAACGTTTTCCTTTGGGATGATGAAGTTGGTTACTATATCGATGACACTAATTCTGGCGGTACTGCTGGTGTGTATGACAAAGATTACGATACATTGATTGCTGACAGTGGCACAGACTGGGTACAGCTTTCTGTAACAGGATCGAATTATGTTTATCCTTCAGAGGCAGTTTCTACCCAG
>JAJQIG010000032.1 GCA_021199335.1 Oscillospiraceae bacterium | reverse complement strand
TCTTGGAAGCCGATTTTTCTGGCCTAAAGGTCATTTAATCAGCGTATCCTTATATTACCACATTTCTTTACTTATGTCAACCCCTTTTTTTACTTTCGGCGTTTTTTACATTTTGGTGCGTAGCTATATCCCAAAATATATTATTTTTCGACAAATATTTTTGCGGTAACATCTCTACACCGTAGCGCCATACTTCTCACAAAAGGCTGTGATATCCGACTCTGTTCTTACAAGCTCCGCAAAATGAAGTTTCTTATCCTCCGCGCTGTAAAATCCTATAGTTTTCTCACCCGTGCATATGCTTGATTCAATTCTAATATCCTTAGCAGAAAACCCCTCAGGCATTGGCAGAATTTTTTTCCTTGCCATTACTTCCGCACCTCCCACAGACAAAAACAAAGCGCATACCCCGAAAGATATGCGCTGCAGTTTTACAAAGTGAACCGCCTTGCCGCCATGTGAGACATAAAACCCGCACTAAAGCAGGTGGGCAACAGCCCAACAGTTTCACGCTCCCTGCATCCGTTACTCCGCTCATCTAAAGCGGCGGGAGGTCTGCAATCCACTGTCGGAGACCGAATCCCTATAATAATGTGTTGGATTATAAAAACACACTTTATCGAGCAAAGCAGTAATCACTCTTATCAACTGATACTATTATAACACCTTCATCATTAAAAATCAATAGTAAAATCTGCATATTTATTTAAATGGTATGTCCTGCACAAAAAATAGGAATAAAATTTGTTGCAGCAGCATATTGACTTTTAAAAAGGAAGCGCTCTGCAGGCCTACTTTTGCACAAAAATAAAAACTGCCGCACCTTTCGGCGCAGCAGCTTTTCGGTTATTTAGCAAAATTACTTGCCTTCCTTACCATAATAAGCAAGGTTAAGAAGCTTTTTAAGCTCATCAATTCTGGGAAGTCTTGGGTTAGCGGTTGTACACTGGTCATCGAATGCCTTATAAGCAAGTTCTTCAACAGCATTCTCGTAAACCTTAGGATCGATATAGGATCTCTGATCCTTTTCGCCTGCTTCCTTAATGGAGAGAGGAATATTAACCTCAGTCATAAGCTTTCTTACAGCTTCAGCAAGAGCCTTAACGCCCTCCTCGTTGGATGCGTTCTGGGGAACAAAGCCCATGAGCTTAGCGATTTCAGCATAACGCTCAGGCGCAATATAATGATCATACTTAGGCCAAGCAGCAAACTTTGTAGGTGTTGCCTCGCCGTTGTATTCAATAACATGGGGAAGGAGATATGCGTTTGCAAGGCCGTGAGGGATATGGAACTCACCGCCGAGCTTATGAGCAAGTGAATGGTTTACACCGAGGAATGCGTTGGTGAAAGCCATACCTGCGATACATGAAGCATTGTGCATCTTTTCTCTTGCGAAATGGTCAGCCGTTTTGTAGGACTCAGGGAGATAGTTAAACACAAGCTTGATTGCATGGAGTGCAAGCGCATCCGTATAGTCTGTAGCAAGGACAGAAACATATGCCTCGATAGCGTGGGTGAGAACGTCAAGTCCTGTAAATGCTGTGGAAGCCTTAGGAACTGTGTAAACGAACTCAGGGTCAACGATAGCAATATCAGGAGTAAGCTCATAGTCGGCAAGAGGATACTTCATATTCTTGGACTTATCGGAAATTACAGCAAATGATGTAACCTCTGAACCTGTACCCGATGTTGTAGGAACGCAGACAAGCTTAGCCTTCTTACCCATCTTGGGGAACTTGTAAACTCTCTTACGAATATCCATAAACTTCTGTGCCATGCCGATGAAGTCTGCGTCGGGATTCTCATAGAAAAGCCACATTGCCTTAGCGGCATCCATTGCGGAACCGCCGCCGATTGCAACGATGCAGTCAGGCTGGAAAGAATTCATAACAGCTGTACCCTTGCGAACCGTTGTAAGATCGGGATCAGGTTCAACCTCGCTGAATATTTCAATAACAGGCTTGTTCTCATTCTTATTGAGCTGATAGGTAAGTCTGTCAACATATCCAAACTGAACCATGCCGGGATCCGCAACGATCATAACTCTGTGGATATCGGGCATTTTTGCAAGATACTGAACAGCGCCGGGTTCAAAATAGATCTTTTCAGGAACCTTGAACCACTGCATATTAAGTCTTCTCTTTGCAATCTTTTTAACATTTATAAGGTTCTTTGCGGTAACGTTCTCCGAAACGGAGTTTTTGCCGTAAGAGCCGCATCCGAGTGTAAGGGAAGGAGCCATTGAGTTGTAAACATCGCCGATAGCGCCGAATGATGCAGGAGAGTTAACAACAATACGGCTTGCATTCATGGATTCGCCGTAAAGGTCTGCAAGCTCATCATTAGATGTGTGAATAACAGCGGTATGGCCTGCGCCATGCTTGAGCATTTCTTTACACATTTCAAAAGCGTGATCCTGTGTATCAGCCTTAACAACTGCGAGAACAGGAGAAAGCTTTTCAAGAGCGAGCGGGTATTTATTTGCATCGGTTCCGCCGATTTCAACGCAGAGAACCTTGGTTTCCTTAGGAATAGAAATTCCTGCCTTTTCAGCAATCTGCCAAGGATACTGACCAACAACCCAAGGACGTACAGCCATCTTTTCAGTGTCAATAATTGTATCCTGAATCTTCTTTACCTCATCGGGTGTAGCGAAGTAGCAGCCATGATACTTCATAAAGCCGACAGCCTCGTCATAAACCTCGGAATCTATGATAGCAGCCTGCTCGGATGCGCAAATCATACCGTTATCAAAGGATTTGGAAAGAACAAGGTCGTTAACAGCCTGCTTGATGTTGGCAGACTTTTCGATATAGCAAGGTGTGTTTCCGGGGCCAACACCGAGCGCAGGCTTACCTGCGGAATAAGCAGCCTTAACCATTCCGGGGCCGCCTGTTGCAAGGATAGTAGCAACATCGGGGTGATTCATAAGCATACCCGTTGCATCAATGGAAGGATATTCAATCCACTGAATGCAGTTTTCGGGAGCGCCTGCCTTGATAGCAGCGTCGCGAACGATTTCAGCGGCTCTCTTCGAGCACTGCTGAGCGGAAGGATGGAAACCGAAGATGATAGGGTTTCTTGTCTTAGCGCAGATGATTGACTTAAATAATGTTGTGGAAGTCGGGTTTGTTGTAGGAGTAACGCCGCAAACGATTCCAAGAGGTTCAGCAACCTCAACATAGCTCTCGTCAATGTTATCCTCGATAATTCCAACTGTCTTTTCATGCTTGATGGAATGCCAGATGTATTCTGTGGAGAAGATGTTCTTTGTAACCTTATCCTCATAGATACCTCTGCCGGTTTCTTCGATAGCCATTTTAGCAAGCTCGCTCTGAGCGGAAAGGCCCGCAAGCGCCATTGCCTCGGTAATCTTGTCAATCTGCTGCTGATCCAGCTTCATATATTCCTCAAGAGCCTTTTTAGCGTTAGCCACAAGGCCGTTGATCATATCGGCTGTTTCAACCTTTTTTGCTTCGTCGGCAGCAGGAGCTGCTGCGGCTGTTTTCTTTTCTGCCATACTCAAAATCCTCCCGATAAAAATTTTATTTTAAACTAAATTGGGGTGCAGATAGTGTGATAAATAAACTTTTATTTACCAAGACTAATGATACCACATTGTTAAACTTTTGTCAATACGCATATATAAACATTTTATGACTTTATAAAATATTTTCTGTAAATCAAGCGGAAATATGCAGGGAGAGAAATATTTTTGGCAAGGTGCGGTTTAAGATTGACCCATCAAGTCAAATATTCCCAAGGAAATATTTCAAGATAAAGAAATATTAACATTATATACACAAATCATTAATATAAAATTCCGCAATAATCTATACCTCAGTGGTATAATGAATATCCGGAAAGACATTATCTGTTAAGGAGCTTTGGCAATGAGTTACAGCTTATACCAACTTGCGTTTATTTTCCTAATCTATGCCGTCCTAGGCTGGATATGCGAAGAGGTTTTTGCGTTCGTTAAGCACGGAAAAATCATAAACAGGGGATTTTTGGCAGGGCCTGTCTGCCCGATTTACGGCTTCGGAATGCTTATAATTTCAGCCTGCCTTGCCCCGATACGGAATATCCCCCTGCTCCTGTTTTTGGGCTCCGCAATTCTTACCACTGCGCTTGAATTTTTGACAGGATTTATCCTTGAACAGTTTTTCCATACTAAATGGTGGGATTACTCAAAGGAGCATTTCAATGTCAAGGGCTATATATGCCTTAAATTTTCAATTTTATGGGGCCTTGCGGGAGTATTTATGATGGATATAGTCCACCCGCCCGTGATGAAGCTCATAGACCGAATTCCGCATAAAATCGGCTGCATTATTCTCGCCGTTGCCGCAGTGATTCTTGTGATAGATATAACAACAACGCTTATTTCCATGATAGACCTTCGCAGGAGCCTTAAAAGGTTTGATGAGCTCTACGCAAGAGCCGAAGAGTTTAAGGCAAAGCTTGAAAGCGCCGCAGAGGTCGGCTCTGAACGCCTTGAAGAACGCACTTCGCAGCTGAAATCCGACCTTGCGCATCAGAGCAGACAGCTCAACGAAAAATGTATGCAGCTTTCAGCCGAGCTTCATAAACGTCACCGCAGATTCTTAAACGCATTCCCCGATTTTGAGAACGGAGAACGCTTCTCAAAGTTAAAAAAAGCATTTGAAGAATCTCGCGAGAAGCATAAAAAACAATAACAGTGTCATTATGTTTTTTAACGGATATTAAATTATTAATAGATATTTCATATGAGTTCAGCCAAAATCAGCAAAGATCCCCCCACTTCAACCGATAGGTAAGCGGTGGGATGAATTGTCAAAAGGAAGCTTAACGGCAGCGGTGGGCGGCGAAAAATCGGTATAAATGCGTACCTACGTACGCATGCGTACCTATTGTGCGTATGTCGCACTCCGTTAAATTACCGAGCGTGGCTTGAAACAAACTTATATGCTGCAATTTAAAGCGTGAATTTTACACGGAGGTTATACTATGCCAAAGGAAAATAAAGAAAAAAAGGTTGAAGCTCCACAGGAACAGGTTAACGAGGCGCCCGCCGCTTCCTCAAAGGGCAAAAAGGTTGTCAAAACTATAGAAATTACTGCCCCAAAACGCACAAAGCAGGAGAAAATCGCACTTCAGAACCTGCTCTTTGGAACATCCGAAAAAAAGCTTATGGTGTCGGACGAATTTTTGAACAGTATGGCGCTTAAATACATATCCCGCCGCATGAAAAATATCAATACAGCCTATGAAAATATCCATACAACCAAGCTGCCCGCAGTTTTCTTTAAATGCTGCGATGAAATTGAGGAAAGCCTTGAGGAGCTTATAATTTTGGAGCCTTATTACTCTTTTAAAAACCCCGTGCCCTCCGTTTATAAAAGGAATTACTTAAAGAATAAACCCACAATTTTAACCGCAATGCTGAACCGTATATGGAAGCATACCCTTCAAAAAATGCCTCTTCCCGATAATATAGAGGACATAAGCGACAAAGCTATGCTCTATTATGATGAAACCATAAACAGTATGCTTGAATGTCAGGATAAAATGTCGGAGGAGGATCTGAGCCTTATCGACAGCTTCTATAAGCAGGTTCACGGCGAGGAGGAGGACATCTTTCCGCAGGAAGCCGAATCGCCGGAGGAGGAATCTGCCGAGGATTCCAATGAGGAAACCGAGGAATCCGCCCCACCCGATGAAGAAAATACATAAACAAACCAAAACAGGCTTGACATATCGAATCAAGCCTGTTTTTTGTTTAATATATCATCAGCAATAGTAAAGAAGCCTTTGCCTTACAGCCGCAAGCATTTCCTTGTACAGCTCAGCAGCGGAATTAAGGTCGGTACTCATAAGCGGATCGTTGAGGAAAGCGTTAAACGCAATATCCAAATCTTTTTCAACGACCGCCCTAACAACAGTTGACTGATTTATAACATGGCGGATTGTAAGGGCGTATATTTCATCGGGAAGCCTTCCCGCCGCAACCGCCTGAACATTGTTTTTGCTTATAAGAGCATTCGTTGAAACAACGGCGCCCTCCGGAAGATTCGCAACCTGCCCCTTGTTAATGGTGCAGGCATTTGTAATCAGGTTTCCGTTTCCGATCAAAGCCCTTATCTGTAAAACGCAGTCGTCGGAATCGCCTCCAACCTTGAGGAACTCGCTTCCATTCATGAGCGGCTTCACCCTGCCCGAACGGTCTATATTGATTTTCTTTATGTAATTAACCGAGGTTCTTGTAAATTTCCAGCCATTCACCACCTGCGGAGATTTAAGATACCATGCGGGACAAAAGTCAGCTATAACCCTGTCGGGAACGGCGGGAATCAAACCATATCTTAGGAACAAATCAAACTTTATCTTGTTTGCGGAGGAAAGCGGATTGGTTTTATACTCATTCTGATGAAGCTCGAATCCATCCTTGTAGTATTTCTCGGCATATTTCCTGAAAAGCGGCATCAAATCCTCACCGTTAAGGCTAACCTTGTCAAACCAGCTGAATCCGCTTATTCCCACTAAATTGTACTTGATATCACGCCTGCGTATATTGCTTATCCCATACTCAAGCTCGGCAAGGCCGCCGAGGAATTCAAGCGTCTGAAAAAGCTCGTTCGTTGAACCGAAAATTTTGATCTCGGGGAAGGTATGGTGCATTATGCTGATACATTCCGCCATAGGATTCGTAAGATTTATCACCCACGCATTGGGACAGCATTTCTTTATAAGCTCGGCATATTTTATGCACTCGGGCAGAACCTTTAAAGCCCTGATTATTCCCCCCGGACCCGTCTGCTCCCCGACAGATTGATAAATTCCGTAAGCCTCGGGCAGGGTCAGCTCGGACACAGCCTCCTCAACATCACCCGAAGAGATTGACATTATAACAATATCGGCATCCTTCAGCGCCTCCTCGGGGGTGTCGGTCGCAAGGAAGATAATATCCGCCCTGCAATCGGGATTTTCCCGCATCTTGTTGCCTATAACCTCATTGGCAAGGGAAAGCTGCTTGTCGGAATCATACAAATTTACCGTTGCGCATAAATCCTCGGCAGCAAGCTCGGAAAAAAACTTCCAGCCGAAATTAATTGAACCCCCACCGATATATGCAATAGTTATCCTGCTGTTTTTATTCATAGGGAATATTCCTTTCCGTTAGGAAACTGCCGCAGACTCTCAAAATCAAACGGCGTTGCCTTAGAATTTATTATGCACTACTATTATTATGGTACAAAATCCACGTTTTGTCAATCCCGATAGCGCATTTTTTCAACTTTTTTTATTAATCAAATCCGATTTATGTCAGTTTATGCCAATAACAGCTGTAGGTCATATAGATTTCATGAATTCGACTGTGCAATTTCGACTGCTTGTTAAAGCAAGGGTTGAAAATAATTTGTTAAAATTGCAATAAAGTTATTGACTTTTAAAGATTTTATTGGTATGATTAAGGTAATATTATTTTAAATTGGGGGCAAAGGTATGGACGTCTTTAACCAATATGATATTTTTAAGGAAAAATGCTTCAGCTTCTCCGATGATTTTGAGAAAAAATATTTCGGAAGCGCAAAATTTATATGCCATCCAACTATCGAAAACGAGATTATTTCCGTTTGCTCCGATGAGGAAGCCAAGAGCAACGGACTTAATATCTGCCGTTTTTCCGATATGCTTCTTATGTCCGATGACAACGAGAGCTGGGAGGCTTTCAACCTTGCCGCAGCAAGGGAAATTTCTGCCCAAAACGGCTATGTCTACCTTACCGACCTCCTATCCGAAAGCTCTTTCTATGCCGAGGACTGGATGATTAACGGCAAAAACGATACTATCGTTGTCAGCGAAGAATATATGAGAGAAAAGGGCAAAAGGTACGCCCCTGTCACCCCCTTAACAAATCGTGTTCTCCATTTCAAAAAGACCAAGAGCGCTTTTTTCTGGAAAAAATCAAACGACGGAGAGGTTGTCGTCATTGACAGCGACTACATTACGGAACGTCTGAAGGGCTACTCCGCAAAGAGTGTGGAATGGGTTCCCTCATTTGTTGATAACGAGGATCTTTCTTTCAAGCTTTTTGATAAAACTGTCGTAATCGACAGCGGCACAACAAGAGCCCTGAAAACAGATATCTTCTTTGAACACATAAACTCCATAATAGATTTCTTTGCCGAATCGGGCGTTGATGAGGTTATGGAAGCATCCGACTATGATTTCTCAATCTCCGACTACATTGCCGAAATTGCGGCAGGTGTGCTCAGCAGGAACGGAGTAGCCATTTCCGCAGAGGATTTCAAGAGCAAATTCTGTGATAAACTTTCCTCCCTCAGCGAGAACGAGCTTGAAGAAAAGCTAAGCGCAGTTTCCGTAAGATGCGGCAACGTTGACATTGATATTATTAAGCTTGCATTTACCGATGCGCTCAAAACCGCAGATTTTGAATATAATTACCCCGCTGTGGAAACCTCTGAATACAAACGTCTTATGAAGGATCTCGAACAGACGGAATTCAGCGGCTCTGTCGGAATCGGAGAGGAAAAGTATCTTATTTCGCAAATCCTTTCCAACAGACCGGATGACTATGCCGTGTTCGCATATGCGCTCCGCCGTTATCCCGACGAATCGGATAACCTTAGCAGAATTGCTGCGTTTTGGAATATCCCCGAGGTTTCCGAAAGCGACCTCCAGCATATGATTTTCAATTCCTACCTTTCCTCAGAGCTTTTTGACGAAGACGGAAACTTCGTATCGGGAATTGAGCAGGCAAATATTATTAAGGCGGAGCTTGAAAAAGTCAACACAAAATATGGATTCTCCGACAGAAGCTATATTGATGAGCTTGGGGAGTACATCCGTGATGCCGATATAAGAAGCAGAAGCTACAACGGCACTGTTTTCGATACGCCTGACGATATGAAGCGCGCAATGGCTAACGAGCTTCAGCTTCAGGCTCTGTGCATCGACCTTTCCGCACTCGATGAAAGCGAACTTATTGACTTAAAAAAGCATATTGAAGGCGTAACTGCCGATGAAGCGACAAAGGCTAAGTACCTGGTCAAAGTCAAGATTGCCATGAACCGCTGCGAGGAGAGTATGCTTGAACAGCTCTGCCTCGGACTTCCCATGATGGATGCCGATGAAACAATCAATCTCCGCAGTGAGGTTGCAAAGCTCGATTATGCGGAATCGGTAATAAAGCCTAAGCTGTCGGATATTAATAATCACCTTGATACAGCCCTCCGCGAGGAGCTTGACAAGAGGATGAGGAACATTGAATCCATGAGCAGAAGCGAAATTGCCGCCTTGTCGGAGGCTGTGACATCGGGACGCTACCCCGACGTTATGGCTGAAAGCTACATGAGAAAAATTGACGAGATAACCGATGACAAAATTAAAGCTGAAATCGAAAGCATTTGCAGCGGTATGGAGAACTTTAGCATTGAAGAACTCAGCGCCGCAAAGAACAAGCTTCTTGATTCCGATTATCCCGAAAAGTATACATATTCAGCCATTGACGAAATCAATGCGCTTATGTCGGAGTATGAGAAAAATCAGGTTGCTAAGCTCTTTTCAAATATTGATTTCGCTACGGAAGAAGAGCTTGAAACCATTAAGAATACAATTAAAGAGCATGATTACAGCGATGAACTCATTGCCCCATACAGTGATAAAATTTCGCAGAGGGAACAGGCTCTCATTGATGAAGAGCTTACCGTTATGTGTGAAAATATCGAGGAACTCGAACAGGATGCGCTTGAAGAACTCAGGGAGAAGATTTTGTCCTCCGAAAAGAATTATGACGAATTGCTTAAGGAGAAAAACCTTGACAGAATCGACCGCAGAGAAGCCGAGCTCAAAAACACCGAGCTTGCCGAACGCTGCAAATACATATTCTCTATGGACAGAGAACAGCTTGATGAGCTTAAAGAGGTTCTCCTCGGGGATAAGTATGATGAGTCCATCACCACGGTTTACCTTAAAAAGGTTACCGAACGTGAAGATGAGCTTTGCCGTGAAGAGCTTGATAAGCTCTGCGAGAATATCTCCGAAATGGATGCGGAGCAGCTTAATAACCTCAGAAATGACATTATGCAGAACGACGGCTATGTTGCAATCAGCGAGGAATATTTCTCAAAAATCGATGCCTGCCTTGAAAATATCAAGTATGAGGAATTCAATAAGCTCCTTGATACCGTTAGTACAATGGATTCCGAGGAAATCGAGCAGTTTATGTCGGATATGACCGAGAAGCGCGGCAGCGGGGAAATTGACGAAGAGCTCTACAGCAAGTGTATTGATAAAACCAACGAGCGCAGCCATGAAATTCAGATTGAGAAGCTTGACAGGATTGTTTCCGATATTGACAGCTTCAGCATTGAAAGGGCTGAATCCGCTATTGATGAAATCAATGGCATTCCCTGCAAGTCCGAGATGAAGGAGAGCTACATTTCTTCACTCAACGAAAAAATCGAACAGCTCCATATCGAAGCCTTGAACGAAATCACCGCCAATACCGACAACCTTAATAAGGACGCCCTCAATGAGGTTAAAACAAAGCTTGAGGATTATAACTGCCCCGCTGAGCTGAAGACCAAGTATTTCTATGACATTGAGAAGAAAATTTCCGACATCGCTGAAAAGGAAATCCGTGAAATCTGCGGAAATATCAGTACACTCAGCACAAAAAAATCCCTTGACGCCATTGTTAAAATCAGGGCGCTTTCCCTTGATGAAAGCATAAAGAACCGCTACCTTGATTCGATTGAAGCACATATTATGGACATTAGGAACAATGAGCAAAGGGAGTATATTTCCTATTTGAAGCAGAAAATTACCGAATTTAATGTTTCAACAGTCAACTTCCTTGTTCCTACACTTTCTAACCTTTTCTATCCCAAGTACGATGAGGCCTGCAAGAATTACGCATCGGTCGGAAGATATGAGCTGCCTATTTTCCTCCATGATAATTCATCGGAAAACGGATTTACTCTCACCACAGAATATTTCTACTTCGTCAGCAAGGGAGTTCTGAACCGCATAAAAATTGACGATATAGTTTCCTTCCAAGCCAAGAAGAGTTTCGTGAACACCTCAATCGTTGTTTCCGAGCGAAACGGAAATACTAACGAAATTCCATGCTCTATCAATAAAAACTCGATTGATTCAACCGCAAAGGCAATGACCGCCCTTGTAAGCTTTATTAAGGATCAGCGTTCCGCAGAGCATATGAAAGAGCTTCTCGAAAATGCCGTAAAGGAAAGAACGCAGGAAATCGCTATCGTAAAGCCTGAACCTGCCGCACAGCAAGCTCCCGCTTCCGAACCGATTTCGGATCAACAGGAAATGGCTGCCGTCAGCGTTGAATCCGCACAGGTTGAAGCTGCCGAGGAGTCGGAAGAACCCGAAAAAGCCGTTGAGGAAGCTCCATCCGCTGCTTTCGAGGAAATTTCCTCCCCCGCAGCCGAATCGGATGACGAAACACCATCCGCTCCCCCGTCACCTGTCCCCGAGGAAGCTCCAAAGATTCGTTTCTGCGACCAGTGTGGCGCTAAAATAGCAAGTCCTACCGCTAAATTCTGCGCAGAATGTGGAAATAAGCTGTTCTAAGCGTTAAATTTTGCGAGTTTGTTCCTGAAACACTAAAGGTAAACAGCAGACTAAAATGGGCTGTCCGAGGAATCGGGCAACCCATTTTTTAAGCATAATATTCTCCCATCGAACACAAACCGAATTAAAGCGCCTGCAGAAAAAAATTCCGTCTGTCATATTAATAAAACAGACGGAATTTTTTTACAGTATAAAGCAGATTAATCCGCCACAGCCCTCGTTGATGATCCTTTCAAGCGTTTCCTGGAGCTTTAGACGTGCATCAACAGGCATACGATATAGCTTATTATGAAGCCCCTCATTGACAAGCTCATGGAGCGACTTACCGAAAATATTGGAATTCCATATCTTTGCGGGGTCATCGTCAAATTCATTCATAAGGTACATAACAAGGTCCTCCGACTGTTTCTCCGAACCAACAATCGGATTAACCTCCGTTACAATATCCGCTTTCATCATATGGATTGAGGGAGCGGATGCTTTAAGACGAACCCCGTATTTTCCGCCCTGCTTGATAATTTCAGGCTCTTCAAGCGACAAATCCTCAATGCCCGGCATAACAATTCCATAGCCCGTTGCTTCAACCTCGGATAGCGCATTTTCAACCCGCTCATATTTTTTCTTGATTGCTATAAGCTCTTTTAAAAGGGGCATAAGGTCATTGTCGCTGTTTATTTCAACGCCTGTTTCTTCCCCAAGAATTTTATAGAAAAGGTCATTGTCAAGCTCAATTTTTACATTTGCTCCGCCCCTACCAAGGTCAATGCTGCTTACCGATGATTCAGAAATATATTCGCTCTCCCCTACCTCATCGGCAAATTCCGCCATATCCCTTATATGATGAACCTTTTCGGCGGCAGACTTAATCGAATTTACAACGCTGTTTTTAAGCCAATGATTTTTGTTAAGACCGGTTACCCACTTTGGCATACTTATATTTATTTCCTTAACGGGGAAGGCATAGAGAACCTGCATAAGAATATCATTTATGCCCTGTTCATCAAGGTCAAGGCAGTTTATGGGGATAACGGGAGTGCCGTATTTCTTCGAAAGCTCGTTTGCAAGCTCCACTGCGCTCTCTGATGTCGGGTCAAAGCAGTTGAGGACAACAATGAACGGCTTATTAATGGCTGAAAGCTCGTTTATTACACGTTCCTCCGCATCGCTGTATTCCTCCCTCGGAATGTCGGAGATGCTGCCGTCGGTTGTAACCACAAGGCCGATTGTCGAATGCTCCTGAATGACCTTTTGTGTTCCTATTTCCGCAGCCATCGCAAAGGGAATTTCCTCATCGAACCACGGTGTCATTACCATTCTCGGCGCTTCGTTTTCGATGTAGCCCACGGAGCTTGGAACAATGTAGCCTACGCAGTCTATCATTCTTACATTAAAGCCCGCATTATCACCTATTTTTACCTCAACAGCTTCTTCGGGAATAAATTTCGGTTCGGTTGTCATTATTGTTTTTCCTGCGGCGGACTGCGGAAGCTCATCAATCGCACGTTCACGCATATATTCGCTCGGAATGTTCGGAATAACAAGCTGCTCCATAAAACGCTTTATAAATGTGGATTTTCCCGTCCTGACGGGGCCGACAACTCCAATGTAAATATCCCCATCGGTACGCCTTGCAATATTATTGTAAATATCATTGTTAACCATTTGTGTTCACCTCTGTTTTATATAATCGGAATAATCAGCATACAGCTGTCATTCAGAGTTTCATTCTCCAAGTCATTTTCATCGAAAACAGACTGCACTGAGGAGTGATAATGTTTTGCTATATCCCATACATTCTCACCCGCATTCGCAAAATAAAGCTTGAGAGCGCAGTCGCTTTCACGCTGACGTTCCGCTGTTTCATCGACAAAAATGTCGGTTAAACACTCAATATTTTCCGAGCAGCATATATTTCCGCAAATTTTAAACTCACTCCTAATGTCAACAACCCCGTCAGACATAATGTTGTATGAATGGGAAATCGGCAGAACCTTAATGTTGAAGATGCAATCGTCCGAAGCATGTTCTACGGGAATGTTAAATGTAAAATTCTCCTCTTTATCGATAAAAATCGGGTTTTTATCTTCATCGCACGCAATAAGCGTGTAAACGGCAGTCCCCGCAGCAACAAGCTGCTTGGTTTCCTTATCAAGGGCATAGCTGCAGCTTTTTACCCCCGTGCGAACGCCGTAAACGCAGTCAATCACCCCTTCCGAGGCCCTGATCGAGGTTTTTGCGGACACGGGAGTGCAAATCCATTCCGGCATATAGTCAACCTTTATCCTTGATTTAACGCTGCTCGATTCGAATGAGGTTGAAAATTCATCATCGGCAATCGCAGCGGCAGCCATTCTGCAAGCGGAGCATTTTATCATAATCGACATATTGCATTCCGCAATCTTTGTATTCCCATCGCCATCGGAACGGGGAGATATGTCGCAGGAAAGTATATCCGCATCAACATGACAGTCGAACCTTTCATCTATTCCCTCAATGTCGATTATCTGTGAGAACGGCACGGAAAATTCCATTGTTTCGATTTCCCCGCCCGAACAGGTATAAATCATATTAACGCTTATCTCGCCCTTTGCGACCATTTTGTTGGCGATAACCTTTTTATCCGTTGAGGTTACAGCCGCATCGCTGCAAATAATGCTCCGAATTTCCGGCTTTGAAATTCCAAGCTCAAATTCCTCATTTACCGAAATTTGCTTTGAAGAAAAAAGACGGTTGACGGGATATGTTACGGGGATTTTTTTAAGCTCAATATCCATTCCGAACGCATCGGAAATCGCCTCGCTGCTGCATAGCCCCGTAACGGTTATATCTGTTGAAACTGCGCCTCTTATGTCAAGCCTGCGCTGATTTACAGCACGGCAATTTATGTAATCCACGGACGGGACAATACATATTTCGGGGTTTTCGCAATTTTTTTCAAGCTCCGCCGTTTTCGAGAAAACAAGCTTCTGCTCAATTACCTGAATTTCACTGCTGTTTTCAGAGCAGTACAAAACCTTTACCGAAACGGCAATTTCGTATGAAAGCCTGTTATCGGCTACACTGTATGACGAAATGCGCGGAATCGTAAAGCATTTCTGAATTTTAAATATTTCGGGATAATAGTCGGGAAGAACATAATCCAGCTCTATCGCCTGTTCCTGCTTTGTTCTTAGTATAACTTCCGATGCGCATATTTCCTCTCTGTTTAATTTAAGCTCCATGAATTTTCCTCCTCGTTCATTCTTCAATTAAATCCGTTAAACCGTGAAACGCTCCGATGGAGTTAGAGCGGAATTTCTATGGTGTCGGATTGCTGCCTTGTTAATTTATATTCCGATAAGGGAGCTTGTATTCTATAAACGTCATTTAATTTTTAAATAAATTATATTGACAAATAATTTTCCTTGATGAATAAAATATTAAATTTTATAAATCTATTGCATTTTTTATGTTAATGTTGTACAATGTAATCAATTACATAACAGGAGGAATTTGTAATGAAATTTGCAGACGGTTTTTGGCTTAATCAGAAAGGCTATGATGTTAACTATGCCTCGCAAGCCTATGAAATTAAAACAGGCAAGAATTTTATCAATGTTCTTGCAACAACTAACTATATCCAGAACAGAGGTATGACGCTCGGCGGTCCTGTTCTCGATATTACCTACACCTGCACCCAAAAGAATGTTATTAAGGTTACCATCGATCATTACAAGGGAACCCTTAAAAACGCCCCTAAGTTTGAACTTAACGAGGATCAGGGCTTCGTTCCCGAAATTGTTGAGGGCGGCGACTACTTTGAGCTTATTGCAGGGGACACAAAGGTTCACATCGGAAAATTCAACTGGAATGTGCAGTTCTATTATAAGGACAAGAAGCTTACAGGCGGCGCTTGGCGTGCGGCTACCATTGTAAACGAAAGCCAGTTCAAGGTTTCAAGCAGACTTGAATCCACCCAGGATAACACATTCTGGTCCTACCCCCGCGATCCCCGCAGCACATATCTCCGTGAGCAGCTCACCCTTTCCGTTGGCGAATGCATATACGGCTTCGGAGAAAAGTTTACAACATTCGTTAAAAACGGTCAGAACGTTGAAACATGGAACTCCGATGGCGGTACTTGCTCCGATCAATCCTATAAATGCATCCCCTTCTATGTTTCCTCAAGGGGCTACGGCGTTTTCGTAAATTCCTCCGATAAGGTTTCATACGAGGTTGCTTCCGATACCGTTTCAAAGGTTTCCTTCACCGTCCCGGGCGAGCACCTTGAGTATTTTGTAATCGGCGGAGAAAACCTTACCGAGGTTATTTCAAACTATACCACCCTTACGGGCAAACCTGCTCTTCCTCCTGCATATACATTCGGACTTTGGCTTACAACCTCATTCACAACAAATTACGATGAGGAAACAGTTACATCCTTTATTGACGGTATGGCTGAAAGGGATATTCCCCTCCAGGTATTCCATTTTGACTGCTTCTGGATGAAGGAATTTGAATGGTGCAACCTTGAATGGGATAAACGTCAGTTCCCCGACCCTGCGGCAATGCTTAAGCGACTTAAAGATAAAGGACTTGAAATCTGCGTATGGATTAACCCTTATATCGCCCAGCGTTCAAAGCTCTTTGACGAGGGCGTTGAGAACGGCTATTTCGTAAAAAATATGGACGGAAGCGTTTTCCAGTGTGATATGTGGCAGCCCGGAATGGCAATCATTGATTTCACAAATCCCGCCGCTTGCGAGTGGTATTCCTCAAAGCTTAGGGCTCTTTGCGAAATGGGAGTAGATGCATTCAAAACGGACTTCGGTGAGAGAATTCCAACCAACGTTAAATATTATGACGGCTCAGACCCAATTGCAATGCATAACTACTATACATATCTTTATAATAAAACCGTATTCAACGTTCTCAAGGAATATTACGGCGAGAACAAAGCTTGCCTGTTTGCGCGTTCCGCAACGGCAGGCGGTCAGCAGTTCCCCGTTCATTGGGGCGGCGACTGCTCCGCAGAGTACACCTCTATGGCTGAAACACTCAGAGGAGGACTTTCCCTCTGCCTTTCCGGCTTCGGATATTTCAGCCACGATATGAGCGGATTTGAAGCAACGGCAACTCCCGATATTTATAAGAGATGGGCTGCGTTCGGCTTGTTCTCATCACATTCAAGACTTCACGGAAACTCATCCTACCGTGTTCCGTGGCTCTTTGATGAAGAATCCGTTGATGTTCTCCGCTTCTTCACAAAGTTCAAGGGCAAGCTGATGCCTTACATTTGGGCACAGGCAAACAAAACATCAACCGTCGGCGTTCCTATGATGCGTGCAATGGTTATTGACTATGCGGATGATCCCGTATGCCTCTACCTTGACAGACAATATATGTTTGGCGACAATATTCTTGTTGCACCCGTCTTCAACGATGAAGGAACAGCCGAATTCTACGTTCCCGAAGGCAAATGGACGGATATTATTTCCGGAAAGCAGTATGAGGGTGGCAAGTATTACAATGAAAAGTTCGATTACTTCTCCCTCCCCTGCCTTGCAAAGCCAAACAGTATCATTGCTTACGGCGCATTTGAGCGCAATTTTGAATATGACTACCTCAATAATTCGGAAATCGTTATTTATGAGCTTGAAAACGGAAAATCCGCTTCCTGCACGATTTACGATACTGATTCAAACAAGGTTCTTGAGCTTACAGCCGTAAATGACGGCGGCACAATTAATGTTAGCTTCACCAAGAACGCTTCGCCATTCAAAATCACCGTATTTGGCGGAAAGACAGTGGAAGTTCCCGCAAATTCCGATGGAAAGGTTTCTATTTCGCTTTGATTTATCCAAAATAATATCAATGGCATGGGCAGAAATGCCTGTGCCATTCTTTTTTCGAAAATAATGTCATAAAGGGTATTGAATAAAGCGCTTTTTTGTGATAGAATGATATAGAAAAAATCCTATGGAAAGGATAATTAAAGTTATGGTAACATCGAAATTTACCAACCTTATCGATCTCAACGATATGCCTGTTTCATGGTGGAACAAGGTTATTTCTCTCGGTTCGGAAATTGCAGACAATCCGAAAAAATATGCGCACTGCTGTGACGGAAAAATTATGGCAACGCTCTTCTATGAGCCTTCAACAAGAACTCAGATGTCATTCCAAACAGCAATGCTCCGCCTTGGGGGAACTATAATAGGGTTCGATAACCCCGCAACCTCCTCCGTTGCAAAGGGGGAGAATCTAAAGGACACAACAAAAATCGTTTCGGGTTATGCGGATATAATGGTAATGCGGCACCCATCAGAGGGTTCAGCAAAAGCCGCCGCCCTTACCGCAGAATGCCCTATTATCAACGCAGGCGATGGAGGACACCTCCACCCTACCCAAACCCTTACCGATATGCTTACCCTGCATAAAGAAAAGGGCCGCACCGAAAACCTTACTATAGGCTTGTGCGGCGACCTTAAAAACGGACGAACCGTACATTCCCTATGCAAAGCGCTTTCATGCTATAAGGGGAACAGATTTATCCTTATCTCAACCAAAGAGCTAAGACTTCCTTTTTACATAAAGGATATTCTTAACGCCCACGGCTGTGAATTTAAGGAGGTTGATTCCATCGATGAAGCCATACCGCAGCTTGATGTCCTCTATATGACGAGAATTCAGCGTGAACGTTTTTCCTCCGAGGAGGAGTACGAGAGGCAAAAGGACGTTTACCGCCTTGACCATGATAAAATGCTCAAGGCAAGGAATGATTTGATCGTCCTCCACCCCCTGCCAAGGGTAGACGAAATCGCAATCGATGTTGACAATGACCCCCGCGCGCTCTATTTCAAGCAGGCGGAATACGGAATGTATGTCCGAATGGCGCTTATTATTACCGTCCTAAGGAATGATTACCGCACCGAGCTTCTTGTAGGAAACGTTAAAAACGGTGTAAAATGCAGCAACCCCAAATGCATTACGCACAAAGAATATTATCTTCCAAACTCATTCCGCGGCAATGGCGATACCCTTGAATGTGAATATTGCGATGAAAGAGTTTTGCTCAGACATTAAAAAATCCAAGCCGAAAGCCATATCTACCTGACTTTCGGCTCGATTCTTATTTTATGCGCCCGAATGACGACTCTAATTCCAATCTCCGACATTATTGGCACCGATATAGCTCATAAATTTCTCAACCGCCGCCGCAGAATGTGAGTTTTTTACATAGGCAAGGCCGACCTCCCTTTTGCTCATAGGAACATCAAGAGAAATTTCTACCAAATCTCCGCTTAAAAGCTCATTTCTGACAAATTGCTTTACAACGCAGGCTGCACCCATACCGATTTTTGCAAATTCAATGAGCATATCCATATTGCTTACCTCAAGAATATGTTCAGGCTCGATGCTGTTTTCTTTAAAATAAGAATCCACATGGTTGCGTGAAACATTTCCACTGCTAAGCAGCATTATATTGGCTTTTTCAAAGATCCCGTTTTCCCTAATTTGAAGATTTTCCAAGTATTGGGGAGTTGCTGTAAAAATATCCTCAATTTCTCCAAGGGAATAAAAGGAAAGTTCAGCCAAATTTTCGGGCTTTGCCATAAGCCCAATATCAATCACCCCGTCCGAAAGAAGCTTCCGTACTTGCGAGGAGGATTGGCACTCAATCGTAATTTTTATGTGCGGATTTTCCGAGATAAACCCTTTCAAATAGGGCAACAGCATACATTTGCATAAAACAGCGCTTGCGCCGAGCCTTAACCGCCCTATCCCAAGCTCATTTATCCGCTTGAGCTTATCCTCGCCCGATTTTATAATGTCAAAAGCGGTTTTAAGCTCTTCATAAAAAACCCTGCCCTCATCCGTAAGAGTTACTCCCCTATGGTTACGCACAAAAAGGGTAGTTCCAAGGCTCTCCTCCATTTTTGTGACAGCCTTGCTTATTGCGGGCTGACTTATGTAATTAAGCTCCGCTGTCCTTGAAATGCTGCCGCACTCCGCAACGGCGCAGAAAATTCTGTATCGATTAAGATTGCTTTCGGAAATCATTTTTTCACCTCTCATCAGGATACGGCTAACACTGCCGAAGGCAGCGTTTCCAATCGTCGGAAATCCGCTGCTTAAAGGATTGTGAAATTGCTGTTACTCAGCATACCTCTTCAAGCGAAGATAGAATCCACCGCCTAAGAGACGGGGGACATCAGCCGTGAGTTATAACCACAATTTATATTATATATTCATAATATGTATTTGAATTATACCACAGATTATGTTATAATTCAAGTGTTACACAACAAATTATTATACAAATTTTAATTTATACCAAGAAAGGAATAGTTTTATCATGGGAATGACGATGACACAAAAAATCCTTGCCGCTCATGCGGGGCTTGACAAGGTTGAGCCGGGTCAGCTTATAAGATGCAAGCTGGATATTGTCCACGGAAACGATGTTACAACCCCCGTTGCAATCAATGAATTCAATAAGGCGGGCTTTACAGATGTTTTCGATAAGAACAAAATTACTATGATTATGGATCACTTTACTCCCAATAAGGATATTAAATCCGCAATGAACACCAAGCAGTGCCGTGATTTCGCTTCCAACCTTAAAATCAAAAATTATTATGATGTCGGAGATATGGGAATTGAACACGCCCTTCTCCCCGAAAAGGGACTTGTTACCGCAGGCGACTGCATTATCGGAGCAGACAGCCATACCTGTACATACGGCGCACTGGGTGCCTTTTCCACAGGCGTAGGCTCAACCGATATGGCAGCCGGAATGGCAACGGGAGAGGCTTGGTTCAAGGTTCCCACCGCAATAAAATTCAACCTCAAGGGTAAGCTTAATAAATTCGTTATGGGAAAGGACGTTATTCTCCATATTATCGGTATGATAGGGGTTGACGGCGCACTCTATAAATCCATGGAATTCAGCGGAGAGGGCCTTGCGAGCCTTTCTATGGACGACCGCCTTTCTATGGCAAATATGGCAATCGAAGCGGGCGCAAAGAACGGTATTTTTGCCGTTGATGAGGTTACAACCGCCTACCTTGATATGCGTACACAGCGCCCATACAAAATTTATGAGGCTGACCCCGATGCAGTTTATGACGAGGTTTACGATATTGACCTTTCGGAAATAAAGTCAACCGTTGCGTTCCCCCATCTCCCCGAAAATACACGGACAATCGATGAGGTCGGCGATGTAAAGATTGATCAGGTTGTTATAGGCTCATGCACCAACGGACGCATGGAGGATATGGAAATTGCCGCTGAAATCTTGAAGGGCAAGCACGTTCACCCCAATGTACGCTGCATTATTATACCCGCAACCCAGCAGATTTACCTTGATTCAATCAAAAAGGGACTTATGGAAATCTTTATTAATGCGGGCTGCGCCGTTTCAACGCCAACCTGCGGACCATGCCTTGGCGGTCATATGGGCATCCTTGCCGCAGGAGAAAGGGCCGTTGCAACGACAAACAGAAACTTTGTCGGACGAATGGGGCACCCCGAATCTGAGGTTTATTTGGCTTCCCCTGCTGTTGCCGCCGCTTCCGCAATAACGGGCAAAATCAGCGGCGCAGACGAATTAATGTAAGAAAGGATGGCTTATATAAATGAAAGTTTCAGGCTTTGTTCATAAATACGGAGACAATGTTGATACCGATGTTATTATCCCCGCAAGATACCTTAACTCCCCCGATGCAAAGGAGCTTGCGCAGCACTGCATGGAGGACATCGATATTGATTTCGTCAAGAATGTAAAAAACGGCGACATTATAGTTGCTGAGCAGAATTTTGGCTGCGGATCTTCAAGAGAACACGCTCCCCTTGCAATCAAAGCAAGCGGAATTTCCTGCGTAATCGCATCAACCTTTGCAAGAATTTTTTACAGAAACGCTATAAATATCGGCCTGCCCATTATGGAATGTAATGAAGCGGCAAAGGGCATTGATAAGGGCGATGAGGTTGAAATCGACTTTGACAGCGGTGTTATCACCAATAAAACCAAAAACCAAACATATCAAGCGCAGCCCTTCCCCGATTTTATAAAGGAAATTATCGCAGCGGGCGGTCTTCTTAATTCGCTGAAAAAATAACTCAGACGCTAACCCCAAATTAAGTGAAAGGATTTTTCTATATGAATAAAAAAATTGCTGTAATCAAGGGCGACGGAATCGGTCCGGAAATTGTAACCGAAGCAATGAAAATACTTGATAAAACTGCGGAAAAATTTAATCATACCTTTGAATATGAACAGCTTCTGATGGGCGGATGCTCAATTGATGCAAACGGTGTTCCCCTCACCGATGAAACCATTGAAAGGGCTAAGGCTGCCGATGCTGTGCTTATGGGTTCAATCGGGGGAAATACAGCTACCTCGCCATGGTATAAGCTGCCATCGGATAAGCGTCCCGAGGCGGGACTTCTCAAGCTGAGAAAATCCCTCAATCTCTTTGCAAATCTCCGTCCTGCCGTTCTTTACAGCCAGCTCAAGGATGCTTGCCCCCTCAAAGAGGAAATTGCCGATAGGGGCTTCGATATGATGATTATGCGTGAGCTTACGGGCGGATTATACTTCGGCGCAAGGAAAACCGAGGAAGTAAACGGCGTAGTTACAGCCACCGACACACTTACCTACAATGAGAATGAAATCAGAAGGATTGCTGTTCGTGCGTTTGATATTGCAATGAAACGCAGAAAAAAGGTTACAAGTGTTGATAAAGCGAACGTGCTCGATTCATCAAGACTTTGGCGAAAAATAGTTGAGGAGGTTGCAGCCGATTACCCCGAGGTTTCATATGAACATATGCTTGTCGATAACTGCGCAATGCAGCTGGTAAAAGATCCTGCGCAGTTCGATGTTGTACTTACGGAGAATATGTTCGGTGACATTCTTTCCGATGAGGCTTCCATGATAACGGGTTCAATAGGAATGCTCGCTTCGGCAAGCCTTAACGATACAAGGTTTGGGCTTTATGAGCCAAGCGGCGGTTCTGCCCCCGACATTGCCGGTCAGAACAAGGCCAACCCCATAGCTACAATTCTTTCAGCAGCAATGCTCCTCCGCTACTCCTTTGATATGGATAAGGAAGCGGATGCGGTTGAAAAAGCTGTTGAGAAGGCATTGAAGGACGGTTACCGCACGGGTGATATTATGTCCGATGGTATGAAAAAGGTTTCCTGCTCCGAAATGGGAGATATTATTGCAGCAAATATATAA